>NZ_BAAAYX010000008.1:0-11564 GCF_039536605.1 Microlunatus aurantiacus
CAGTAACCGGGCCAACCCCAAACCAAGATCAACTACCCAAGCCAATCGGTGGATTGAGGCTAAGCGCCCGGCAACGTGCGCGAGATTGTCCGCAGGGGACACCGGCGCGTTGCAGTTAGCGTCCGTGCTCGGGTGCTTGATCGAGTGGGGCTTGCGAGCTCAGTCAGCGACAGATACTCACTGAGCGTGCCTCGACCTGTGCCACGCTTCAGATGAGCGAAGTTAAACGGGCGTCACCGGAGCCATCAGCGCAGCTGCGATGTAGAAGTACGCAACCAGAACGATGCCGGCAGCCAGAAGTAGGTACCCAATCGCTCTCATCCGACGGCGAGCCGGGTGCGCAGCAGGTCTTGTCCTCCTGTTCAGCACCATGCGAACGACGAGGAGGAGCAGACCCGCTCCAAGAAGGCCTAATCCCGCGAATAAGACATTGCCGTCCACTAGCCCGTCGCCAACCAGTGATGAGCACCGAACGCCAGACGAACCAGCCCTCCACCCTCGCGCACGAGCGGAACGCTACCTAACCCCGATCCCGAGCGAACCTCTAACGCCGGTCGCTCAGCGAACCATTCGTTTTTCGACGAGCGCTGGGTTGGCCGCGTCGGTCGACTCGGCACCGTCAAACTTGAAGCCGTTGCGCTGGTAGAACGCGATCGCCCGGTGGTTGGCCCCCAGCACCCACAGTTGCGCAGGCTCCTGGCCGATGATGGCGTCGAGGAGCTGCTGTCCAACGCCTGTGCCGTGTCCGACTTCCATCAGGTAGATCGAGAACAGTGTGAGAGGGCAAGCGACTGGGTTCCCGTGCTCAGCGTCCTGGCCGACTGAGTCCCCGGCGTTGGCGAATCCGACAATGTGCCCTGCGTCGACTGCTACCGCCATCCGGCCCGGACGCGGACTCAGCTGGAGATAGTCCCTCCAGAAACACAGTCGCCGTTCGAGCATCTCCTCGCCGAAGAAGCGCTCGTCGAACAGGTCGCCATACGTCTCGCGCCAGCTAGCGACATGCACACGGGCGATACCCGCCTCGTCGCCTAGCACCGCCTTCCGGACCAGCACGCCCGCTCCTGCCACACCTTGAGGCTACTGACCACGGCTTGCCGGCACGGCACAGGCACCGACCGACACTCAGCAGCCCCTGATCTCGCTGGACGGTCCGTCTACGGAGACCGCGTGTCCCAGCCGGCGAGCACCAGAGGCTCGCCTTGGTCGCATGCCTGGAGGGCGCGCTTGACGTAGTCGATGACGTCAGGAGGTAGCTGCTGCGGGTCTGCCCAGACCAACTCAGTGCACTTGGTCGGCTCACCGATCGCTGGGGTACCGATCCACCGGTCGATGGTGAAGAAGAAGTCGACGTACTCGTCGTCGTCAGCATGCTCGGGCGCGCGATGGGCGGTGGCACTGAGGCGGCAGTCGTCGGGGTCGACGGCGACCACGAGTTCCTCGGCCAGCTCGCGCACCAGGGCGGTGCGAACGTCTTCGCCGCCGTCGAGGTGACCGGCCGGCAGACTCAGTTCGCCATCGTGATACCCAGATCCCGCTCTGCGCATGAGCAGCACGCAGGTGCCGGCGCGCAGGATGCCGTACACCGCAACTGCCGTCCGGAACCGTGTCCTAGTCACCCAAGTCACCGTAGGACAGGCGTTCTCACCGAGGGTGGGTTGAGCGTGGAGTGTGAGACACCTGCCTCCCTCTTCGGCGCACCCGCATACCGGTCGGCTAAAGGGTTAGATCCTGCGGTCCTTCACCGGTAGGTTCCCGCTGGTGCAGGCAGACACAAGGACGGTGCGAGCGGAGGACATCGATGTCCTTGCTACCGCGTTCGCGAGCTGGCCGAAGCCTCGAGTGTTGTTCGAAAACTACTTCGGGCGAGTATCCGAGGGCAGCCTCGACATGGTGGTCGCCTCCGTCGAGTCTGAGGTGACGGGGTACGTGCTGATCAAGACACGCTCGAACTACCTGCCCTTCGCGGCGGCCGGCATCCCAGAGATCGCCGACTTCAGCGTCTTACGCAACCGCCAACGAGCGGGCATCGGAACCGCGCTGATGGACGAGGCCGAGCGCCGCGTCGCCCGGTTCTCCAGTGTCGTTGGCCTCGGGGTCGGTCTGTTCTCCGACTACGGCACCGCTCAACGGATGTACGTCAAGCGGGGCTACGTGCCCGACGGCGCCGGCGTCGTCCTCGACGGGGTGCCTGTGCAGCAGGGAACAAGCATCATCCTCAACAACGACCCCGAACTCATGTTCACCAAGCGGCTGCACTGAGCCTGCCAAAGCACCCGTGCGCTGCATCGCACGAGGGTCCCGTGCCGGCATCCGTGAAAGCATCGCCGCGTGTCCAAGCTGTGGTGGAAGTCGGTCGACGCATTCACCCCCCGCCGCCCTGGCGGTCGGGACCCGCAAGAAGCGGATGGCCATTACCAGCGAAGACCCACCCGGCAAAGCTCTCCAGCCCGTTGCCACTGCCATGCGGTCGCTCGCCGCCTTCGTGAAGGAGTACGTCAATGACTGACGGCCTCAGCATGCTCGACGAGATGCGGAAGAGCCGCAGCCGCAGCATTCCCACCCCGCGGAACCCCCCCCGCGCCACCCCGTCCAGGTCGCCGAGCTCGCAGCTGAACCGGCAGCGGTCGAGGCCGCGGCACCCGTCTTCGAGCCGGAGCCGGCGACCGCGGCCGTCCCGACCCCGAAGCCGACGCCCGTGGCGACGAGTGTGGCAGGGGAGTCGGCCTGTGCAGGAGCCAACAATCAAGATGTTGATCTACCTCGAGGCGAGCGACGCCTGTACCTCGAAGAGATCACCCACGCCGGCAAGACCAGCCGGCCACGCATCGCGATCTCCCGCAGCGCCATCGTCCGGCTCGCTCTCGAACGGCTTGCCGCCACCATGACCACCGACGACATCGTCGACCAGCTCCGCAAGACCGGCGACGAGCACCAGGGCAAGGGCCGCAAGCGCCGCTGACCAGCAGCAGCTCGAGAGTGGGGGAGTGCGTGCGACAACGGACACGCCTGACCGTGGCCGCTCTGCTCGCCGTCCTGATCGCCGTGGTCGGCTGCTCACCGCCCAGCCCTGAGCCGACCTACGCCACCGTCACCATCGGACCCCTCACGTACCGGGTCGAAGTCGCCCAGACCGTCGAACAACAGCGTGAAGGTCTCGGCAACCGCGAGAGCGTGCCCGCCGGCACCGGCATGCTGTTTCAGTTCGGCAGCCGCGGCGAGCAGCAGGTCTGGATGGCCGGCATGACGATCAAGCTCGACATCGCCTGGATTATCGACAGCGAGGTCCTAGCGGTCGACACAGTGACTCCTTGCCTCGAGCTCGACCAGAACGCGTGTCCACGCTGGACGTCGCCCGCGCCCGTCGACGCCCTTCTCGAAGTCCCTGCCCATTCCCTCACGGGCGTGGATCCAGGCGTGAGGGTCAGCATCGAGCACTAGCCCCATCCCCGGCCAGCCCAGGCACGGTCGTCACCGGCAGCAGCCTCCCGGAGAGGCTCGGATTCCGGAAAGTTAGCCTGAAGGGAAGTCTGGCTGACCCTCAAAGGTCACCCGGTTGGACTGGACCTTGTGGCCGGTCTTCTTGTTGATCACTTCGACGAAGACGGTCTTGCGCTCGTGCGGCTTGAGCTTGTAGTAGACGCCGAGCTGCACGCTCCCGGAGGCCAGTTCCTCTTCGCGGTAGTGGAGGGTCCGGTCCTTTCTGAACCTCCGATGCCACCTGAGCCGGACAGCAATGACTACAGGCAGGTCACCGGGTTCCACCGGCGGCGCCGGGGTGGCGGTCCCCGTGCCTGCGATGCTCGCCTGGAACGGCAAGCTGGGCTCTTCCAAGTCCGCTTCCAGCGCTACTGGCATACCGTTTCTCCTTCACTGTTTACTTTCCAACGGACAAGCGGTGGCAGCCCCCGCGGTCCGCGAGACGCGGTAGCTGACTTGAAGGTCGCTGGACTCGGCAACTTGTACACCGACCGGCAACTGGTCGCCGAAGTCGCGACGGACTCCCTGGATGATGTCGTCAGGATCGTCGCCTGCATTGTCGAACTCGTCGCTGAACGGCTCTCCGGCAGCATCGTCGTTGTCCCATGCGTGGAGAGTGAACGACGTACGCGTTCCTTTCGGCAAGCAGAGCGTCATGGGCCCCGGCAGCTGGCCTCGAGGGATGAAGCTGCCGTCGACGATACTGACCCGACCACCACGGTTGGTGGTGTGGACCGACCGCCTGAAGTTCTGCGGGTCGTCGTAGAGGACGGCCGCCAGCTGAACCTCTCCGGCGGTCCCATCGGAGTCGCCGGCGTGAATGATCCGCACGGACTCGATCGTCACGGTCACCGCCTGCGGCCCCGGCACCGCCTGCCTACATGGGGTCCCCGGCGGATGCGGATTCCCGCCCGCCTTTACCCACATCGAGACCAGGAGCCCGTCACGGTTGACGCGTCGGGCGTCACGTACCAAGCGGCACCACTCGTAGCCGGTCTGCAATGTCGCTAGCGCCTTCGCCCGAGCATGCTTCAGCCGGCGCTCAGCCACAGGGACGTCTGAGGCGCCGGACGTCGGTGAGTCCTTGTTCAAGTTTTCGTGCTTGATCCCGGTGTAGGCATCCGACGGGGGCCAGCGCCAAGAGGTGACATCGCACTCGCTGTCGGCGAAGATGCGGGTTCCAAAGAGCCCCTTACTTTCACCGGTCTCAAGGAGTCGGCCTCGAGGGGAGCCCTTCGCGTCCAGAAGCACCGGGACGAACCGGCCAGCACCGTTGCGCTCGATCGACCAGTCGCCCGGTATGGCATCCCAGTCATCCCCACCCAAGAGGATGTCGTCGCGCACCACAGCCCCCCCGGCGGGAGCAAACCAGGTTTGGTCCAGTGACCGGCTCGACCCGCTCAGGTCAACAAGATCGGAGACTGCCACCTCGACGGCGCCGGTCCGGGGGTTGTCCGACCTGGGGAACCCAAGCTCGACCCAGTTGGAGTGGCTGTAGAAGTCCTGCACAGGGTGCAGACCTCGCCCGAAGTCGGTCGCTGCCCCCCACACGTCGTAGGCGTCCAGCTTCGCCAGCGTCCCCGCATATCTGTCCCGGATGAACTCAGCAGAGCCATCAAACTCGCAGTCGTCGAAATGCTTCTCATCGTCACCGCGGCGGGCCGAGGGGAACCCCTTGTCCATCCAGTCGTGCTGGGCGTCGATGACAGACAGCAGCGGCTCACGCACGAACGGGCTGGTCACGGTCGACGCGGGAACCGAGGAGCCCAGCCCTTGATAGGTGATCTCCTCGTGGAATTCGAGTGCGAAGGCGTGAGCGGAGGTACCAGCTGACACCGACGTCACGAGCGTGCTGACGACGGCACCAATGACTACGACCCGGACCGCCCAGTGCTTCGTCCGTCTCCCCGCAGACAGCGTGCAATCACCGTGCCTGTTGGCAAGCTGCGCAGGTCCCTCGTGGAAGGTCATCGGCGTGGCCGGGCCCGCGTAGGACGAGACGTCGTCTGGCTGGTCGCGATGTCCGCCAAGACTGCATCTGAGGTAATGCGGATCTCTGCAACGAGCGACGTCACGCTCGGGCTCGTCAGCGACCCAGTCTCGACGTGCAGCTGGGCCTGCGGCCGGCGGTACTCCGTCCACGCCGCCGCCGAGTTGCCATCACGGAGATGGATCCCGCTGAACACCCGTGTCGCGCTCTCACGGAGAGGGTCGAGGCGGGTCGCTGACTGTGCGATCGTCAACGCCAGCCCGAGCCGGTTGCGGAACGTGAGCCGCTGCGTGACGGCCTCGAGCGCACTCAGGGTCAGGGAGTGGGGCTGCTCGCGGGCGAAGTCGAGCCACTGAAGCCCCCGCTGTCCTGCAGGCGGTGCCAACCGCGGCCGAGACGCCCTGAGGCGCTGCCGGCCACCAGCAACAAGGGCATGTGAACCTCGGCGCAGCGCGTCGGTCGAAGTCGTCGGCTGCTGCTCCAGCACTGCCGCACGTGTTTCACTCACACAGAAACCCCCGTCGCGTCGACACACCGACTATGCACTGCCCGTAGCCGAAGCTCAAGACATTAGTTTGAGGCGACGAGGAAAGCATTGGGCCGTAGCAAACTGACCGAACGCGACGCAGAGACGTGCGTTTGTGACGCTTTCCGTGATTCTGCTCGAGACCTGCCGAACCCGGTACCCACCAAGGGGCTCCTGTGTTGGTGCTGTCGGAATGCAGATTGCTACGCGGGTATCGCTGCCAGAGGCGCCGATCTGTAGCCGGCCCAAAATCGTTCGTTTCTGGTGACCGAAGCTCGTCGTCGGTCCTCGGCTGCCGGCAGGCGGAAGCCGACACCGAAACTCATCACCAAAACGATGGGTGCCGTCTGTACCTTTTGTGGAGTCACGAGGGGAGGTCCACCATGCCTGGTCAGTCGGCTAGCCGAGCAGCCCGTCCAGGCGGGTGTTCTTCCGTGATGTTGAAGCCGTACGCGGTCGTCGACGACCTGGATCAGCTCCGAGGGCCTGGCGGCGGTGTGGTTGAGCTGTCGCACTCGGTGCTGTGGCGCCGGGGGGCTCGTTCGTCGACCTCGACGAGCCGGGCGGGACAGCGCTTGCGTACCAGGCGGTGCTGGCCGAGGGAACTGTTGAGGACCTGACGAGCGTGCTTCACCGCAACCGGCTGACGGCGGGGTGGCCGGAGATAATGCTGGACCGGCGCGTGCGTGAGATGTGGGAGTCCCGGTTCTCAGAGCTTCGGCCGGCGTCGGCCGCTCTCGTGACCAAGGACTCTCCGGCGCCGGACCGTGCCGTCTCTGTGCAGCGCGCGTCGCCCGGGTCGCTCTAACGAGCGTGCAGGGGGTTCGCCCTGGCGGGCTCTGGTGCGATCCGCGAGCACGGCACCATTGACCGGCTGACCGAGGACGTCGACCTGTTCACCCCCAGCCACTCGGTCATCGCGTCCACGGTGGCGCTGAACGCGGTCACGTCCTGGCTCGAGGTGGAGCTGGTTCGCCGTCGACCACAGTCGCCGAGCACCGCAGTACGCCCGTCTGCAAGTGGCCACTGCCGACGGCCTCCAGGTCGACGTCGACCTCGGGGTGGACCGGCGCGGGGAAGACCCGGTGTGCGGCTGGAGGTCGGGCCGGTGCTGAGCCTGGCCGATGCGGTCGGTAACAAGGTGTCCGCGCTGTACAGCAGGGCGGAGGCCCGCAACTACCTCGACGTGGACGCCATCCGCGGGTCTGGCCGGTTCGACGACGAGCAGCTGGTCACCGCTGCGACCGAGCGCGACCCTGGGTTCGATGTCGGCATGTTCGCCCAGCAGCTCGCCGCTGCGAGCCGACTGCTGCCCGCTCAGGTCTCCCGGTACGGCGTCACCCCAGCACGGCTGGAAGGCGTCAAGACACGGTGCACCGCATGGGCCCAGCACACTGCACCAGCGGCTCCGCCGCGACACGTCCAGCGGGCAGGGCCCCCACGCTGAGCGACACCCAGATACGCGAGCTGGTCACCCGACGACAGGCCGGATTCCCGACGCCGGCGGCCGAGAGCACAGGTCGCCGTCCAAGCCCTCCAACGGAGCCGCCTCGCCGGCCCCTGGACTCTGACCCGGGAATCGAACGCTGACCCGAACCGGCTCGACCCGAGAACCTTGCCCCGGGTTCACAGGTACATGAGCCGACGGCCGCCGGACTGGTCGGCAGAGGCGAGTGCAGTCGGCTACGGGACCGGCAGCAACTGACTGCCCGAGTGGCGCCGAGAGGGACTGTGAAGCCGCATTCTGGGCGGCTGCGCGTCGATTCGCAGATATGACCGATGGTATCTGAGCTTGGTGTGTGACCTTCTCTTTCGTCGACCTCTTCGCGGGGGTCGGGGGTTTCCACGCTGCCCTGGCTGGTCTGGGGGGTGAGTGCTGGTTCGTCAGCGAGATCGACCGGGCGGCTGCCGCCGTGTACGAAGCGAACTGGCTGCCGGCCGCTGACGCCGCCGACCGGAAACTGCAGCGGGTCGACGGCGCATCGTCCCCCTCACGACGAACCAGATGCTGGTCCCGCCCACCGACGTCCTCGCCGCCGGCTTCCCCTGCCAGCCGTTCTTCAAGTCCGGCTTCCAGCACGGCATGAGCGAGACCCGCGGCACCTTGTTCTGGAACATCTGCCGCGTCCTGCAGGGGGAGAGGAACACGACGGGTCGGCGAATCCTGCGCCTGCCCCTCCGATGCCGTTGGTGAGCCGGAAGTCCGATCTCTTGGTGGTGTCTTGACAGACCAGAGCCCGCGGGCGTCGTCTCGCAGGCCGAAGCCGTTCGCGTTGTGGCCACCAGGGACCGTGAGGACACCTGCGGCGTAGGCCGCTGCAGCAAGAATCCACTCGCCGGCTGCGCCCGAGCCGAACCGGTTCGCCCGGTCCGTCGGGTTCACCCGGCGGACGTTCAGGTCCAGTGCGCTCTCCAGCTCCCCGCGAAGATGGTGGTCGCTGGCAAGACGGTCACGCAGCGTGTCGAAGGCGACCGAGCCACTCGACGAAAGGGCAGGCATGCCCAGAACTGTAAACAGGTCCGCGTGGGAGGGTCGGCAATGAGTTCCTCGCCGGGACAAACCTGTGCCTGTTGAACCACTCTGGGTGGTAGCCGACTCTATCTCTTACACCACTTCGTCAGGTGAACTACCGGCTGCTCGCGAGTTCTGCAGTTCGGCTTGGACTTGGTTCAGTGTGGCGGTGTCGTCGGCGAGGTCGGGGTGCTGGATGGCGCGTTCGATGGTGACGACGTGCTCGAGCTCGGTGACGGCTGCGGTGAGGTTCCCGTCTGCTCGGTAGACCATGGCGATGTTGTAGCGGGTGACGGCTTCGCCCGCGGGGTCGCCGACCTCGCGGCAGAGAGTGAGGGCCTGCTGGTAGTGGGTGAGGGCGGCCGGGAGGTCCCCGCGGTTGTGGTGGATGCTGCCGATGTTGTTCAAGGTGGTGGCTTCGCCGGCGGGGTCGCCGACCTCGCGGCGGATGGTGAGGGCCTGCTGGAAGTGGGTGAGGGCGGCCGGCAACTCCCCTCGGCGGCGGTGGACGCCGCCAATGCTGTTCAAGGTGATGGCCTCGCCGGCGCGGTCGCCGACCTCGCGGCGGATGGTGAGGGCCTGTTGATAGTGGGTGAGGGCGGCCGGCAGCTCCCCTCGGCGGCGGTGGACCAGGCCGATGTTGTTCAAGGTGATGGCCTCGCCGGCGCGGTCGCCGACCTCGCGGCGGATGGTGAGGGCCTTCCGGTAGTGGGTGAGGGCGGCCGGCAGCTCCCCTCGGTGGCGGTGGACGCCGCCGATGTTGTTCAAGGTGGTGGCCTCGCCGGCGCGGTCGCCGACCTCGCGGCGGATGGTGAGGGCCTGCTGGTAGTGGGTGAGGGCGGCCGGCAGGTCCCAGCGGTCATGGTGGACCATGCCGATGTTGTTCAAGGTGGTGGCCTCGCCGGCGCGGTCGCCGACCTCGCGGCAGAGGGTGAGGGCCTGCTGGTAGTGGGTGAGGGCGGCCGGCAACTCCCCTCGGCGGCGGTGGACGCCGCCGATGTTGTTCAAGGCGGCGGCTTCGCTGGCGCGGTCGCCGATCTCTCGGGAAAGGGGGAGGGCCTGCTGGAAGCAGGTGAGGGCGGCGGTCCGGTTCCCGGTAGCACTGAACGCCCGGCCGGCGTAGAGCAGCGTCGAGGGGCTTGTCTGAACCTGTAAGGAGCGGTCTGTCAGGGCCTGGACTTCCCGGAACCTGGACACCACCAGCCAGCTGCTGGCTAGGCGGTCGCCGACGTCGGCGACGATCCCGCTGATGCTGGCGGCTTCAGCTAGCCGAAATACTTCTTCGAGCTCAGCCTCACTCGCCATTACGACGACCACCCCCGCATTGATGATTTAGATTCTTCTGAAGCCAAGCCATGAGCGTGGGTCTAGTCGGGCGCAGAACTGCGAGGTCCTCGTGGCTCATCGGACCACGACTGTAGGGCCGAGTCTGGACACGCCTTACTGCACCCGGCACACTTGCAGCAGTTTCGACCGAGATGGACGCAATGATGACTGACGCAACAGCCGAAGAACCGCCCCCTAAGCCTCGGAAACAGTCCGATCCCATTCTTGGGCCGTGGCTGGGACCGTCACTTCAAGAAGAGCACGAGCGCGGACTAGAGACCGACCCAGGCGCGGGGCACACGGCAGACCATCACCCTGATACCTCAGCGGCCGGGCGGGCCGATGATCTGGGGGAGACGGAGCGTTGATCAACCGTGGCTGACGACCGAGCCAGCGAGCCCTATAGCGAGTCCTCCACCAAGATCCGCGAGGCAGGTAAGTGGCTCCTTGGCGCAGCGGCAGCAGTTGGCGCAGCGGTCATTGCTGGGAGCCAGCTGTCTGACATTGGCAGTCTTCCGGTCTGCAAACCTTTCTCCTCGATCAGCTGCGCGCGGCTACCGATTGCGGTCGTCGCAGCAGGTCTCGCACTCGTGGCGATCGCGTTCATCCTGTGGAATGCGGTCCGGCTCCTCCTGCCCATCGGGCTGCCTCTCGGTGACCTGGCTCGTGCATGGGACAGGTCAGTCAAGACTGTGAACGGCCAGCTAGCCAAGAAGAGGGTTGGGCCGCTGCGGGCTGACATTCGGTTCTTCTTTGATCATCCTGAGCAGATCCCTCTGGCTGCAGACGCCGTGGTCGGTAGCCTCTCTGCCCTGAAAACTGAGTGGGAGACGGCTCGGGACGACCTGCAGTCGGCACGCCGAGCCTTACAGGACCCTTCTGCTCACCCGGTTACGGCTCCTGAGGAGGCTGAGGAAGCCGAGCAGAAGTTCCGTCGGTGGGATGCGGCCGTCAAGTCCACGATCCAGACGGCTCAGTACGAGCTGCTGCTTGGGCGCTTCCGGGCTCTTCTGTGGAAGCTGCTGCCCGCCACGTTCATTGCCGCGACCGGGCTGGCCGCTTTCGCGTGGGCCAGCAACCCCGGCCCAGTCACGGCAAGCTTGGCCGATGCTCAGCTGGCTGGCGCGGACCTGCGCAACGCCAAACTGGTCGGTGTGACACTGGACGGGGCCAACCTCACGAGGGCTAACCTCGCCGGTGCTGATCTCGGCGGCGCTTCTGTTCGGGACGTGGCTTGGACAGGAGCGACATGCCCCGACGGCACGAAAAGCGATAGCAACGGAACTCCAGCAACCTGCCTCGGTCACCTCAGCCCCTAAGCTGAACGCGTGCTGGCAGACCGTGTATTGGCGACTCTGTACATACCTTCCGCCGATACGAGCCGCTTGAATACTTGGGCTATTGGCTCGTTCATGAGTGGTGGCCGTTGGGCTGGCGTGGAACTCGGCGTGGACCTGGTTCAGCGTCGCGGTGCCGCCGGTGAGATCGCAATGCTGAGGGGTGTCGTCGACGGCGACGGCGCGTTCGAGGTCGACGGCTGCAGCGGTCAGGTACTCGGCTGTTCGGTAGATCATGGCGATGTTGTCGCGGATGGTGGACTCGGTCGCCGGTCGCCGGTCTCCTTATGGATGGTGAGGGTCTGCTCGTAGTAGGTGAACGCCACCTCTAAGCCTCGATCCACCGATCGGCGTTGGTGGGCGGGTCTGTCTGAATGGTGGCGCTGCTTCTGG
>NZ_BAAAYX010000009.1:0-16877 GCF_039536605.1 Microlunatus aurantiacus
CAGATGCCTCCGGGTGGGGAATTTCGATGAGCACAACCGGGGAAGTTCACTGAGCGCCGTCACGTTGCCGAAGTCCTCGATCGTGAGGCGCTCGCCACCCCGACGGGCCGACTCCTGCGCGTACACACCGGGCAGCGTGTAGCGCGCGGCCTGCCAGGCATTGACCGGCGGCAGCGTGCGGTTGTTCACGGCGGTGACGAAGTCGTCGGCCAGGAAGTGGTGGGCACCCTCATGGCCGTTGGGAGCACCGGTGAACTCGGCCGGCAGCCGTCCGGCGTCGTGCACCGGAGCCAACCCGGACAGGAACGCGTCCCGCAGCGTCGGCGAGACGTCGGTCAGCTCGGCCAGCTCCTCCTCGGTCGCCTTGCGCGGCTCGACCTGCTCCGACACGTCGGTGACCCCGGTCTTGTCCTGCCGGTAGGCGGTGGTGGTCATCTCCTCGAAGCTGGCCTCGGTGCCGAACCAGCGGAACCGTGACTCGCGGATGTGGGACGGGAAGCCGACCCGGCGGAACTCGTTCACCCGGAAGGAGCCGCCGCCGGCGACCTCGAACAGCCCGGTCACGTTGGAGAAGTCGTTGTCGAACATGCTGACCTCCCGGTCGAACACCCCGTCGCCCCGCTCGTCGACCACGCCGATCGCCGACACGCTGGTGGCGTGGGTGTCCCAGGCGCCGAGGATGCCGCCGATGGAGTGTGTGGGGTAGAGCATCGGGGGGTAGGAGGCCGTGGCCTTCCAGCTGTCGCCGCCGGAGAACTTGTAGGCGTCGTAGAAGCCCAGGTCCATGTCGTGGACGTAGTCGCCCTCGGCGTAGAAGATCCGGCCGAAGGCCTTCTCGGCGATCATGTCGCGGGCGTACACCACCGCCGGGTTGTAGTGGCTGGTCTCCCCCATCATGTAGGTCAGCCCGGTCTCGCGGACCGCCTCGATGATCGCGGCGATCTCCTCGGCGCTGATCGCCATCGGGACCGCGGAGTAGACGTGCTTGCCGGCCTCGAGCGCCTGCACCACCAGCGGCCCGTGCGTCCAGCGCTGGGTGAAGATGGCGACGGCATCGACGTCCGGGCTGGCCAGAACGTCGTCGAAGGAGCCGAACGTGCCCGCCAGACCGTAGCGGGCGACGAGATCGTCGGCCCGCTCGGGGACCACGTCCGTGGCGTACACCTTCGTGACACCGGGGTGGAGGTCGAACAGGTGGGCGAAGGATCCGGCGAACTGGCCGGCACCGATCATGGCGATCGAGAAGGGCATGGCAGTGACTTCCCTGCTGGAGTGGTGGTGGTCGGAGGTCGACGTGCCTGGCGGCGGCCCCCTGCGATACCTGAACGCTACCCGCGTAGATAAATGCCGTCAACCCCCGATCCTCGAGCCCCGGAAGGACTTCTGGGGAAACTGCAAAGGTGTACTGTTCGCTCGGGTAGAGCACCCCGGTCGGAGGTTGGAGCATGGCTGCAGGTGACCCCGTTCGGGTCCGTACCGCCGTCACCCGCAACGACGTCGCTCGACTGGCCGGCGTGAGCACCGCCGTCGTCAGCTACGTGGTCAACGACGGACCCCGTCCGGTGGCGGAGGCGACGGCGGCCCGCGTGCGGGACGCCATCGAGCGGTTGGGCTACCGCCCCAACACCACGGCCCGGGCGCTGGCGGTCGGCAGCACCACGACGATCGGCCTGGTGGTGCCCGACAGCACCAACCCCTTCTTCGCCGAGTACGCCTGGCAGATCCAGCGGGCCGCCACCGACCTCGGGTACGCGGTGCTGATCAGCAACACCGGGTTCGACCCGGGCGTCGAGGAGCGGAGCGTCCGCGATCTGTGCGATCGGCAGATCGACGGGCTCCTGATCGCCGGGGTCTCCGGCCTGCGTCAGATCGACGAGCTGTCGCGGCAGGGCCGGCGGATCCCCGTCGTGCTCATCGACGAGGCGTCGTCGCGCCGCGGCCACACCACCGTCGGCCCGGACGCGGCGACCGGGGCGGAGCGCGTCGTCGCGCACCTGCTGCACGTCCACGGGCACGCGTCGGTGGCCATGATCATCGGCGACTCCGCCGATCCGGCCACGGACGGCCGGGAACGGGGGTGGATCGGGGCGCACGCCCGGGCCGGCCGCCGGCTGGGTGTGGTGGAGCGGACGCCCTTCAGCCGTCAGGGTGGCTTCGAAGCCGGCTTGCGCCTGCTGGGCCGCGCCGATCGCCCGACCGCCGTCTTCGTCAGCTCCGACAGCCAGGCCATCGGCGTCCTGCACGCCGCCCGCGAGCTGGGTGTCGCCGTCCCCGACGAGCTCGCTGTCGGGAGCTTCGATGACAGCGAGGAGTCACGGTTCTGCTCGCCCCCGCTGACCACGGCTCGGCAGCCCGCCCGGGCGATGGCCGAGGCGGCGGTTGCCGCGGTGGTCCACGGCGGGACCACGCCCGAGCACCTGGTGTTCGACATGCCGTTGGTGGTGCGCCGCTCGTGCGGCTGCCGGACGGAGTGATCCCTCCACCCGATCTTCTCAGCGGCACCACCGGCACCCCGGTTCCCCGCGTGTCAGGGTCGACGGGCGAGCCAGACGATGCCGTCGGCACTCGTTCTGCGACGACCTCCACGCCCCATCCGGATCTGCTCGGGTTCGTCGGTTCTGCTCGGTCTATAGATCGAGCGAAGCCGACGAACCCGAGCAGATCGTCCGGGGGATCGGCCGTCAGCTCGACGCGCGGCTCAGGTGCGCCGTGCTCGCGTGCGCCAACGCCCAGTCGAGCGCGTAGTCGGCGACCTCCTCCCATCCCGGCGCCGCACAGGTCCAGTGATCACGGCCAGCGAACTCGTGGTACTCGGTCACTGCCGGTGACTTCTTGTAGTGGTGGGCGTTCGAGCGGTTCACCGACGGCGGCATGATGTGGTCGAGCTCGCCGCCGATGAACAGCAGCGGCGCCCGATCCTGGTCGTAGTCGACCCACGTCTCCTGATGTCCCGGCTTGAAGTTGGCGATCAACCCGTACGCCCAGATCCAGTTCCCGGGGGCGCCGATGGCGTACCGCTCCCAGACCGCCCGCGAGTCCTCCTCGCTCAGGGTGTTGGTGAAGGCGTAGTGGAACTCCTCGGGGGTGAAGGCAACCGCCTTGTGCCGGTTGGCCGGGCTCTTCAGGGCCGGGAACAACGACTTCGCCTGGGACAGGGGCGTGACCCTCACCCCCTCGGTGGGTGCCGAGTCGACGACCACGCCGGCGGAGCCGAGACCCCGGGCCAGCAGCAGCTGGGTCAGCGTGCCACCGAAGGAGTGCCCCATGATGATCGGCGGCGCCGGCAGGGTCTCGATCACGCCGGCCAGGTGGTCGACCGTCTCCGGCACAGTCAGGTTCGCGATCACGTCGGGGTTCTCGCGCAGGGCCTCGACCTCGATCTCGAAGCCCGGGTACGCCGGCGCGATCACCGTGTAGCCCTTGGCTTCGTAGTGCGCGACCCAACCCTCCCAGCTGCGCGGGGTCATCCAGAGTCCGTGCACGAGCACGACGGTGTCGGGAGCGGCGGTGGAGGGATCGGTCATAGCGGGCCTTCCTGATTCGAGGGACAGTAGGGAATCGTGCTGGTCAGGAGTCGATGAAGTCGAGGAGATCGGCGTGCAGCCGTTCACGTTCGGTGTCGGGCAGCCCGTGGGCGCCGCCCGCGTAGACCTTCAGGACCGCGCCGGCGACGAGCGCGGCGGAGCGCTGCCCGCCGACCGGGAACGGGACGATCTGGTCGTCGTCGCCGTGGATGACCAACGTCGGCACGTCGATCGATGCCAGGTCACCTCGGAAGTCGGTGGCGGAGAAGGCCGCGATGCACTCGTACGCGCCGCGGTGTCCGCACGCCATGCTCTGCAGCCAGAACGCGTCCCGCACCCCCTGGGAGACGTCGCTGTTGCGGTTGTGGCCGAAGAACGGACCGTCGGCCAGATCCCGGTAGAGCTGCGACCGGTCGGCCAGCTCGCCGGCCCTGATCCCGTCGAAGACCTCGACCGGCAGACCCTCGGGGTTCTCGTCGGTGCGGACCATCAGCGGGGGCACCGCGGAGACCAGGACCAGCTTCGCGACCCGCTCGGAGCCGTGCCGGCCCACGTAGTGGACGATCTCGCCACCGCCGGTGGAGTGACCCACCAGGGTCACCTCGCTCAGGTCGAGGGTGTCGATCAGCGTGGCCAGGTCGTCGGCGTAGGTGTCCATCTCGTTGCCGTACCAGGTCTGACTCGACCGTCCGTGCCCCCGCCGGTCATGGGCGATCGCGCGGTGGCCGTGGGCGGCCAGGTACAGGGCGGCCGCCTCCCAGGCGTCGGCGTTCAGCGGCCACCCGTGGCTCAGGATGACCGGTGTGCCGGTGGTGCCCCAGTCCTTGTAGAAGATCTGGGCACCGTCGTCGCAGGTGATGTACGGCATCGCCGCCTCCTCGGCTCGTGGTGATCCGAGCCTGGCGGCGGCGCGGCGGTCCGCGAACCACGTACCGCTCGTAGTCCTGAGGACGGATCGTCAGTCGTCGCGGCCGAGACGATCGGCCAGCTGCCGGCGGGAGGAGATGCCGAGCTTCTGGAACACCTTGCGCAGGTGGTAGTCGACGGTGTTCGCGCTGACGAAGAGGGTCGAGCCGATCTCCGCGTTCGTGCGGCCCTGAGCCGCGAGCCGCGCCACTGTGGCTTCCCGCGGCGTCAGGTCGGACGTGTCCGGTGAACGGGCAGACAGCCGCAGACCAGTCGCTTCGAGCTCGGTGCGGGCCCGCGCCGCGAACACGGTGGCTCCGGCCTGTTCCAGCCGACCCAGGGCACTGCTCAGCTGCGCCCGCGCCTCCCGGCGACGTCTGCGGCGGCGCAGCCACTCACCGTAGAGCAGCTCGGCCCGGGCGAGATCGACGGTGAGCCGGGCGCCGGTCAGGGTCTCGATGGCCTCGCCGTAGAGGGTCTCCGGCTCGGGCTCCACCAGGGCGCGGGAGCGCAGCGCCACTCCCCGGGTCCACGCCCACCCGTTGGCGTCGGCCATCGCCATCAGCCTCCCCACCACCGGCAGCGCCTCGTCCGGATGACCGGCTCGGACCGCGGCCTCCACGAAGTCCGGGTACTCCAGGGGCGTGACCTGCAGGAACGGGTCGTCGATCAGCGGCCGCAGCCGCTGGTAGGCGTCGCGGTAGTGGCCTTCGGCCAGGTCCCGGAGAGCCAGGGCGGCGACGGCCGAGGCGTGCACACCGCCGAAGCCGGCCTGGCGCATCGCCTCGGCGAGCGCCTCGACCTGGGGGCGGGCTGCTCCGATCCAGGCCAGGTAGGCCGCGTTGACCACGTGCTCAGCCGGGTAGCCGATGGCCTGCCGCAGCTCCCGGACCTGATCGATGTACGCCCCCGCCCGTCCCGGGGTGCCGCCGGTCAGCTCAGCGAGGGACAGGGTCCACAGGGCGGTGTCCAGCAGCTGCAGGGAACCTGCCGCGCGAGCCGCTTCGGCGGCGCGCTGCAGGCAGGCGTCGCGACCCCGGTGGTCCCACAAGGCGGTGGTGAGCGCCACCCCCACGGCACCGAGTCGGAGCAGCTCCCGGTCGTCCTCGATGGCCAGCAGCTGCTCCACGGCTCGCCGCATGATCGGTACGGCTTCGGCGTACGGGAGCAGGATGTGCGCGGCCAACCCGCGCAGGACGACGGCCGCGCTCCCGTCGGCGACCCTGGCGCCGTCCCGCAGCCGCTCGCCCAGCCGGGAGAGGGTGACGCCGCGCAGCAGCCGTTCCGGCGGTAGGCAGTGCTCGAACGCCCGGAGGAGCGTCGTCTGCTCCAGCAGCGGATCCAGGTCGTGCACGGCCGCGGCGGCATCGAGGAGGCGGGCCGTCCCCCAGACCAGCTCGGCCGGATCCGGGGTGAACAGCGCGAACGACGCGCGCACCAGCGCCGCACGGCAGCGCTGGACCGGATCGAGGGAGGCGGCGTCGAGTCGGTTCACCAGCTCCAGGCCGATCTGGGCACCCCCGGCCGCCAGCGACGCTTCCGCGGCAGCCAGCAGCCGGGCGTTCCGCAGCGGACCGGGCGGGGTCAGCTCCGCCGCCTGGGCGAGCACGTTGGCGCGAGAGGTGTTGCCGCCCCGCTGACCGGCCCGGTCGGCGACCCGCTCCAGCCGCCGGGCGACCGCGGCATTCGTCCCGACCTGCGCCTTGGCGGCGTGCCAGGCTTCGAGATCGGACAGTCCCAGGTCGGCGGCCGCCGCGGACAGCGCGCCGTGGGCGCGGCGACGCTCCGTACCCGAAGCCGCGTTGTAGACCGCGGCGCGGACCAGCGGATGCCGGAATCGGATCACCTGGCCCAGATCGACCAGCCGGGCCTGGTCGGCGGCATCTCCCGCTGAGGCGGCGATGCCGACCTGCCGGGCCGCCCGGCCGATCAGCTCAAGGTTCCCGGTCGAGTCCGCGGCCGCGATCAGCAGCCAGGTCCGGACCGATCCCGGCAGCAGCCGCACCTGGCGCACGTAGTGCTCGACGAGGCGATGTCCCACCGGGAGCGGTTCGTCCGCCAGGCTCGAGGCGGTGAGCTCGGCGACCGACAGCTCGTGGGCGAGGTCGATCAGGGCCAACGGGTTGCCCCCTATGGCCCGGGCGATGCGGGCGGCTGCGACCGGATCGATCGAGGAGTCCAGGGACCTGCTCAGCAGCGCGACGGCCGGGCCCGGGGCCAGTCCCCCGAGCCGCAGCGCGGGCAGACCGGCCAGCCGGACGTCCATCGCCGGGTCGTTGCGGCTCGCGAACAGCAGCGCCACCGACTCGGCCTGCAACCGCCGCGCCACGAACGTCAGCACGTCCAACGACTCGGGATCCAGCCAGTGGGCGTCGTCGACGGCGCACAGGAGCGGACGGTGCTGTCCGGCCTCGGCGAGCAGGCCCAGCACGCCGAGACCCACGAGGAACCGGTCCGGCGGTGGTCCGTCGATCGCTCCGGTCGCGATCAACACGGCCTGACGGTGCTGACCGGGCAGGGTGTCCAGCTGCGCCGCCAGCGGTGTCACGAACCGCTGGAGACCGGCGAAGGCGACCGTCGCCTCCGCCTCGAAACCGCTGAGCCGAACGGTCTCGAGCGGGCTCGAGGAGAGGGTGTCCTCCAGCAGCGCGGTCTTGCCGACGCCTGGGTCGCCCCGGAGCACGAGGGAGCCACCGATGCCGTTGCGGGCGTTGCTGACGACACCGGCCAACCTGCGCCGAGGCTCCTCCCGGCCGAGGAGCTCGGCCGAGCCGTTCCCGCTGGTCATCGTCTCGCCGCTCGGTCAGCCCGGACCGGAGGGCACGTACGGGCGGAGCCCAGGACTTCTCGCGATTCCGTACAACGCGCTTCCCGTCTGCCGACGACGCCCAGGCCGACCATCCTGGCAGAGTCCCGGGACCGTCGACAGCCGGAGGATTCCACGCCCGATCCGGATCTGCTCGGGTTCGTCGGTTCTGCTCGGTCTATAGATCGAGCGAAGCCGACGAACCCGAGCAGATCGTCGGGGAAGTCCGCACGGCGGCGGATTGTTTCGGTTCTCCTACCCGTCCGGCACGCGGATCGCCTATCCTCGTACGAGTGAGTGGCCCGGACGCGTCCGAGCCACTGAGCGCGGCCGTCGGGGGGCGTCGCGCCAAGCAGGAAGGCACCATGGGCGACAGTTCGACGACGAGGGTCGGCGCGGTTTCCGCGCGGAGACCACGCCGCACTGGCGGACGCCCTGATCCGGTCACCAGGTCGTGGTGGACGACGGCCGCTTCCGTGGCCACCGCCTTCGTGCTGTCGGTCCCGCTCTTCGGTCTGGCCCAGACGATCAGCCCCCTCCCGGCCGTGGCCGCGCCGGACGAGCCGTGCATCGCCGCCAACAGCGTGCTGCCGGTCACCAAGAGCGCCCGCGAAGCCACCGCCGCCAAGGCGGCCGCCCAGTGGTTCCCGGCGGACCAGGTCGCGATGGCGACCGCGGTCGCCGGGGCCGAGTCGTCCTGGAACCCCACCGCCGTCAACAAGGCCGCCCGCGGCAACTACGGCCTGTGGCAGATCAACTCGGTGCACGGGAACCTGCTCGACGCGAAGAGCTGGAAGACCCCGGCGGACAACGCCTGGATGGCCTTCCAGGTCTGGGACGCCGCGGACGGGACCAAGGGCAACGGACGTGGTTCCTGGAAGCCCTGGTCGGTCTACAACTCGGGCAGCTACAAGGCCTACCTCCGTGAGTCGGCCCCCGTCTCCGACCAGGCGTCCGTCTGCGTCGAGGCCCCGCCCGGGTCCGAGATCCGGGTCTCCACCTGGAACGTGCTGCTGAGCAACTCCAAGAAGGGGATCGCGGGCGGCATCCGTGAGCTGACCTCCGGCAGCGACGTCTTCGGGCTGCAGGAGATGGGCAGCTCGGCCGACCGGGCGACCGCCCTGCGTGCCGCCGAGGCCAACGGCTTCACCATGACCACCGACCGCACCGCCGTGCCGATCTTCTACCGGACCGACAAGTACACCGCCATCGAGCAGGGCCGGCAGCGCGCGTTCTCCGCCGGCCAGACGGTCGAGAAGCGGGGCGGCAAGGGCACCGAGAAGACCAAGGACAAGTGGGTCAACTGGGTGCACCTGCAGGACAACGCCACCCAGGAGACGTTCTACGTCGTCAACACCCACCTCCTGGTCGGTGCCTACAACAAGGGCGTCAACGGCAAGAACAAGAAGCGCATCGCGCTCTACAACCAGCAGCTGAACACCGTCACAGCGCTCACCGACCAGTTCCAGTCCTCGGGCTCGTCGGTCTACGTCACCTGCGACTGCAACGTGAACTACGACGCCGATGCCGGCCCGGTGGCCGCCATGGGCGACAGCGGGCTGATCGCCAACTGGCGCGACCTGGACGGGAGCCCGACGCTCGGCAAGAAGCAGCGGCTCGACTACGTGTGGTCCAACCGGACCCCGTCGAGCCAGGACATCGGTGAGAAGTCCGGTTCCGACCACGCCATGGTGACCGTCACGTACCCGCCGTCGACCGGCCCGTCCGGCACGATGACCCCGGTGAACGGCAGCACCAAGCAAGAGATCTACAGCATGCGTACGGTCACCGACCCCACCTCCAGCCGGACGTTCCTGGTGCCGATCCCGACCGGTGATGCGGGCAAGGTCCTGAACCGCGCGCTCGACCAGGTCGGCGACCGGTGGGCGTTCGGCGGCGACGGACCCGACGCCTGGGACTGCTCCGGACTCACGGCCGACGCCTGGAAGACGGCCGGCGTCACGCTGGCGCACCAGTCCGAGGCCCAGCAGCAGAAGCTGAAGAACGTGGACCTGGCCGACGCACAGCCCGGCGACATCTTCTGGCGCGAGGGCTACACGGCCATCTACCTCGGCACGGTCGGCACCGAGCGGATCGTGGTCGGGGCCCGCAAGTCCGAGGGTGCGGTCGTCATCCACGTCGTCGACAGCCACGACATCAAGGCCGTGCTGCACCCGTAAGGCACTGCGCACCCGTACGGCACTGCGCACCCGTGAGCGCGGCGAGAGCCCGGTGGTTCGCTTCCCGGACGGGACACGGCCAGCGACGGGATCCGGCCAGCGACGGGATCCGAGGGGTGCTAGCCGGTGATCTTGCGGAGCTCGCGGCCCGACGGTGGTCGGACCTTGAGCGAGCCCAGCCCGACGTTGCCGTAGAGGACCAGCAGCGGCGCACCCGGGGCCGGCTCCCGCGACACCTTGATCGACTTGCTGCCCATCCCCTTGCCCAGCCGGTCGTCGTTGGCCGCCCAGCCGTCCGGCACGATGATGGTGACGCTCCCGGCGCCGGCGACGACCTCGACCTCGATCACCGGTGCTGCCGGTCTGGCCTGCAGGCAGTTGAGCTTCACGGTGCCGGCGCCGGAGCTGATCCGCAGGAACGGTGCCACCACCCACACGCCGTCGCGCTTCTCGCTGCTGACGCCGCCGTCCAGCCGGAGCGGGTCCTCCCGCGAGAAGCCCGGGGTCGGAGGTCCCTGCACCACCGCCGCTGCGAGCCGGCGCGACCGCCACGGCAGGTCCGCGGACAGGTCGGCGACGAGCGTCTCCAGCTCCCCGTACGTCTTGGCCTGCAGCGCGACGTCGAGGCGTTCCTCGAGCTCGTCCATCTGCAGCCGACCGTCCGCCGCGGCCTCCTGGAGGATCGTGGTGACGACCTCCCGTTCCGCGTGACCGACGCGTAGCTGGCCTCCGGGAACCGACTCCTGGGTCATGGCCAGCACTCTAGCCAGCGGGCGAAGCACGAGACCTGCCCGCCGGGCCGCCGACTCCCCTACTCTTCTCCCATTCGCGGTGCTGGTGGCGGGGAGGATCCGTGGAACAGATCAACTGGTCGACCGAGTGGCTGACGTCGCTGCTGTGGCTGCTCAGGACGTACGCGTTGACGCTCATCGTGTTCATCCTGGTGGCCTGGCTGTTGATCCGCCGGACCCGCTGGGGGCGTCAGTTCTGGCGGCTGTCCGGACCCTACTTCCTCCCGAAGCCGAGGACCCGCAGTGGCTGGCGACCGCTGCTCGCGGTGGCCTTGCTGCTGCTGTTCACCCTGGTCTCGGTCCGACTGGACATCTTGCTGTCCTACCAGGGCAACGAGATGTACACCGCGCTGCAGCAGCTCGACGCGCCCGCGTTCTGGCGCTCCCTCGTCGTCTTCGCCGTGCTGGCCACCATCAACGTGGCGGTGGTGCTGGTCAACTTCTATGTGAGCCAGCGGCAGATCATCAACTGGCGGCTGTGGCTGAACAACCGGATGCTGGACGACTGGCTGGGAGGGGCCGCCTACCACCGCAGTCGCTACGTGGCCGAGCCGATCGACAACCCCGACCAGCGCATCCAGGAGGACATCACGTCCTTCGCGAGCGTCTCCCAGGGGCTGGCGCTGGGAGCGGTCTCCTCGATGGTCTCGCTGGTGTCCTTCTCGATCATCCTCTGGGGGCTGTCCGGTCCGCTGACCCTGGGAGGCGTGACGATCCCCCGTGGCATGGTCTTCGTCGCCTACGTCTACGTGATCATCGCGACCGTCATCGCCTTCCGGATCGGCAAGCCGCTGATCCGGCTCAACTTCCTCAACGAGCTGCTCACCGCGTCCTACCGCTACTCCCTGGTCCGGACCCGGGAGAACTCCGAGAACATCGCGTTCTACCGCGGCGAGCCGGTCGAGAAGACCGGGTTGCTGGGTCGGTTCGCCGGGGTCATCGCCAACACCTGGGCCATCGTGTTCCGCAGCCTGAAGTTCCAGGGCTTCAACCTGATCGTCAACCAGATCGCCGTCGTGTTCCCGATCATCCTCCAGGCCCGCCGCTACTTCAGCGGTCAGATCACCCTGGGCGACGTGACCCAGACCGCGACCGCCTTCGGCCAGGTCTTCGGCGCGCTGTCGTTCTTCCGGTTGGCCTACGACGACTTCGCCGCCTACCGTGCGGTGCTGGACCGCCTCACCGGACTGCTCGACGTGAACGACGAGGCCCGAGCCCTGCCGACCCCCACCACCGAGGACCGCGGGAGCGGGCTCGTCGTCCGCGACCTGCAGATCCGGCTGCCCGACGGACGCCCGCTGCTCAGCGACCTGGAGCTCGAGGTCGGCGAGGGCAGCACCCTGCTGATCACCGGGCCGTCCGGCACCGGCAAGACCACCCTGCTGCGCAGCCTGGCGGGTCTCTGGCCGAACGCCGAGGGACTGATCGAGCGCCCGGCCGACGCCGACACCCTGTTCTGCTCCCAGCAGCCCTACCTCCCGCTCGGGTCGCTCCGGTCCGCCCTGTCCTACCCGGCCCCGGCCGGCGAGCTGGACGACGAGGCGGCCCGGGCCGTCCTGGACACCGTGCAGCTGGCGCACCTCGGCGACGACCTCGACACCGAGCGGGACTGGTCGCGCCGGCTGTCCCCGGGCGAGCAGCAGCGGCTCTCGTTCGGCCGCATCCTGCTCCGCCGGCCGGCCCTGATCTTCCTGGACGAATCCACCTCGGCCATGGACGAGGGGATGGAGCACGCCATGTACGCCCATGTCCGTGAGGTGCTGCCGCACAGCACCATCGTCAGCGTCGGCCACCGCAGCAGCCTGGAGCGGCTGCACGCCGACGAGCTGACGCTGCTGGGCGACGGACGCTGGGAGTCGAAGAGCCTGGGCGACCGGCGCAGGTAGCGGACCCTTCCGCATTCTTCCGTCCGCCGACCTGTTCCCCTCGGGGCCGATCCGGGCCAGAGTGGTCTTCGACCGGGCCGCCACGGCGGGCGGCCGGGTCGGACAGGGGGAGGCACCATGTCCACCACCGCGGCGCGGTCGATGCAGTGGGTCGGGTTCGTCGGGGACCTGCTGCGGCAGCCGCTGACCCGGATGCCGCACGAGGAGATCGTGCACCTGCTCCGGCAGACCTTCGACCTCACCGCGGCGTCCTACAGCTGGGCGGAGGCCGACGGGAGCCAGGGGATCCTCATCCACCCGTACGACACCCTGGCCCCCATCGCCGACGACTTCCTCGCCTGGCAACGCGGTGAGTACGTCGGACGCCACCCGTTGCTCACCTGGCACCAGACCGTCGGAGACCCCCGCCCCAGCACCAACGAACGGGTTCCCCACTCCGTCGTGTCCGCCCGGGAGCGCCGGCCGCTCCTCGACCAGCAGAAGACGATCGGCTGCGAGCAGCAGCTGGCCATCAACTACCGACTCGGCAGCCGCGTCTACCACAGCTTCGTGCTGGCCAGGTCCGGGACCGACTTCAGCGACGAGGACCTGGCCGTGGCGGGCCAGATCCAGCGGGTCGTGATCGGACTGGATCGTCACATCGTCTGGTACCGACAGCTCACCGGATCCGCGCCCGGTCGCGAGGTCGAGGCCGGGCTGACCCCGCGGGAGCTCACCGTGCTGGCCCTGGTCGCCGAGGGTCTGACCACCACCCTCATCGCCCGCCGCCTCGGCTGCTCCCCCCGCACCGTGGAGAAGCACGTCGAGCGGAGCTATCGCAAGCTCGGTGTCCGGGACCGGGTCAACGCCGTGCGGGTCGCGCGGGAATGGGATCTGCTCGGGCCACCGACGCGGTCGACCGGAAAGCCGAGGACGGCGGACTCAGCGTCCGGGCCTCAGAATCCGCCCACTGCTCCGCCGCCGAGGCCCGAACCGGGCGTCTGGTCCATCGGGAGCTCACCATGCCGGTCGTGCTTGCCGCCCGAGCCGGGATACCGGTAGTGCCCGCACCTCTCGCACTTCTCGTACGGTTGCTCGTCTCGGTCCACCCCTGGACGCCAGTCGTGGCGACCCAGCAGACACGTCAGCTTCGTCATCTCCACCACCCCCACCCGCCGAGGATCATCTGACGTCGATGCTCCTCCGCCCGGAACCGGCGCGCAACCACCCGCCGTCGGGGCGGGTCAGACCGGAGCGTCCCCCCGCAGCCGCTCCAGCCGGTGCCGGAGCAGCGGGGCGCGGTGGGCGTTCTGGTGCAGGCTCACATAGCGGTCCCCGAACACCCAGAGCAGGGCGTCGTCGAGGCGGCGGACCGCTCCCGGTGGGTGGCGGTAGTCCATCCGGGCCGCGATGGCCTGCTCGTCGGCCTGGCGCAGCACCTCGCCCAGCTCGACGAGGGAGGTGACGCCGAGCTCCAGCAGCAGCCCGGCGATCCAGCTGTAGTGGTCCGTGCGGGACCAGCCGGCCTCGGAGTACTGGCCGGCGAGATAGGCGGCCAGCTCGCGCAGATCCAGCCGGGGGTCGTCGTCGGCCTCGGTCTCGGCCGCTGCGGGGGTGGCCCCCCGCAACCGCTCCCGGATCTCGGAGAACTCCCTGTCGGCGAGCTCGAGCAGGCCGGCGGCGAGGGTGAAGCGGCGGTCGAAGTCGCCGACGTGCTCGGCGGGGACCGTGCCCTTGTAGCGGATGTCGTGCTCGAACTCCGCCCAGGCGTGCTGCAGCACGGTGCGCACCTGGACCTGCGCGCGGTGGCCCCGCAGCCGGTCGAGAGCGGGGTCGCCCTCCCGGGCCGGGTCGAGACTGATCATGAGGTGCCGGCTGGCGTAGCCGAAACGCCCCTCGTTGGCGGTCTGCAGGCCCCAGTCCCGGTCGTCGTGGACGATCACCTGCTCGGCCAGCACGTCGGCCACGGCGTCCACGTCGTCACGGACGTAGGTGATCACCCGGACCCCCAGCACGTCGGTGATCTGGGTCAGCGGATCGGAGTAGAGCGGTGCGCCGCCAGACGTCCGAGCCGCCTTCTCGGCGAACGACGGGATCGACTTCGTCCGGCCGGTCACCGAGAGGTAGTTGATCCCGGCCTCGTCGAGCAGCTCCTGGACCAGGGCCACCGCCTGCTGCCCGGCCTGGGTGAGGTCACCGTGCTGCGCGGCGTACTCCTGCACCGCCGCCCGCACCGGGTCGACCGGGGGTGCGGGTGCGGCCCCGAGGGTCGGGGTGATGATGAAGCCCGTCTCCGGGTCGCCGTAGTGCGTGATCAGATCGGGCCGGCGCTCGACGAAGTGGGCCAGGTAGGCGCACAGCACGGCGTCGACCTGGTCCTCGACCCGGCGCAGCTCGCTCTTGCGGGTGGCGCCCTCGACCTGACTCCGCAGCCCGGCCCAGGTCTCGTCGGTGCCGACGACACCCTCCACGTACGTCATCAACGTGAGCAGCTCGGCCCGGAGCAGGTCGACGTCGCGACCGGGTCTGGCCTTGTAGCGCAGGACCTTCGGCAGTCCGAAGAGCACGATCGTGGCCGGGTGCGGATAGACCTCGATCGCCCGCCGACGGCGGCCGGAGCGCGGGTCGACGTCGAGCCCGAGTCGCCGGGCGACACGTGCCGCCCTGGTCCCGTTGGCGAACTCGGGCTTGCCCGTGTTGGAGGGGTGCGTGCCCGCGTCGAACCGGCGGAAGTCCTTGCTGAGCTGCTGCTCGGCCGGACGGGAGCCGGCCGGGTTGGTCACCACGATCGGGGCGTCGATGGCGGCGAGGCAGGCGCCGTCGGCGTACGCGGCCAGCCCGGCCACGATCTCGTCGTCCGTGCGCACGGCACTCACGTGCAGGAGTCGCGCCTGCTCGTCGAGGACGGCGAGGCCGGTGGGCTGCCGCTCCCCCCAGGCGAGGTCGATCCCGATGAAGTGCACGCAGCCAGCCTGCCCTATCCGGCCGTCGACCGCGCCGTCCCGGGCGCCCGCCGTCGGCGGGCGGGACCGGGGTCGGTCGGACTCAGGCGGCGTCGGCCTCGCGCCGGGTGCGACGGGCGAGCTCGCGACCGGCCGCGACGGCGGCCTGCTCCGCGGACACCTTGGCCGCGGCGCCGAGGTCGGCCAGCGCGTCGAGCGCCGGGTTGACCCCGACCAGGGTGAGCTCCCGCTCGATCACGGTGAGGTCCGCGCTCCACACCTCGGCGAGGATCCGGCGGAGGTAGTCGATGCTGTGGTCCCAGCCCTCCTTGGGGGTGCCGGGACCGTAGGCACCGCCGCGGGTGGCCAGCAGCACGACGGGGGTGCCGTCGAGCAGCCGGGTGCCGTGCGCGGCACCGGCGATGGCCAGGTCGATCCAGGCCTTGACGTGCTGCGAGACGCCCCAGTTGTACAGCGGGAGGGCGAGGATCACGGCATCGGCCGAGCTGAGCTCGGTGGCCAGCTCACGGGCCAGGGAGACGCCCGCGGTCTGCTCCGGGGTGTGCGAGGACGGATCCGCGAACGAACCGGAGATGGCGGCGGCCCAGGCGTCGGACGGCAGCGGCTGCTCGCCGAGGTGGCGGCTGACCACCGGCACGTCGGGGTGCGCGGCGGTGTACTCCGACTGCACCAGATCGGCCAACGCGCTGCTGGCCGAGCGCGGGCCCTGGATGCTGGCGTCGATACGGACGAGGGTCATGGCATGTCTCCCGGAGCAGTGATTTGAATGTTCAAACGTCTTAACCGTAAACCTCTTGGTTTGAAACTTCAAGTCACTACGCTGGCCTCATGACCGATCCTGAGGCGGAGGAGCCTCGCTGGCTGAGCGAGGAGCAGCTGGCCAGCTGGCAGGCGTTGATGTCGCTGGTCATGACGTTGCCGGCTGCCCTCGATGCCCAGCTGAAGCGGGACGCCGGCCTGAACAGCTTCGACTACCACGTGCTGGCGGCACTGGCGGATCACCCCGGCGAGGAGCTGGGCATGGGCGAGCTCGCGTCGTTCTCCCAGGGCTCCCCCTCCCGGTTGTCCCACGCCGTGTCCCGGCTCGAGCGTGAGGGCTGGATCGAGCGGAGCACCGGCCGGGCCCGGTGCGTCAACGCCCGGCTGACCGCGGCAGGACGGCAGAAGCTCGTCGCCAGCGCGCCCGGTCACGTGGCGGAGGCGCGTCGGCTGGTGGTCGACGTGCTCACACCGCACCAGCTGGAGGTCCTCGGTGAGGCCGCCCGCCTGGTCACCGAGCAGGCCGACCCGGCGATGGCCGACGCCCTGGCGCGCCGCCAGGGTGGCTCCGACCACCTCGATCGTCGGTCGAGCGGCGCCGACGACCGGCCCGGATCCTCCTGCCCACAGGCGGGCTGACGGCCGGTCTCCCGGATCTCGACCCGCCGCCGGACGCCTCATCCCGACACGGATCGGACCGTGGTTACCACCCCTTTGTCGAGTTGTGCCAGACTGGGACTCGCTGTTGCAAGTCTTGTGCCGTGGTTCGTGCTACGCCCTGGAGATTGCGAGGGCGGTTGGCACAGAGTCAGCCGTCCGACAGCCCGGGAGACTCGCACAGGGCGAGCCCCACAGGCGTAAGGAGACAGATATGGCTCAGGGAACTGTGAAGTGGTTCAACAGCGAAAAGGGCTTCGGCTTCATCGAGGTTGACGGCGGCGGCGCCGACGTGTTCGTGCACTACAGCGCGATCGAGTCGAGCGGCTTCCGTTCGCTGGACGAGGGTCAGCGTGTCGAGTTCGACACCACCCAGGGTCCGAAGGGTCCGCAGGCCGACAAGGTCCGCCCCATCTGACGTTCAGC
>NZ_BAAAYX010000009.1:16904-159474 GCF_039536605.1 Microlunatus aurantiacus
GCCGGCTCCTTCTTGCTTGTCTGCCACCGCCTACAGGGCGGCCTCCACCGCCCGCAGAGCCTCCAGCACCGGCTGCAGCGCGTCCACGGACGAGGACCGCAGCTGCATCGGCGTGCTCAGCGGGACATCCGCAGCCTCGTCGCCCAGCAGATCCGACCCGCCCGACGGCTCCCCGGCCGGCACGACCACGCGCCGGATCGCGTCACCGTCCCGGACGGTGAGGATGGCGACCAGGCTGTCCGGCACCAGGTCCCCGCCCTGCTCGGGCAGGCTCGGCGCGTCGTCGTCGAGCAGCCCCGCCTCGCGGGCGGCAGCGAAGACCCGCCCGGCGAGTCGGCCGTCCACGGTGCCGACGGTCTCGGCCGCGCGAGCGGGCTCGGCGTCACCGCCCACCGTCATGGTCCCGCCGACGGTCATGGTCCCGCCCAGCTCGTCGAGCTCCCGGCGCTCGGCGGTGCCGTCAGCACGGACCCCGAGCCGGTACGTGTACCGCTCACCCGGAGCGCCGCCGGTCACCTCGAACGTGATCTCGGTGCCTTCCAGTCCCTGGGGCACCGCCCCGTCCGCGTCGGCCACGGCCCGCAGACGGTCCAGCACCCGGCTCCGCGGCTCGGGCTTCAGGTTGTCGATCAGCTTCACCGGCGTCATCTCCTGATCCTGCTCTCCGGGTTCGAGCGGGCTGCCCGCCACCGGGGTGTGGCCGCCACCGTGGAACGTGGCGAGTCGGTTGTACAGCCGAGCCACGGTCTCGGTGTTGTCGTCCATCACCGTGCCCGTGCTGACCGGGTTGCGCGCCGGGCAGGTCGCGTCGGCGTACTCGTCGGGGTGCCCGATCATGTGCCCGAACTCGTGGGCTGCGACGTTGCCGGTGTCGTTGGTGTCCCAGTTGGTCATGTTGGAGCGTGCGGGTCCGGCCAGGACGCGGACGACGTGGTGGGCTCCCGAGCTGACCCACTGGACGTCGAAGGTGAAGGACTGCTGCCCACCGTTGGGGGCGAGGCAGCGGAACCGGTTCGCCCAGGTCGCGATGATCCCGTCCCGCCAGGTGGTGCGCAGGCTGTTCATCGTCGCCGCGCTGATGCCGGCATCGGGGTTCAGCTGGATGCGGACGACGGTGTGGGTGCCGGCCTGACGGTAGCGAGCGGTCCAGCCGTACACGCACTCGTTGACGGGGAAGGAGACCTCGCCGACCGGCTCGGCCGTCCACTGCCAGTACTTCTGCCAGACGTTGCCGTCGGTGCCGCGGACGAAGACGTGCTCGTGCTGCGGCCCCATCGAGCCGAGCGTCGGCTCCGAGGCCAGCACGCCACCGTCGTTGTGCCGTCCCCATCCGTGCCACTGCCCGTCGTAGTAGGCCCGCTGCCACAACGCGTTGTCGTTGCCACGCACGTAGACGTTGCAGACGTCCTTGTTCCGCGAGATCGTCGCCGGCGCCCCGGCGAAGCCACCCGCCGGTGCGCTGATATTGAACCAGCCCTTCCAGCCCCCCGCCGCCGTCCAGTACTTCTGGTAGACGTTGCCGTCCGTGCCACGGACGAACACGTGCTCGTGATCGGGACCCATCGAGCCGAGAGTGGGCTCCGAGGCCAGCACCCCGCCGTCGTCGTGGCGTCCCCAGGGGTGCCACTGACCGTTGTAGTAGGCCCGCTGCCACAGCGCGTTGTCGTTGCCACGCACGTAGACGTTGCAGACGTCCTTGTTGCGCGAGATCGTCGCCGGCGCCCCGGCGAAGCCACCGGCCGGTGCGCCGATGTTGAACCAGCCCTTCCAGCCCCCCGCCGCCGTCCAGTACTTCTGGTAGACGTTGCCGTCCGTGCCACGGACGAACACGTGCTCGTGATCGGGACCCATCGACCCGAGCGCCGGCTTGGACGCGAGCACCCCGCCGTCGCCGTGGCGACCCCAGGGGTGCCACTGACCGTTGTAGTAGGCCCGCTGCCACAGGGCGTTGTCGTTGCCACGCACGTAGACGTTGCAGACGTCCTTGTTGCGCGAGATCGTCGCCGGCCCGCCGTTGTACCCACCCGCCGGCGCACCGATGTTGAACCAGCCGCTCCAGCTCATCTGAGCTCCTCCCCTGCCCCGCCGTCTCGGCGGGATCGACTGGGCGGAGGAGGCACGGGGCGGCCCCCGCGATACGTCGTCCTCGTCGAGCGCCCCCGCTCAGCCCCGCTTCGGACGGGCCCGCAGGTGCGCACGCTCGCCCTGGCGGCCGAACAGGCTCAGGAACTCGACCCCCCGCTCGTCGGCGGCCCCGAACCAGTGCGGCACCCGGGTGTCGAACTCAGCGGCTTCTCCGGCCGCCAGGATCAGGTCGTGCCCGCCGATCACGGCTCGCAGGTTCCCGTCCAGCACGTAGAGCCACTCGTAGCCCTCGTGGGTCTTGAGCTCGGGGGTCTGGCGCGCCGACCGGGCCGGGATGATCAGCTTGTACGCCTGGATGCCCCCCGCCCGTCGCGTCAGCGGCAGCATCGTCATCCCGTGCGCCTTGATCGGCTTCAGGTGGATCCGAGGATCGCCGGTCGGAGGTGCGTCGACGAGCTCGTCGAGCGTCACCCCGTAGGCCCGGGCCAGTGGCAGCAGCAGCTCCAGGGTGGGCCGGCGGTCGCCCGACTCCAGCCGGGACAAGGTGCTGACCGAGATGGCTGTCTGGGTCGACAGGTCAGCCAGCGTGAGCTCGCGCTGGGCCCGCAGCTCACGGAGTCGGGGTCCGACCCCGTCGAGGGTCTGGTCGAGATCGAGGTCCATGATCATAGTTTGCCACTTCGGCAATGACGTTTGCGACCTCGGCCCGCCGGCGGCCACACTCGGGTCATGCCCAACGAAGAACTGAACTCCCGCTACGACGTGGTCGTGGTCGGCGGCGGCGCCGCCGGACTCAACGGCGCCCTGATGCTCGCCCGCTCCCGTCGGTCGGTGGTCGTCATCGACGCCGGCCAACCGCGCAACGCCCCGGCGGACGGCGTCCACGGGCTGCTCGCCCGCGACGGGATGCCGCCCGCCGAGCTGCTGGAGCGCGGTCGGGCCGAGGTGCGCTCGTACGGTGGAGCGGTCGTCTCCGGGAGGGTGAGCACCGTCGACCGGGTGTCGGCCGGCTTCACCGTGGGACTGGCGGACGGACGGACCGTCACCGCCCGCCGGCTGCTGGTCACCACCGGTGTCGTCGACGAGCTGCCGGAGCTGCCGGGACTCCGCGAACGCTGGGGTCGCGACGTCATCCACTGCCCGTACTGCCACGGCTGGGAGGTGCGCGACCAGGCGATCGGCGTGCTCGCGACGAGCCCGATGGTGGGCCACCAGGCGCTGCTCTTCCGCCAGCTGAGTGACGACGTGACGGTCTTCGCCCACACCGTCGACCTGACCTCGGAGGATCGCGAGCGGCTGGCGGCGCGCGGTGTCCGGATCGTCGACGGCGAGGTCGCCGGGCTGCACATCGACGACGACCGCATCACCGGCGTGGTCCTGACCGACGGCACCCTCGTTCCCCGCACCGTGCTGACCGTCCAGTCCCGCGCGGTGGCCCGGGCCGACTTCCTGACCGGCCTGGGTCTGACGACCATCGAGCACCCGATGGGGATGGGCGCGTACGTCGTCGCCGACGCGACCGGCAAGACCGCCGTCCCCGGGGTCTACCTCGCCGGCAACATCAGCGATCTGGGGGCGCAGGTCGGCGCCGCCGCTGCCGCCGGAGCCCTCGCCGGCGCACGTCTCAACGCCGACCTGGTGGAGGAAGAGACCACGGCGGCCGTCGCCGACCTCGTACGGGCGTGACCCGGGGAGGCCTCGGGTAGCCGGGTTTCCCGACCACGGACGGGATATCGGCCAGCCCGGCCACCACCGGGGCCGGGTTACCCGACCACGGACGGAACACCCGGGCCGCCCAGGCAACCACCCAACCCACCCGACCGGACCGGACCGGACCGGACCGATTAACTCCTGGCCCCCCACGCGGTGCGGTGTGAGGATGACGGGGTGGACATCGACGTCACCGGGCTGGAGTCGGCCGCGCTGGAGAGTCGCCTCTCCGGCGTGGTGACGATCGACGTCGCCGACGAGCGCGTCCTGGAACGGTGCTACGGCTACGCCCACCGGGCGCTGCGGCTGCCCGTCGCGCGGACGACCAGGTTCGCCCTGGCCAGTGGGAGCAAGATCATGACCGCGCTCGGGGTGCTCCGGCTGGTCGAGACCGGCGAGCTCGGCCTCAAGGACCCGGTCCGGCCGATCCTCGGAGACGACCTGCCGCTGATCCACGACCGCGTCACCCTCGAGCACCTGCTGGGCCACACGTCCGGCATCGGTGACTACCTGGACGAGGAGGCCGACTGGGAGGCGTCGGACTACGTGCTGACCGTCCCGGTGCACACGTTGGCGCAGACCGAGGCGTTCGTGCCGGTCATCGACGGCCATCCGCAGGTCGCGGCTCCCGGGGAGGGATTCAGCTACAACAACGGCGGCTACGTCGTCCTGGCGTTGATCATCGACCGGCTCAGCGACGTCGGCTTCCACGCGTACGTGGAGCGTGAGGTGTGCGCCCGGGCCGGCCTCACCGGCACCGCCTACCTCCGGTCCGACGAGCTGCCCGCCGACGCCGCCCTGGGCTACCTGTTCGACGAGGGCGACCGCAGCAACCTGCTGCACCTGCCGGTCCGGGGGAACGGCGACGGCGGCATCTACTCCTCCGTCGACGACCTGCACCGGTTCTGGCGCGCGCTCGTCGCCGGTCGGATCGTGGCACCCGAGCTGGTCGAGACCATGATCACGCCCCGGTCCGAGGTCCCCGAGGAGGGACTGCGCTACGGCCTGGGCTGCTACCTGCACGCGACCGGGCCGGCCGTCCTGATCGAGGGCTACGACGCCGGCGTGTCGATGCGCTCGATCCACGACCCCGCCACGCAGACCACGGCGACCGTGGTGGCCAACTCCACCGAGGGCGCCTGGGGTGTGGCCGGTCAGCTGTTGAGTCTCTTCGGCTGATCCCGGGCCGCTCAGCCGGACCGGTGCAGGCCCAGCAGCTCGACCTGCAGCAGCAGCCGGTCCTCGGGATCGCTCAACCGCATGTCCAGCACCTGCTCGGCCCGCCTGATCCGGTAGCGCAGCGTGTTCGGGTGGATGTGCAGCGCGGCCGCAGCCGCGCGGACGTCGCCGAAGTGGTCGAGATAGCGCTCCACGCTGACCAGCAGGGAACCGTCGCGGGTCTGGTCGTCGTCGATCAGTGCCTGCAGGCGCGGATCACGGAGCTGCTCCCGCCCGGCGACCAGGTCGGCGATCTCGCCCAGCAGCACCGACGTGCGCGAGCGGGCGAGCGTGGTGACGCGCTCGGCGCCCGGCCGGTCGAGGACCCGGTCGACCTCGGTCCGCGCCGCACCGATGTCGGCGAGCTCGGCCACCGGCGCGGCCACGGCGGCGCGCAGCTCCAGGCCGCTCCGCCGGGTCAGCCGGTCCAGCATCCCGGCGACCCAGCGGGGCAACCCGGCTGCCCGGACCCGTGGGATCAGCACGTAGATCCGACTGTCGGTGGTGGCCACCAGCGACTCCGGCGCGTACGCGCTGGCGTGCAGCCGGACGGCCGCGGCCACGTCCGCGATCGGCGAGGCACCGGGCCAGGCGGCGACAGGCGCGCCACCAGGGGCCAACCCGATCACCGCGGCCGGTCCCGACGCCGGCAGCGAGAGGGCGGCGGCCAGCGAGGGGATGTCCACACCGCCGCCGCGGAGGCCCAGCAGCCGCTGGATCTGCAGAGCCTCCTGGGTCGGCGCGCTGCGGGCCCGTTCGATCAGCCGGGCCGCGATCGCGGCGGCGCCCTCCAGCACCGAGCCGGCGTCGGGATCCAACGCCTGGGTCCCCTCCTGGACCCAGATGGTGCCCAGCGACCCCGCCGCGGCAGACCGGTGCGGGCCCTCGTCGCCGCCGAGCGGGCGGATGTCGACGACCAGCCGGCGACGCCAGCCCAGCTCGTCGTCGGCGGGCACCTCCACGGCCCGGCGCTCGGTCCGCAGCCGGTCGAACACCCCACGCTGCCGGAGCCGACGCAGGTAGTCAGCGGGACCCGCACGGCCGAGGATCGACAGCATCCGCAGCTCGTCAGCGGCTCCGTCGGTCGCTGAGTAGGCCAGCAGCTGGGAGCGCTCGTCCTCGATGCTGACCAGCCCGCCGGTCAGGGCGGCGACCGTCTGTGCGAGCCCGTAGAGGTCGTTCTCCCCCGCCAGCGGCTCGTCGGCCGGGTCGCCGGTGACCGCCTGTCCCGCACCGCCGTCCAGCAGGGTGCGGACGGTCGCCAGGACCAGCTCGACCCGGGCCTGGGGATGCACAGCGACCAGGGCCACGCCGGAGCGCTCCGCGGCGTCGCGCAGCTCGGTCGACAGGTGCTTGGTTGCCACGGCCAGCGGCCGCAACGAGGCCTCGGCCGAGCGCAGCCGGTCGAGCCAGGCCACGGCCTCGGTGGGCGGGACGCCGATCAGCACGGCCAGGTCGCCGCTCGCCGCCGACGCCCCGAGATCGGGTGCCTCGAGCAGCACCACCGAGCCGATGGTCCCGTCCGTGCCGGCCGGTGCCGCCACGGCGGTGGCCACCGTCGCACCCAACGCCTGCAGCAGCAGGGCCAACGACACCCCGCCCAGTGGTGCTGCCATCCGGTTCCCCTTTCGGCTTGCTGTCCGATCGTACGACGAAAGACCGCTTTCTCTATCCGAGTGGACAACGACAGGCCAGCCTCCGAGGAGGTTGACTGGTGCCACCGAACCACCCCGGCTGAACGGTCCCCCGCACCACCAGCCTCGCCCCGAAGGATCTCCCGTGGACGCCATCACCCAGGTTCCCCTCCCGCTGAACGAGCCGGTCAACGACTACGCCCCGGGCTCCCCCGAGCGCGACCGGCTGGTCCGCGAGCTCGACACCCTCGCCGGCAACCCGCTGGACATCCGCCAGGTGATCGACGGTCAGCACCGCACCGCGTCCGGCCCCGCGTACGAGGTCGTGCAGCCGCACCGCCACGCCAGCGTCATCGGCCGCTACACCGAGGCCACCGCGACCGACGTGGCCGACGCCGTGGAGGCGGCCTCCCGGGCCGCCGCCGGCTGGCGCGATCTGCCCTTCGACGCCCGCGCCGCCGTCTTCCTCCGCGCCGCCGACCTGCTGGCCGGCCCCTGGCGGGAGCGGGTGGCCGCCGCCACCATGCTGGGCCAGTCCAAGACCGCGTACCAGGCCGAGATCGACACCCCGTGCGAGCTGATCGACTTCTGGCGCTTCAACGTCGCCTACGCCCGGCAGATCCTGGCCGACCAGCCGATCTCCTCCCCCGGCGTCTGGAACCGGGTGGAGTACCGCCCGCTCGAGGGCTTCGTCTACGCGATCACCCCGTTCAACTTCTCCGCCATCGCCGGCAACCTGCCGACCGCGCCGGCCCTGATGGGCAACACGGTGGTCTGGAAGGCGGCCCCGACCCAGGCCGCGGCGGCGTACGTGATCATGCAGCTGCTCGAGGCCGCCGGGCTCCCGGCCGGGGTGATCAACCTCGTGTTCGGTGACGGCCCGCTCGTCTCCGACGTGGTGCTGAACGACCCGCGGCTGGCCGGCATCCACTTCACCGGCTCGACCGCCGTCTTCCAGAGCCTGTGGCAGCAGGTCGGCAGCAGGCTCTCCACCTACCGCGGCTACCCCCGCCTGGTCGGCGAGACCGGTGGCAAGGACTTCGTGGTCGCGCACAGCTCCGCCGATCCCGAGGTGCTGACCACCGCGCTGATCCGCGGCGCCTTCGACTTCCAGGGCCAGAAGTGCTCCGCCGCCTCCCGCGCCTTCGTGCCGTCGTCGGTCTGGGCCCGGATGGGGGACGACTTCCTCGGCAAGGTCGACGCCCTGACCTACGGCGACGTCACCGACTTCAGCAACTTCGGCGGTGCGGTCATCGACCAGCGCAGCTTCGACCGGAACGCGGCGGCCCTGGACCGGGCCAAGGCCACCGACAGCCTGACCATCGCGGTCGGCGGCGGCTACGACGACTCCGAGGGCTTCTTCATCGACCCGACCGTGCTCCTCGGTCAGGACCCGGGCGACGCCGCCTTCAGCACCGAGTACTTCGGCCCGATCCTGTCCCTGCACGTCTACGACGACAGCCGGCCCGGCGCGTACGCCGACGCGCTCCGCCTGGTCGACCAGGGCTCGGCGTACGGGCTGACCGGCGCGATCATCGCCGACGACCGCACCGCCGTCGTCGAGGCCGACCACGCCCTGCGCTTCGCGGCCGGCAACTTCTACGTCAACGACAAGCCCACCGGCGCCGTCGTCGGCCAGCAGCCCTTCGGCGGTGGCCGGGCGTCCGGCACCAACGACAAGGCCGGCTCGCCGCTCAACCTGCTCCGCTGGACCTCGGCCCGCACCATCAAGGAGACGTTCGTGCCGGCCCGGAACCACCTCTACCCGCACCAGTCCTGATCCCCACCCCCTCGACGCAGACGGAGAACGACCATGCCCACCCTGACCAACCCCCTTCGCCCGGTCCTGCTCGCCGCCGCCCGCTCGGAGCGGATCGAGCGCACCGTGAGCCGGTCCCGGCTGACCCGGTCGCTGGTCACCCGGTTCGTGCCGGGCGCGGCTGAGGACAAGGTGATGGAGGCGGTCCGCTCGCTGCTCGCCAGTGGCCGCTCCATCTCGGTGGACTACCTGGGGGAGGACATCAGCGAGGCGTCCGAGGCCGACAAGACCGTCCGGGCGTACTTGTCGCTGCTCGACGCCTACCGTCGGCTCGAGCTGCCCCACACCGACGGGGCCCGCCGGCTCGAGGTCTCGATCAAGCTGTCGGCGCTCGGCCAGTCGCTGCCGGACGGTGGCGAGGAGCTGGCCCTGGTCAACGCCCGGATCATCTGCCAGGCCGCGGCGGAGGCCGGAGCGTGGGTGAACGTGGACGCCGAGGACCACACCACCACCGACTCCACCCTCGCGATCGTCACCGAGCTGCGTCGCGAGTTCCCCGACGTGGCGACGGTGCTCCAGGCGTACCTGCACCGCACCGAGGCCGACTGTGCGGCGCTGTCGGGCTCCGGCTCCCGGATCCGGCTGTGCAAGGGGGCGTACCAGGAGCCGGCGGAGGTCGCCTTCCAGGGCAAGGAGGCCGTCGACGCGTCGTACCTGCGCTGCCTGCGGGTGCTGATGCAGGGCGAAGGCTACCCGATGGTGGCCTCGCACGACCCGGCGATGATCGCCGCCGCGCAGGCGTACGCGGCCGAGGCCGGCCGGGGCACCGAGGACTACGAGATCCAGATGCTCTTCGGCATCCGAGAGGGCGAGCAGGACCGCCTGGTCGCCGAAGGCGTCACGGTGCGCACCTACGTGCCCTTCGGCGACGACTGGTACGGCTACTTCATGCGGCGGCTGGCCGAGCGTCCCGCCAACCTGATCTTCTTCCTCCGTTCGCTGGTCGGTCGCAAGTAGCACGATCTGTTCGAGATCTGCCCAACAGGCATAGATCCGTAACACTCTCGACTCGGCTGTGCATAGACACCATTCGTCGCGCGGTGAATGATGTCGCCGTACTGCGCACCGAGCCGGCCCGCCGGGTCAGCGCGCACCGAGGACCGTCAGGCACCGCCTGACCCGAGGAATGGGGACGTCATGGGCGCACCACCGACACAGTTGAAGAAGGGCCTCAAGCAGCGTCACCTGACCATGATCGCCATGGGCGGCGTGATCGGCGCCGGTCTGTTCGTCGGTTCCGGCGTGGTGATCGGCGGCGCCGGTCCGGGCGCCTTCCTGAGCTACGCGATCACCGGTCTGCTGATCATCATGGTGATGCGGATGCTCGGCGAGATGGCGGTCGCCAACCCGTCCACCGGGTCGTTCGCCGACTACTCGCGCAACGCCCTCGGCGGCTGGGCGGGCTTCTCGACCGCCTGGCTCTACTGGTACTTCTGGGTGATCGTGGTCGGCTTCGAGGCCGTCGCGGGAGCGAAGGTGATCCAGTTCTGGATCCCCGGCATCCCGCTGTGGGTGCTCTCGCTGGTCCTGATGCTGCTGATGACCGCCACCAACCTGTTCTCGGTCAAGTCGTTCGGCGAGTTCGAGTTCTGGTTCGCCGGCATCAAGGTCGCGGCGATCGTGGTGTTCCTCGTCCTGGGCGGGCTGTTCGTGCTCGGCCTGTGGCCCAACAAGGACATGGACTTCAGCAACCTGACCGCCCACGGGGGCTTCCTGCCCCTCGGCCCCGGCGCCATCTTCTCCGCGATCGTGGTGGTGATCTTCTCGATGGTCGGCGCCGAGATCGCCACCATCGCGGCGGCCGAGTCGGAGGACCCCGCCCGGGCCATCGCCAAGGCGACCAACTCGGTGATCGTCCGGATCGCGATCTTCTTCGTGGGTTCGATCTTCCTGCTGTCGGTGATCCTGCCCTGGAACTCCGCCGCGCTGGAGGCCTCGCCGTACGTCTCGGCCTTCCAGGCCATGGGCATCCCGTACGCCGACCACATCATGAACGCCGTGGTGCTCACGGCGGTGCTGTCCTGCCTGAACTCCGGTCTCTACACCGCGTCGCGGATGCTCTTCGTCCTGTCGGCCCGGCGGGAGGCCCCGGTGGTGCTGATGACGGTCAGCAAGGGCGGCGTGCCGCGGCCGGCGATCCTGTTCTCCAGCATCATCGGCTTCCTCTGCGTGATCGCCGCGGCCATCTCGCCGGACCGGGTGTTCCTGTTCCTGCTGAACTCCTCCGGTGCGGTGATCTTGTTCGTCTACCTGCTGATCGCCATCTCGCAGGTGGTGCTGCGCCGGCGCACCAGCCCGGACAAGCTCGTGGTCAAGATGTGGCTGTTCCCGGCCCTGTCGATCGTCGTCATCGTGGCCATCCTCGCCGTCCTGGTGCAGATGGCGTTCAACCCCGACACCCTGACCCAGCTGCTGCTCAGCCTGCTGTCGTGGGGCCTGCTGCTGGCCATCTTCTTCGCCACCAAGCGGATCCGGGACAAGGCTCCGGCGGCGACACCCGCCGCGGCCGAGACCGGGGACGCCCACCGCGTCCTCGTCCTGGCCAACGAGACCGTCGAGGGCGACGAGCTGATCAGCGAGCTGCGCCGGATCGACGCCAGCGGCAACGCCGAGTACCTGATCTGCGTGCCGGCGAACCCGATCGACACCGGCCAGGCCATGCACTCCGGCGCGGTCTACCTGTGGGAGAAGACCGCCGAGGCCGCCCAGGCCCGCCTGGACCGGACGCTGGAGGTCCTGCGCGCGCAGAACCTGCAGGTCACCGGTGAGCTCGGCGACTACCGGCCGCTGCGGGCTCTGTCGACAGCTGTGGAGCAGTTCCACCCGGACCGACTGGTGATCTGCACGCACCCGGAGGACCGGTCCGCCTGGTTGCGCTACGACGTCGTCGACCGGGCCCGGGAGGCCTACCCGAACCTCCCGGTGACCCACGTCGTGGTCGAGCACGCCGAAGTGTCGGCCTGAGTGATGAGCACCATCGTGATCGGCCTCGCCCCGGGGGACCGGGGCGAGGCCGCCAGCCACCTCGCGGCGATGATCGCCCACTCCACCGGCTCACCGCTGGTGGTCGCGGCGATCACCCCCGAGCCGTGGCCGCCCAATCCGTTCCTCGGCGACGAGGAGTTCCTCGCCCTGCAGGAGGCCTCGGCCCGGGAGGCGCTGGAGCGGGCGCGCGGGATCATCGGTGCGGACGCGACCGCTGAGTTCCTGGTCGAGACCGCCCGGTCGGTGACCGACGGGCTGCTGCGGGTGAGTGCCGACCACGACGCCGGTCTGGTCGTGCTCGGCTCCAGCACCTCCGGCCTGCCCAACCGGGTCTCGCTGGGCAGCATCGCCCAGCGCATCCTGCACAGCCTGGACACCCCCGTCTGCTTCGCGCCGGCGGACTTCACGGCACCGGCCGGCGCCCCCATCGGCCGGATCACCGTGGGGTTCGGCCGCGCCGACGCCGACTCCGGGCTGCTCCGGGCGGCGGCCGAGCGGGCCGAGGAGTTCGGCATCCCGCTCCGGGTGGCCTGCTTCGCCGTACGCCCCGCGGCCTCGCTGCGCGGCAGCATCGAGGCGTCGGCCGAAGACCTGGTCGTCGACGAGTGGGCCGACCGGGTCCGCGACGACATCCGGGCGGCCGCGGACAGGGTCAGGGTCGACGCCGACAGCCTGGAGATCGTGATCGGCTCCGGCGTGGGGTGGGAGGAGACGATCGCCAGCGTCGGGTGGCGACCCGATGACCTGCTCGCGGTCGGGGCCAGGACCTCGGCGATCAGCCGGTTCCTGCTGGGGTCGCACGCGGCCAAGATCGTGAAGAACTCCCCCGTCCCGGTGCTCACCGTGGCCCGGGGTTCCCTGGACACCTGATCTGACCAGCCCCGCTTCCCTGCGCTGACGCCCCGTTTCACTAGCCGGCGCCCCCTGGCAAGGGGGGCGCCGGCGAGCGAAAGGGGGCGTCACCGCGTTGTGGGAGGTGTCCTGTTGATGGGTGCCGACGGTCAGGGGTCAGCTCGTCAGCTGGTCCAGCACCCGGTAGGCGTTCGCGAACACCGTCAGCACCGGGTTGACCCCGCCGTTGGTGACGTGCACGGACGCGTCGACGACCCGGACGTTGTCGTGGCCCCACACCCGGCACCACGGATCCACCACCGAGCCGGCCGGGTCGGAGCCCATCCGACAGGTGCCCGCCTGGTGCTGGCCGGCGCTGGGGCCGTCCCCGACCCCGACCATCGACGCCGTACGGGTGGCACCCGCCGCTGCCAGCCACGCGACGGCGCGCTCCGCGAGCACGGCCTGGGCCGCCCGGTCGCAGGCGTGGACGGAGCCACTCAGCCGCGGCACCGGGATCCCGTACGCGTCCCGCACCGCCGGGTCGAGCCGGACCCGTGACGCCGCCGACGTGACCTCCTGGATCGGACCCATCACCCGCAGCGAGCGGCGCAGCAGATCCCGCATGCCCTGCTTGGCCCCGGCGCCCCAGCGGGGGATCAGCCCCGCCCCGCTGAGGGAGCGGTAGACGTTGCCCGGCAACGGGATGAACTCGTCGACCAGGACCCCACCGCCGACCACCCCGTCCACCCCGTGCCGGAAGTCGTGGGTGGAGATGGTCGGACCGGGCCCGACCAGGTCCTCGACGACGTCGTCGAACAGCCCGACCGCACCGCCGTACACGTGGCCCTGCAGGTGCCGCCCGACCTGGTCGTGCCGGTTGCCCAGACCGGTCGGCTCCCCGTCGTGGGCGCTGTTCAGCAGCAGCCGCGCGGACTCCACGGCCCCGCCGGACACCACGACCTCGCCGGCGCCGACGTCGGTCCGCCACAGCTCGCCGTCGGGGGTCCGACCCGCGAGCCGGACGCCGGTCACCGTGCCGCGGCCGTCGACGATCAGCCGCTCCGCCCGCGTCTGCAGCAGGATCTCGGCGTGCCCGGTGGCGAACGCCCGGGGCAGCAGGGTGTTCTGCGAGCCGTTCTTCGCGTCGGTCGGGCAGGCGAACCCGACGCACATCCGACAGCCCTCGCAGGCCCCGCGGCCGCCGTACACCCGGGAGTTGATCAACAGTGGCACCCGGACGTGACCCCACCCGAGCCGGTCGGCGGCGGCCCGCAGCAGGTCGTGCCGCGGACCGGTGCGTACCGGCGGCATCGGGTACGGGCGGCTGCGCCGGGTCGACTCACCGACGGCCGACCCGGACACCCCGAGCTCGCTGTCGGCCCGGGAGTAGAACGGCTCGAGGTCGTCGTAGCCGATCGGCCAGTCGGCCAGGGCACTGCCCTCGGGGACCCCGTACGTGCTGGCCATGGCCAGGTCCCGCGGCTCGAACCGCCAGGCCTGCGCCCCGTAGACGCGGGTCCCACCGCCGGCCGTCATCGCGTTGTTCGCCCAGCCGGGCTCGTACGGGCGGAGGACCTGCGCCTGTCCGCCGAGCTCCAGCACCCGGAGGTCGCGGTCGTCGACCGGTCCGGACAGCGGCAGCAGGCCCCAGTCGGACCGCGGGTTCCGGAGCTGGTCGCGACTGAGCTCGGCGATGGTCGGCCAGGACCCGGCCTCGACCACGAGGACCCGCCGGCCCGACTCGGCCAGCAGGCACGCCGCGACCCCGCCGCCCGCTCCCGAACCGATGACGACCGCGTCGTAACGGCCGGCCAACCCGGCGCGGGTGACCACCAGCGGCTCCGCCTCCGGCACGGGCACCGGGAGCGACCACCCCGCGGCGGGCTCGGGCGCCCAGTCCACCATCCGCCAGGACACTCCGTCGCGGTTCCCGCCGTTGGCCGGGTCGGCGTAGAAGCCGCCGTTGACCAGCCCGGCGAACCAGTCCCAGTCCGGGTGCGTCGTCGGGTCCTCGGCCGCGCGCAGACCGTCCAGCCGCGGCAGCAGGTCGACGCGCTCGCTCAGGTAGTCGTGGAGGAAGTCCAGGCCGCCGGCCTCGCTCGCCGAGGGGTACGCGTCGGCCGGCACCACGAGATCGACCAGGGCCCGGAGCTCGAGCCGCACACGGGGGTCGGCGGGGTCGATCACGGCGTGGTTCCTCCCTGACGTATCTGGGTCGGCGTTCGCCGCACTTCCCTTGGAGAAGTCCTACACCTCGGAGGAACCGTCATGACCCTCACCACCCCGTCGTCGGCCCGGACCAGCACCGACCGGCCGATCGCCCGAGCCGATCTCGAGGGTGCGGTCACCGTTCCCGACTTCCTCGCCGGCGCCGGCACGCTGACGTTGCCCGAGCGGAGGCTGATCGTGGAGCAGGCGCTCGTCCTGCTCGAGCAGAACTACGTCCACCTGCCGCTGAAGACGGCCATGCACGCCGTCAACCCGGTTCAGCGGCTGCGCCTGCTGCGCACCGAGCTGACCCGGCAGACGCCGCAGACGATGGGCCCGGAGTGGCTGTTCCACAAGGAGATGGCCGGCATCTTCATGTCCGTCCGGGACCTGCACACCAACTACCTGCTGCCCAAGCCGTTCGCCGGTCGGGTCGCGTACCTCCCGTTCGTGCTGGAGAAGGCCACCGAGTCCGACGGCGACCACTACCTGGTGACCAGCGTGGTGACCGGGTTCAGTGCGCCGGGCTTCGGTCTCGGGGTCGAGGTCACCCACTGGAACGGGGTACCCATCGGCACCGCGGTGGAGATCAACGGACTCCGGCTGGCCGGCAGCAACCGGGCCGCCAGCCTGGCCCGGGGTCTGGACTCGTTGACCATCCGACCGCTGCTGATGCAGCTGCCGCCGGAGGAGGACTGGATCGACGTCACCTTCCGCGCCGCCGACGGCAGCACCGGCGAGATCCGGGTGGCGTGGGAGGTCGCCACCAACCTCCCCCCGACCACCGACCTGGACGCGGTGTCGCCCGCCTCCCTGGCCAACGCCCTGGACCTGGACGCCGACGAGCGGGACCGGGCCCGCAAGAGCCTCTACCACCCCGAGGTGGTCCGGCTGGAGGGTGAGCAGGCCGAGGACGGTCAGCTGACCGAACCGCAGGCCGTGGGGGCCGCCGATCTGCCCACCACCATGCCGTCGGTCTTCCGGGCCCGTGCGGTGACCACGGCCCACGGCACGTTCGGGCAGATCCGGATCTTCACCTTCTCGGTGCAGGACCCGGTCGCCTTCCGCGACGAGTTCGCCCGGCTGATCTCGCTGCTGCCGCCGAACGGTCTGATCGTCGACGTCCGCGGCAACGGCGGCGGGCACCTGCACGCCAGCGAGTTCACGCTGCAGACCCTCACCCCGCGGCCGATCAGCCCGGAGCCGGTCCAGTTCATCGCCACCCCGCTGAACCTGGCCCTGTGCCGGCGTCACCAGGACGGAGCCGAGGGCATCGACCTCGGACCGTGGTTCCCCTCCCTGGACCAGGCGGTCGAGATCGGCGCGACCTTCTCCGCGGGGTTCACCATCACCCCGTCCGACGGCGCCAACGAGATCGGCCAGACCTATCACGGTCCGGCGGTGCTGGTCACCGACGCCCGGTGCTACTCCGCGACCGACTTCTTCGCGGCGGGGTGGGCCGATCACGAGATCGGACCCATCCTCGGGGTCGACGACCGCACCGGCGCCGGCGGCGCGAACGTGTGGACCCACCAGCTGTTGATGCAGCTGGTCGGTGACCGGGCCAGCGAGCCCGGTTCCCCGTACGCGCCGTTGCCCAAGGGGGCCAACATGCGGGTCGCGATCCGGCGGGGCCTGAGGGTGGGTGCGCTGTCCGGCACGCCCGTCGAGGATCTCGGCGTGACGCCGACGGTGCGGCACGCCATGACGAAGGCCGACGTGCTGACCGGCAACGTGGACCTGCTCGACCGGGCGGGCGAGATCCTGGCCGGGATGCCGGTCCGGCGGCTCGCCGTGACCACGGCCTTCACCAGGGTCGGGCTGCGGGTCGAGGTCGCCGCCGGGGGCCTGGACCGCGTCGACGTCTACGTGAACGGGCGGCCGATCGGCTCGGAGGACGTGACGGCCGACCCGGTCGTGCTGTCCGAGCTGCACGGCGCCCCCGGCACGGTGGTGCTGGTGGAGGGCTTCCAGGCCGGGGCGCTGGTGGCCTCCCGCCGGGTGGTCGCCTGACATCACGGCACCCTCTCACCCGCTGACGCCCCCTTTCACCCGGTGACGCCCCCTTTCACCCGGTGACGCCCCCTGTGCAAGGGGGGCGTCGGTAGCGAAAGGGGGCGTCAGCGGATGGGGGAGGAACGCGTCAACAGGTTCTCGGGGGAATCAGCCGAGGGTGTGGGGTCACTCGCGGGCGAGGAGCCAGCCGAAGCGGCCGGTCAGCCGGTCGGCCGCGGCCGGGCCCCAGCTCCCTTCGGGGTAGGACACCACGTCCGGACGCTCGGGTCCGAGCAGCGGCGCGAACGCGGTGAACGCGGCGGCCAGACCGATCGAGCTGGTGAACAGGGAGCGGTCGCCCCGGAGCACGTCGTAGATGAGGGACGTGTACGGCGCCATCGAGCCGTCGGCCACCTGGTCGAGCCGGAGAACGTGGTCGACCTCACTCGGTACGAAGTCGGGGCCGGGGGCCTTGACGGTGAGCTCCATCAGGATGCGACCGCTGCCCTCCAGGTCGAACGCGAGCACCTCGGGCACCTTGCCGGCCGAGTGCAGCGGGCCCTCCGGCGTCCGGAACAGCAGCGAGAGCCGCTGGGCGCCGCCCTGCAGCCGCTTGCCGGTGCGCAGCACGAACGGCACGTCCCGCCAGCGGTCGGTGTCCACCCACAGCTTCGCGGCCACGTACGTGTCGGTGCTGGAGTCGTCCGCGATCCCCTCCGTCTGCCGGTAGCCGTCGAACTGCCCGAGCACGACGTCGGCCGGGTCCAGCGGACGGAACGCCGAGATCACCGACTCGCGGGCCAGCTGCATGTCCTCGGGCGCGAACGAGGTCGGCGGCTCCATCGCCACCTCGGCCGCGACCTGGAACAGGTGGGTGACCAGCATGTCGAGGGACGCGCCGGTGGCGTCGTAGAAGGCTGCCCGGTCGGCGATGTCGAGGGTCTCGGGCACGTCGATCTGGACCTCCTCGATGGAGCTCCGGTCCCAGACCCGGGAGACCATCGTGTTGGCGAACCGGAGCATGTGGACGTTCTGGGTCGCCTCCTTGCCGAGGAAGTGGTCGATCCGGAACACCTGCTCCTCGTCGAACACGGTGTGCACCAAGGCGTCCAGCTCGTGCAGGCTCTCCAGCGAGGTGCCGTACGGCTTCTCGAAGACGACCTTGGTGCCCTTGGCCAGGTCGTGCTCCCGCAGCGCCTCGGTGGTCGGCGCGAACGCGCTCGGCGGCACCGCCAGGTAGTGGATGAGCTGCGCGTCTGCGCCGAGCTCGGCGCGGGTCTGCTCGATCAGGTCCGGCAGCTGACCGCCGTCCTCGGCCCGGAAACCCCCGCCCGCGAACAGCAGATCGGGCGCGAAGCCGGCCCACTGCTCGTCGGTGGGGACGGTGCCGAACTCGGTCAGGACGTCGTGCACGTGACCCCGGAAGTCCTCGTGGGCCACGTCACCACGTCCGTTGCCGACCAGCTTCCAGCGGCGCGGCAGCAGCCCGCGGGCGTACAGGTCGAAGAAGGCCGGCAGCACCATCCGCTTGGCCAGGTCACCGGTGGCTCCGTAGAGCACGAACACGGTCGCGGGAAGATCACTCATGCCCCGTTTCTACTCCCCCGGGCGAAGCGGAGCCGCTCCCACCGGGCGGAGCGGACAGCACGGTGTGCTCCTGACGACACGCGCTGTGTCGGCGGGCGCGGCTACCGTCGGCCCGTGACGCAGCTGCCCGACCCCGACCTGGACGACGCCCCGGCCTGGGTGGCGGAGCACTTCGGGGCGCTGACGCTCGACGGCCCGGCGGGGGTCCGCCGCTCCACCCGCTTCACCGGCGGTCAGGCGGCGGCCGACGCCGCTCTCAGCGCCTTCTCGGTGCGCGGCTACGCCGCCCGGCGCAACCAGGTCCTGCCCGAGAGCGCCCGCGGCGCCAGCGGTCTGTCACCGTTCATCCGCCACGGGCTGCTGACCCTCCCCCGGGTGTGGGACGCGGTGGCCGGCGGTCCCGGCCGGGACGTCGGCAAGTTCCGCGACGAGCTGTTGTGGCAGGAGTACGCCCGGCACCTCTACGCCCGCGTGGGCCGGGCCATCCGCCGGCCGCTGCGACGCGAACCGGCGGTGGGCGAGGGCTGGTCCGGCGACCCCTGGCCGACGGAGATGGCCTGCCTCGCCGAGATCGACCGGTCGCTGACCGAGGAGGGCTGGCTGGTCAACCAGAGCCGGATGTGGGCGGCGTCGCAGTGGACGGTGCGGGCCGGGCAGCGCTGGCAGGACGGCGAGCGCGGGATGTTCCGGCAGCTGCTGGACGGGTCGACGGCCGCCAACGGGCTCGGCTGGCAGTGGACGATCGGGGCCGGCACCGGCAAGCCGTACGGGTTCTCCCGCTGGCAGGTGGAGAAGCGAGCCCCGGAGCTCTGCCGGCAGTGCCCGCTGCGCCAGCGGTGCCCGATCCAGTCCTGGCCGCAGAGCCAGCCCGGTACCGGGGTCGAGCCGGTCGCCGTCCTGCGCCACGACCCGGACCCGACTCGGACCGCGGGACCGGCCGAGCCCCGACTGACCGGGTCACCGGAGGCGGTCTGGCTGACCGCCGAGTCGTTGGGGGACGACGACCCGGCCCTGGCCGCCCACCCGGAGCTGCCGGTCGTCTTCGTCTTCGACGCCCCGCTGCTGGCTCGGCTGCGGCTGGCCGGACACCGGCTGGTCTTCCTCACCGAGGCGCTGGCCGACCTCGGCCGGCGCCGCGCCGTGGAGGTGCACCTGGGCGACCCGACGCAGGTGCTGGCCGGGCGCCGGCTGGCGGTGACCTACGCGCCGGTGCCCGGCTTCGCCGTCCGTGCCGGCCACCTGGACGTGGCGGCACTCCATCCGTGGCCCTGGCTCCGACGACCGAGCGGTGGTTCGGTCGCGTCGTTCACCGCCTGGGTCCGCCGCTGACCGGGAGCCGCCCCTACTCCTCGTCGTCGGTCAGCGGAACGACCTCGGCCTGCTCGGCGACGTCGACCTGGTCGGCCTCGACGGTGGTGCGCTGCACCGGCACCGTGGGGGCCGCGTCGAACTCCTCGAAAGGGTCGGTGGTGGTGTGCTGCTCCGCCCAGTCGGCGTCGCTGACGTCATCGGGCGGGGTCGGGGACGACGTGTCCATCGGTGCTCCTTCGAGAGGGGATCGGGCAGTCGTGACGAGGGTAGTCCGCGTGCGAGGATCACCGGACCCGACCAGCGAGGACGCCGATGCCGACCTTCCCCGACCCCGATCCCGAGGTGCTGCAGGACCGCGCCGACCGGCCCGTGCTGCGGGTCGGCGACCGGGTCCGCCATCCCTCCCAGCCGTGGTCGGCCTCGGTCCAGGCCCTGCTGAGCCATCTGCGCACGAGGGGCTTCACCGAGGCGCCCCGACCGTACGGGGTGACCGCTGGTGGCGACGAGGTCGAGTTCATCCCCGGGGTGGGCGGGGACGCCGCCTGCCGGCTGGTCGACTCCGACTCGGCGGTGGCCGCGGTCGGGGAGCTGCTCCGGCGCTACCACGACGCGGTGGCCGGCTGGCGGCCGAGCGAGCCGGTCAGCTGGTTCGACGGCTCGACCGGCGCCGGCACGGCCACGCGGGGACGCTCGGTGGAGCGGGAAGGCTCGCAGGAGCGGAAAGGCTCGGCCGATGGCGAGGGCGCCGCCGAGACGCTGGTCTGCCACGGCGACGTCGGACCGTGGAACCTCGTCTGGCGGGACGGGCGGATCGTCGGGCTCATCGACTGGGAGCACGCGCACGTCGGCACCCGGACCAGCGACATCGCGTACGCCCTGCACTACCTGGCCCCGATCCGCGACCGCAGCTACTGGCAGGGCGTGCTCGGGCTGGACCGCCGACCACGGCGGCGGCACCGGATGCGCGTGTTCGCGGAGGCGTACGGGATCGCCCTGGACGACGCGCTCGTCGAGCAGGTGATGACCTCCCAGGAGGCCGGCGTCGACCTGATGCGGTCGCTGGCCGAGCGGGGCGACCCGCGCCGCCTCCAGCTGGTGGCCGACGGGGAGCTGGACCGGGAGCAGCGGGCCGTCGCCTGGGCCCGGGCGCGGCGGGCCAAGTTCCTTCCCCGCCGCCGCTGACCGCGCGCCTCAGCGGAGGCCGGTGGTGGCCAGTCCCTGGACGAAGAAGCGCTGGAAGGCCAGGAACAAGATCACCAACGGGATGACCGAGACCAGCGTCATCGCCATCAGCGCCCCGTAGTCGGTCTGGTACTGGCCCTGCAGGAACTGCAGCCCGATCGGCAGGGTGTAGAGCGTCGGGTCACGCAGCACGATCAGCGGCCACAGGAAGTCGTTCCACTGCGCCATCAGGCTGAGCAGCGTGAGCACGGCCAGCAGGGGCTTGCACAGCGGCAGCACCACGCTCCAGAAGATGCGCAGGGTCCCCGCCCCGTCGATCCGGGCCGCCTCCAGCAGCTCGGTCGGGATGGCCAGCATGAACTGCCGGGACAGGAAGACCCCGAAGGTGGCCGCCGCCCCGGGGATGATCACCGCCCAGAAGGTGCCGATCAGCCCCATCGCGTTGACGATCCGGAACGACGGCACCAGGGTCGCCTGGACGGGGATCATCATGGTGGCGAGCAGGGCCATGAACATCACGGTCTGACCGCGGAACCGGAGCTTGGCGAAGGCGAAACCGCCCGTCACGCTGACGATGACCGACAGCACAGTGGTGATCACCGAGACGGTGACCGAGTTGCCGAACCAGGTCCCGACCGGCCAGGACGCAAACACCTTCTCGAAGCTGGCCAGGGTGAAGCGCTGGGGCCAGAGCTCGAGCTGCTGGCTGAACACAGCGGTGCCCGAGAACGCGGTCACCACCATCACCCAGAGCGGGAAGACCATGACCAGACACACCACGGCGGCCAGCACCACCCGGACGACCAGCCAGCGCCGGGACCGGCGCCGCTGGACGGCGCGGGAGGTGCCCGGCTCGTCGGCCGTCAGCTGGTGCTGGGGAGCCGTCACCGTCATCAGGCCACCTCGTCCCGGGTCCGGTTGGTGCGCCACTGGATGACGGTGAAGATCAGCGTGAAGAAGAAGATCACCACGCCGATCGCGGCACCGTAGCCCTGGTCACGGGCCGCGCCGAACGCGGTCTTGTACGCGTACGTGCCGAGCACCTCGGTGGCGGCTCCTGGACCGCCGTTGGTCAGCACGAAGACGATGTCGAACACCTGGAAGGAGTAGATGACGCTCATCACCAGCAGGAAGAACGTGGACGGTCCGAGCAGCGGGAAGGTGATGTGGCGGAACCGCTGCCAGCCACTCGCTCCCTCGACCTGGGCCGCCTCCTGCAGCTCGACCGGCACCGCCTGCAGCCCGGCCAGGTAGATGATCATGGTGAAGCCGACCCGGATCCACAGCGTCACGATGATCACCGAGGCGAAGGCCGGCACCCCGGAGGACTGCCACGGCACCCCGGGCAGGGCCACGGCGGCCAGCAGCTTGTTGACCACACCGATGGTCTCGTTGAAGAAGAAGGTGCCGATCAGACCGACGGCCACCCCGGAGATCACCAGCGGCAGGTAGATGATCGTCCGGAACAGCTTGCGGGCCGGCATCACCGAGTTCAGCAGCACGGCCAGGGCCAGTCCCAGGCCCATGCTGACGGGCACCACCAGCACGGTGAAGATCACCGTGTTGACCAGTGACCGGTAGAAGGTGCCGTCGGTCAGCATCTGGGTGTAGTTGTCGAAGCCGACCCAGCTGATCCGACCGCTCAGTGGGGCGATCTCGGCGAAGCTGTAGACGAAGGCCAGGGCCAGCGGGAGCAGCGAGAAGACCGACGCCAGCACCATCGCCGGCGCCGCGAACAGGTAGCCCGACCGGTCCGAGTAGCGATGCCGCCGACGCCGCCGCCCGGGGACGGGCGGGGCACCGGCCGCCACACCGGCGGACTGGACGACCGTCACTGACCGGCCCGCTCCACCGCCGCGGCGAGTGCGGCCGTCGTGTCGGCCGGCGACCGTCCGCCCAGGAAGGCCTTCTCGAGCTCGTCGGCCAACGAGGCGTTGATCTTGGCGAACTGCGGCACGGTGACCTGCTTCACCTGCTCCGGGGTCAACGTGGTGGCCTGCTGGACGAAGGTCTCCATCAGGTCCGGCCGGACGGCGAAGTCGAGCTTGGAGGTCGTGAGCGAGGTCAGGGTGGGCAGCTGGCCGGTGGCCTCGCAGAAGGTCCGCATCTGGTCCTCCTCGACGATGAACTGGAGGAACTTGGTGGCCGCGGCGGTGTTCTTGCCGTCCTTGGCCGCGACGATCGCGTTGCCGCCGAGGTCGGAGGCGGCGATCTTGTCGCGAGGCATCGGGAAGGCGGCGTACTCGACCTTGGAGCCGATGCTGCTCTCGATGGACGGCACCAGGAAGTCACCGGCGAAGGCCATCGCCACCGTGCCGGCGATGAAGGCGCTGTCGGGGTAGGTGGTGCTCTTCACCGACGTGTTGCGGGCCACCCACTTCTTGGTGAAGAAGCTCTGGGTGAACTCGACCGCCCGCCGACCCTCGTCGGAGTCGATGGCCGGCGCCTTGAGGTCGGGGGCCAGCAGGCTGCCGCCGGCCTGGAACAGCCAGGACAGCCAGCGGTAGGCGCCGGCGCTCTGCCAGTCGTAGATGAACGGCGACTGCTTGCCCTTGACCACGCCGGCGAGCTTGTCGGCGACCGCGCCGAACTCGTCCCAGCTCCAGGCCTCCTCCAACGTCGTGGGGACGTCGGTGATGCCGGCCGCCTCGAAGGCGTCCTTGCGGTAGAGCACGGCGGTGGTGTCGATCTGGTGCGGCACACCGTAGGGCTTGCCGTCGTAGACCACGCCCTGCCACAGACCGGGCACGAACGCGTCCACCGCGGTCTGGTCGAAGGCGCCCGACACGTCCAGCAGCACGTCCTGGCTCGTGTACTGCCCGATGTCGATGTAGGACACCCGGAACAGGTCCGGCGGGTTCCCCGACTGGAAGCGGGAGTCCAGGTTGGTCTGGATGCTCGCGTACGGGACGGTGTCGGTCTTGATCGTGATGTCGGGGTTCTTCTGCTGGAACGCCGCGATCAGCGCGTCGAACGCCTTCTTCTCGGTGTCACCGGACCAGTTCACGAAGGTCAGGGTGGCCGGCCCCGACGCGTCGCCGGCGCCGCCGCCCGACCCCTCGTCGGTGCGGCTGGTGAGGCCGGCACAGCCCGCGAGGCCCGCGGTCGCCGCGACGCCCAGCCCGGTGGTGATCAGTTGACGACGACTCAGCGTCATGGCATTCCCTTCGACAGTCCTCACCGGGCACCGATCTCGGTGCCCGGCCCGCCGCGTCCGGTCCGCCGTTCTCGCGCAGCTCTTCGACAGGACTTCTCGACAGCACCCGTCGTAGATGCATCGAAACAACCGGATGCCGGGACCGGTGTCAAGGACCGCGGTCCGGGCCTCCTGCGCGTCGGAAGGCCGCCAGCCGGAACAACGGGTCCCCCACCCGGGCCGATCCCCACGGGCTCGGCGCGCTGAACGTCGCGGTGCCGGCCGGATCGAGCCCCCACCCGGGGAGCACCGTCCCGAGCCGCTCGCTGTCGTCGGAGCGCACCGTGGTCGTGCTCGCGTGGGCGAGCTCCTTGTCCGCGGTGAGCACCAACCGGCCACCCGGTCGCAGCACCCGGGCGGTCTCGGCCAGCACCGCGTCGGCGGTGGCGACGTCGAGCAGGTTGAGCATCCAGATGATCGTGACCAGGTCCAGGCTGGCGGTACGCACCGGCAGCCGGTCCGCGTCGGCCCGCAGGACCCGCCCCGGCAACCGTCCGGCGGCTTCGGCCAGCATCCCGGCCGAGCGGTCGAGCACCACCACCGACCAACCGGCGGCGGCCAGCTCGGCGGAGACGATGCCGGTGCCGCCGGCCACGTCGAGACAGCGCTCGCGCCGCGACGCAGCGGCAGCGACCGAGGGGCCGGGTGGCCGGACCAGGGTCCCGAGCGCCCGCACCACCGCCCGGGCCCGCTCGACCCCGCCGCGGGACTCGTCGTAGGAGCTCGCGACGTCGTCGTAGTAGGTCGGCACCCAGCTCAGATCGCTCATGCCCCAGCAGACCACACGGCCCGTCGATAAACCCGTTGCCACCGGGAATCGGGGTTGCCTACTGTTGATCTTGTCGCTGGGAGATCCCCGACATCGTCGGCAGAGAGGAGGTACTCCATGTTCATGATCATCGGTACGGATGACGGGACCGGTCTCGACCCGGCCTGGACGGGTGCCTCCGTCCCCGGCTGCTGAGCCAGCCCGCCTTCGTCCCTGACGACCGCCCCTCCCCCGTGGCCCCGGTGCTGCGTGACGAGGTGTTGATCAAGGTCGTCCACCGCCGCCCACCGCCCTCGGTCGGGCGTCGGCTCCTCTCGGCACGACCCCTCTGATCTCGAAGGAACTCACCATGTACGACACCCACCAGCAGGCCCTCGGTCTGTCTTACGCCGTCGACCAGCTCGCGCTCAGCCTCCACGCCGCCAAGGCGGCCGAGCACCAGCAGGCGCTGCGCGAGCAGCGGCTCGAGCGCAGGGCTCAGCGCCGTCAGCGTCGCGCCGACCGGCGCGGCCAGGAGGCCTACACCACCGCCGTCTGACGCGTGGTGACCGACTCCGACGAGTCCGCACGCCACCGGACCGCACCCCGACCACGTCCCCGGCAGCCCACGAGGCCGCCGGGGACGTCGTACGATCCGGGCAGCAGGGGCCGGACGGCAGCGGCGGCCCACCAGCCTGGGAGAGGACGTGCAGGGGTGAGCAGTCGCCTGGAGGAGCTCGCCTGGGAGCCGACCCCGATCGGCGAGGTGAGCCTGCGCCGCCGGAGGGACCCGAGCACCGGGCTCGACATCTTCGAGGTCAAGCTGGGTGAGGAGTACCTGATGTCCAGCCTGTTCACCGTCGCGGAGATCGCGCTCGCCGATCTGGCGCTCGCCCGCCTGACCCGTGCCGGGACGCCGTCGAGCGGCTGGGACGTCGTGGTCGGCGGACTCGGGTTGGGCTATACCGCGGACGCGGTGCTGGCCGACGCCGGGGTGCGCGAGCTCACCGTGGTGGACGCCCTCGAGCCGGTGATCCGCTGGCACCGGGAGGAGCTGGTGCCGCTCGGTCGGCGGCTGGCCAACGACCCCCGCTGCCGGCTGGTGCACGGCGACTTCTTCGCGATGTCGCGGCAGTCCGGTTTCGACCCCGACGCCCCCGACCGTCGGTTCGACGCGGTGCTGGTCGACATCGACCACTCGCCCCGCCACCAGCTCGGAGCCGGCAGCGGCGACTTCTACACCGTGGCCGGCGTGCGGCGCCTGGCCGACCACCTGAACCCCGGCGGCGTGTACGGCCTGTGGTCCAACGACCCACCGGACCAGGACTACGTCGACGTGCTGACGGAGGTGCTCACCGACGTGGTGGCCGAGGTCGTCACCTTCTGGAACCCGCTGCAGGGACGTCCGGCCACCAACACCGTCTACCTGGCCGGCGTCGAGCGCTGACCCCGCGACCCGGGGTCAGGCCGGGTCGCGCCAGGAGTGCTGCGGCATCCAGCCGATCAGCTCGGCGGCCCGCCCGATGGCGTACGCCCCCTGGGTCGGTCCCAGTGGTGCGGTCACCTCGATCTCCGGGGCGTGCTCGGCCAGCAGGTCGGGGATCGGCGCGTCGGCCAGGCTGTCGGCCGCGACGACGTTCAGCGGCACGAACCCGTACGGTGACCGCGCCGCCGCCTCGATCGCGAGCCGGCAGGCCGACGCGGCGTCGCGCAGGTCGACGTACCCCCACAGGCTGCCGAGCTCGTCGTCGAGGTCCCGCGGCCCCGTCCGCTGTCGCGCCATCGCCTCGAGCTGCTGCTCGCGGGTGGCGATCCAGTGGAAGCGGAGCGCGGCCACCGACATGGTGTGCCGACGCGCCATCACGGCCGCGGTCCGCTCGTCGACCTCCTTGGACAGCCCGTAGGGGTCGAAGTTGGTCATCGGGTGGTTCTCGTCGACCGGCACCTGGCGGAACCGGGTCGGCTGCGGCGACCACGCCGTCCCGTACGCCGACCCGCTGGACGCGATCACGGCCCGGCGGATGCCGACCGACCCGGCGGCCTCGAGCGCGGCGAAGGTGGCCCGGGTGTTGTTGACGAAGACCACCTCCGGCAGGTGACCGACCGGCGCCGGGATGGCCGCCAGGTGGATCAGGCCGTCGCAGTCCTCCAGCAGCGGGCGGAGCGGTTCGACCGACTCTCCCTCCCAGGCGTAGGTGGGGTGCGTCGCCTCGGGCGCCACCGACCGGTCGATGCCGACGACCTGGTAGCCGTGCGCGACCAGGTCGTCGACCACGGCCCGACCCAGGTGACCCGACGAGCCGGTGACCGCGATCCGTTCGCTCATCAGCGCCGCCGGGCGTTCCCGAGGATGCTGCGCACGATCTCCTTGGCCACCGAGGAACGCAGCACCTTGCCCACCATGTCACCGGCCTGCTTCCGGTTGCGGGCGGATTCGCGAGCCTCGGCGGCGGCCCGCCGGTCGGCCTCGGCCCGCTCCTTGACCGCGCGCCGCTCGGCGTCGGCCCGCTCCTTGGCGGCCAGCTTCTCGGCGGCGATCCGGTCCCTCTCGGCCTGGGTCGCGGCGGCTGCCGCCTGCTTGGCGTACTCGGCCTGCTGCCTCGCCGACTCCTGGGCCATCCGCTCCTGCTCGGCGGCCTGGGCGCCGGCCTCCACCTTGCGGGTGAGCATCTCGTACGCCGACTCGCGGTCGACCTCCTGGCCGTACTTGGTCATCATGGCCGACTGGGCGATGCCCGGGCGGAGGGACTCGGCCGGGATCGCGGCCATCAACGACTGGGGCGCCAGCATGCGGGTCCAGGCCACCGGGGTGGGAGCTCCGTCGGGGTCCATCACCGTGACGATCGCCTCGCCGATGCCCAGCGACTGCAGCACCTCGGCCAGGTCGTAGTGCGACTTGGGGAAGGTGGCGACGGTCTGCTTCAGCGCCTTGGCGTCGTTCGGGGTGTGCGCCCGGAGCTGGTGCTGGACCCGTGAGCCGAGCTGGGCGAGCACGTCGTCCGGCACGTCCTTGGGCGTCTGGGTGACGAAGAAGATGCCCACCCCCTTCGAGCGGATCAGCCGGACGGTCTGGGTGATCGCCTGCAAGAAGGCCGGCGACGCGCCGTTGAAGAGCAGGTGCGCCTCGTCGAAGAAGAAGACCAGCTTGGGCTTGTCGACGTCGCCGACCTCGGGCAGGTCGGTGAACAGGTCGGCCAGCAACCACATCAGGAAGGTGGAGAACAGCGCGGGCTGGTTGGCCAGGTTCGGCAGCTCCAGCAGCGAGACCACCCCCCGGCCGTCGGCGGTGACCCGCATCAGGTCGGCGGTGTCGTACTCGGGCTCGCCGAAGAAGTCCTCCGCCCCCTGGTCGGCGAAGGTGATGAGGCTGCGCAGGATGACCCCGACGGTGGTGCTGCTGAGACCGCCGATGCCCTTCAGCTCCTCCTTGCCCTCGTCACTGGTCAGGTAGCTCAGCACCTCGCGGAGGTCGGCGAGGTCGAGCAGCGGCAGACCCGCTGTGTCGGCGTAGTGGAAGACCAGGCCGAGGGAGGACTCCTGCGTCTTGTTCAGGCCGAGCACCTTGGACAGCAGGATGGGTCCGAACGAGGTGATCGTCGCCCGCAACGGCACCCCGACGTCGCCCGTGCCCAGGGAGTAGAACTCGACCGGGCAGCCCTGCGGCTGCCAGTCCTGACCGATCTTCTTCGTCCGGGCGGCCAGCTTCTCGTTCGCCTCGCCGGGAGCAGCGATGCCGGACAGGTCGCCCTTGACGTCGGCGGCGAAGACCGGCACGCCGGCCCGCGAGATGGCCTCGGCCAGCACCTGCAGCGTCTTGGTCTTGCCGGTGCCGGTGGCGCCGGCCACCAGACCGTGCCGGTTCAGCATCGACAACGGGATCCGGACCCGGGCCTGCGGCACGGGCGTGTCGTCCTCCATCAGCACACCGAGGTCGATGGCCGGCTCGTCGAAGGTGTAGCCGGTCTGGATGGCGACGACCTCCGCCGACGGCGCGGGGGCGTCGCCGCCGACTGCGGCGCCGGGCCCAGCGGAACCCGCGGGAGCCGGGGGGGCGGGTTCTGCGGCGGCCGGCGGGGCGTACGGGGTGGTCGCGGGACCGGAGTCAGTCGCTTCGTCGGGCCCGTCGTTGCTCTCCGCCATGCCCGAATCGTAATCAGGTCGTGGACCGGTCCGCCCGACCAGGTCGTCTAGGGTGGGCGCGTGATCTTCAAGCGCGTCGGCGACGTACGTCCTTACCCGGACCACGGGTACGTACAGAAGCAGTGGGCCGCCATCGCGCCGCACCAGGTGCGCCTGGACCAGCTCGTGACGACCAAGCGCACGCTGGACCTGGAGGCGCTGCTGGAGGAGGACTCCACCTTCTACGGGGACCTGTTCGCCCACGTCGTGTCCTGGCGGGGCGACCTCTACCTCGAAGACGGACTGCACCGAGCCCTCCGGGCGGCGCTCCAGCAGCGCCAGACCATGCACGCCCGCGTCCTCGACCTGAAGTAAGCCCGCGTCCCGTAGGGTCGAGGATCCGGTGAAGAGGCAGAAGGGAACCCGTCAGTGATCGGTCGAGTGTTCCGGATCGTCCGGACACCCCTGACGCTGCTGATCCTGCTCGGCGTGCTGTGCTACGGCGCCTGGTGGGGCTGGAACAACGTGATCGCCACCGTCCCGCCGCTGCCGCCGGAGCCGTGCGTGCAGCAGTCGCTGCCCAACAGCCAGCTGCGCTCCGGTCAGGTCACGGTCAACGTGTACAACGGCGGCGACCGGCGCGGCCTGGCCGGCGACGTCGGCCGCGCGCTGCGGGACAAGGGCTTCCGGGTGCAGCGCACCTCCAACACCGGTGAGAACATCAAGCAGACGGTGATCGTCGGCTCGGACGCGCGGAACCCCGAGGTCATCCTGGTCAAGGGGTTCTTCAAGGGCGCCACCGTGCGGGCCGACAAGCGCACCGACGGCACCGTCGACGTCCTGGTCGGCGACAAGTACGGCGGCTTCAACAAGAACGCCAAGACCGCCATCGTGGTGAAGACCGCGACCGCCTGCCTCCCCTCCACGCAGACCTCGACCCCGGCCCTGGGCAACTGACCCGTCCGATGGTCCCCGGCCGGCTCACTCCGGGTCCGGTGCGCTCCGTCTCCAGCTGGCCAGTCGACCCTCCCGGCTGAGCAGGGCCAGGCGCCGTTCGGTGAGCTCGCGCTCCGACGTGGGCGTGACGATCAGCAGCTCGTCGCCCACCCTCAGCCGTTCCTGCCCGCGGGGGGCGAACGGGGTCTGGTTGCGGATCACCAGCGTGACCACTGTGTGACGCGGGAGGCGGAGCTCGCTGATCTCGACACCGGCGATCCGGGACCCCGCCGGCACCCGCACCTGCAGCAGGTCGGCCGAGATCATGTCCAGGGGCGCGACCTCGACCTCGACCTCGCGGGCCCGTTCCAGGTCGACCAGGCCGAGCTTGCGGGCGACGAACGGCAGCGTCGGGGCCTGCAGGCAGGTGAAGATGACCACGAAGATCAGCACCACGTCGAACAGGTACGGTGCGTTCGGCACCCCCATGGACAGCGGGACCGTGGCCATGATGATCGGCACGGCACCGCGCAGACCGGCCCAGGACACGAAGATCTGCTGCTTGATGGGCATCCGGAAGGCGGTCGCGGAGAGGAACACCGACACCGGCCGGGCCACGAAGGTGAGGAACAGCCCGGCCGCCAGGGCGATCACCACCTCGCGCAGGTTCAGCCGCTCGGGCACGGCGAGCAGACCAAGCATCACGAACAACCCGATCTGGGCGATCCAGCCGGTGCCCTCGACGAAGGAGCGCGTGGCCCCGCGGTGGGGCAGCTGGGCGTTGCCGAGCATCAGCGCGCAGGCGTAGACGGCCGCGAAGCCGCTGGTGTGCAGCTCGGCGGTCACCCCGTACGTGAAGACGATCCAGACCATCGTGGCCAGCGGGTAGAGACCCGACGCGGGCAGGGCCACCCGCCGCAGCACCTGGACGCCGACCCAGCCGAGCGCCACCCCCAGCCCGATCCCGGCCGCCAGCTCCAGCAGCACCAGGCCGCCCAGCAGCACCGGTCCGTACTCGCTCTGGCCGGTCAGCGCCGCCGACGAGGCCAGCGAGACGAGGAGCACGGTCGGGGCGTCGTTCAGACCGGACTCGGCCTCCAGCACCCCCCGCAGCCGTTGTGGCAGTGGAACGTTGCGCAGCACCGAGAACACCGCGGCCGCGTCGGTCGGGGAGAAGACCGCCCCCAAGAGGATCGCGATCCACCAGTCGAGGCCCAGGACGATGTGCCCGAACAGCGCCATCAGGGCCACGCTGATCCCGATCCCGAGGGTGGCCAGCACCGAGGCCACGCCGATGCTGGGCCGGATGTCGGACCACTTCGTGGTCAGACCGCCCTCGGCCAGGATGATCACCAGGGCCCCGAAACCCAGGGCGTGGGCCAGCTCGGCGTTGTCGAAGTTGACGCGGGTCTGGCCGAGCAGCATGCCGACACCGAGGAACAGCAACAGGGCGGGTAGCCCGAACCGGGTGCCGAGCCGGGCGGACAGGATCGCCACGATGACCACGACGGAGCCGACCAGCAGGATGAGGTCGAGATCGATCACGATCTGCCCCTCCCGGCCGACACGCGGGAGTGTGTGGGACCCCCGATACAGAGCGACCCCGTCCTCACCGAGAACGGGGTGCCGTGTGCAGGGATCTTATCGGTCCCGTCGCCGAGCCAGACCTCGCTCAGTTCCGGCGGGCAGCCGTGGCCGGCGGGTCCGTCGGCAGACCGGAGATGCTGCGCGGGTCCCAGGGCAGCGTCTGCACCCCGCGGGGCTGACTGGTCTGGGCCCGGGCCAGCGCCATCTCGCGCAGATCGGCGTCGACGAAGCGCAGGAAGGACATCCGCCCGTCGGTCACCCGGGCCAGCGTGAGGTACTCGCCGGTGGCGTGCCGCGTCCAGACCACGCCGGTCTGGTAGGTGAACGGTCGGTCCCGCTCGAGCGTGGACCGGCGGCCGTGCTGGAGCGGCCCGATGGTGTCCACCTGCTCCCGCCAGCGGTCGTAGAAGCCCGTGATCTGGGTGGCGTACCCGGCGATCGTGCGCTCGACGGGGTCCCAGTTGGCCACCGCGACCCACAGGTCCTCGTCGGGCAGGGCCTGGCGGTCCTGGATCTTGGTGGCGACGTCGCTGACGATGCTGTCCTTGGCCACGGCGAAGCCCTGGATCATCGCGTTCAACAGGTCCCGGGGCGAGGCGGCCAGCGCCGCCCGCACCACCGGCGGCGCCGCTCGTTTGCCGGCCTCGCCCAGGGTCGAGGCGATCGCCCCCGCCCGGGGCAGGATGCCGAGCGCCACGGCCTGCGTGCCGGCCGCCGCGCTGGCCGGGATGTTGGTGACCATCCGGGTGATGGCGCCGCCGAGCCCGGGAACGACGTAGGTGATGCCGATCGTGATCAGGGCCACGGCCAGCTCGGTGGCCGCCGCCCGCTCGGCCTGGATGCGTTCGTGGACCTGCTGGCAGGCGGCCGCGTAGAGCGTCTCCGCGCTGCTCAGCCGGCTCACCAGCAGGGTGTGCAGAGCGTTGCGCTGGCTGTCGGTGAGGGGGCGGTCGGTGCCCAGGACGACCCGGGCGCGCCGGAGGTCGGCCCCGGTCAGGGTCCGCTCGATGAACGCCGAGACGTCGGGGTCGGAGTTCCGGACCAGCGCCAGCTCCCGGAAGAACGCGTCTCTCCCCTGGTCCCGCCACACACCCGCCAGCCGGTCGGAGAGCACGCTGCGCTGGACCTGGGCGGGCTCGAGCCGTTGCACCTGCAGCGGATCCCGCGCCCGTTCGCCACCGTGCAGGGCCGCGGTCACGGCGCTGTTCCCCGCCGTGCGCTGCAGCCGCACGACGTGCTCGGCCGTCAGGCTCCCCGAGGAGACCGGCGGCGCCGGGGACTCCCCGGCGTCCTGCGGCTCGGCAGCCCCTCGACGCAGCGGGGCGGGGCGGCGGCGCCGATCCGGCTGGGGCAGCCGACCATCTGCAGGAGTCACGGGTCGTCCTGTTCGGTTGCCGGTCACTCTCGTCGCTCGAACCTACAGCCCGGTGTCCGCCGGTCCGGGACCCGTCGGGTGGCGTTCCGGGCACGCGTGGCTGCCCGTCCGGGCAGCGACCCGGTCGCGACGAGCGCGGGGCGGGCGGCCCTGCGCCGGGGTGGCAGCGGCCGTACGGCAGTCGACGTCGGCCGTACGAGACCATCGCCGGCGCCCGCCCCGAGCGACAGAACGCCGGCCCTGCGTGGAGGCAGGACCGGCGATCGGCCGACTGGCGGTGGCGGCGGGATTTGAACCCGCGGAGGGTTGCCCCTCACGCGCTTTCGAGGCGCGCTCTTTCGGCCGCTCAGACACGCCACCGCGGAGGACAATACCCAACCGGGACAGCGCGGACGAAATCCTGCGGCGCCGACGCGGGGCGGGGGGCCTCCCCCGGTCAGCGACCGAAGAAGGACCGCAGCGCCGCACCGCACTCGGTCTCGAGGATCCCGCCGCGGACGTCGGTTCGGTGGGGAAGCCGGGGATCGCGGACGACGTCGAACAGCGAGGCGACGGCACCGGCCTTCGGGTCGTACGCGCCGAACACGAGCCGCTCGATCCGGGCCAGCACCACCGCCCCCGCGCACATGGTGCAGGGTTCCAGGGTGACCACGAGCGTGTGACCCGCCAGTCGCCACTCCCCCTGCCGCTCGGCGGCGCGGCGCAGGGCCAGCACCTCGGCGTGGGCCGTCGGGTCGCCGGTCAGCTCGCGCTCGTTGGCGGCGATCGCCACCACCGTCCCCGTCGGGTCCAGCACGACGGCCCCGACCGGCACGTCCGGGCGGTCCGCACGACCGGCGGCGGCGAGTCCTGCGGCCAGGGCCAGGCGCATTGCGTCGTCCCACCGGCTACCCACGGCGCCGACGCCCCGGTCCGTCGACCGTCAGTCCTGCAGGGCCGTCTCGGCGACCTTGCGGAACTGCGGGCCGATGTTGATCTTGTCGGCGATCTGCATCAGCGCCTGGTCCGACGCCAGGTCGAGGTCGTCGATGATGGTGCCGAGGTCGAAGTCGCTGAGTCCCAGGTCGGCGAACATGCTGAGGTCACCGACCGGCTCGGCCTCGTCGTCGGAGTCGGGCAGCTCCTCGCCCAGCAGGTCGAGGACGTCGCGGGCGATCGGCCAGTCCAGGGCCGCCGTGGCGTCGTTCAGGACGACCTGCACGTGCCGCCCCCGGACGCGGACCGCCACCAGCACCTCCTCGACCAGGCTGACGAAGCCGATCGCACCGGCGTCGCCGGGCAGCCGGCGGAGCTGGACGATCAGCTCCTCCAGGTCGTTGGCCAGGTCGTCGTTCAGCGCGGACACGCTCAGCTGGCCGTCCTCGCGGTAGGCGGCGATGACGAAGTCGATCTCGTCGGCGAGGGCATCCTCCGGCTCGTCGTCGTCGTCGTCGTCGTCGTCGTCGTCGGAGTCGTCATCGTCCGCGTCGTCGGCATCGGAGTCGTCGGACGCGGGGCCGTCGTCCTCGCTGTCGACATCCAGGTCCTCGTCCAGGCCGGGGCGGTTGTCGACGGCATCGTCGGGTTCGAACGACTCGATCTCCTCGTCGTTGTGCTGCGACATGCCACTCCTTCGAAACCACGGCCCGGATGAGCCGTGCCCATCGTGTCAGACAGGACCCAGAACCACGACTCGGATACGAACGGCGTCCGGGGGTCGCTACCGTTCCCCCGTGGACCTGTGCATCGTGGATCACCCGCTCGTCGCCCACAAGCTGACGACGCTGCGGGACGAGCGGACCGACTCACCGACGTTCCGCCGGCTGACCGAGGAGCTGGTCACGCTGCTGGCGTACGAGGCGACGCGAGGCGTCCGCGTCGCACCGGTCACCGTCCAGACCCCGGTCGGCGCGGCGGAGGGCGTGAAGCTGGCCCCACCCCGCCCCCTGGTGGTGCCGATCCTGCGCGCCGGCCTCGGGATGCTCGAGGGGATGACCCGGCTGATGCCGACCGCGGAGGTCGGATTCGTCGGCATGGTCCGCGACGAGCAGACGCTGGTCGCGTCCACGTACGCCGAACGGCTGCCCGACGACCTGTCGGGGCGGCAGTGCTACGTGCTGGACCCGATGCTCGCCACCGGTGGGACCCTCGCCGAAGCCGTCCGCTTCCTGGTTCGTCGGGGCGCCGACCACATCACCTGCATCTGCCTGCTCGCCGCCCCGGAGGGCATCGACCGGATCACTGCGCTGCTGCAGGACCTCGAGGTCCCCTGCACCCTGGTCACCGCCGCCGTCGACGAGCGGCTCGACGAGCGCGGCTACATCGTGCCGGGCCTGGGCGACGCCGGCGACCGCCTCTACGGCGTCGTCTGAGGTCCGCTTGCGCCTCAGACTCGATCTGCTCGGGTTGGTCGGTTCTGCTCGGGCTATAGATCGAGCGAACCCGACGAACCCGAGCAGATTCCCAGCGGTGGACCGGCCGGGCGACGAGCTCGGCGGCCGCCGCTCAGTAGTAGTACGGGAAGCGTGACCAGTCCGGGGAACGCTTCTCCAGGAACGCGTCCCGGCCCTCCACGGCCTCGTCGGTCATGTACGCCAGCCGGGTGGTCTCGCCGGCGAACACCTGCTGGCCGACCAGGCCGTCGTCGATCGCGTTGAAGGCGAACTTGAGCATCCGCTGGGCGGTCGGGCTCTTGGCGCAGATCTTCTCGCCCCACTCCAGACCGACCCGTTCCAGGTCGTCGTGGTCGACGACCTTGTTGACCATCCCCATCCGGTACGCGTCCTCGGCGTCGTAGACGTCACCGAGGAAGAAGATCTCGCGGGCGAACTTCTGACCGACCTGACGGGCCAGGTACGCCGAGCCGAAGCCGGCGTCGAAGGAGCCGACGTCGGCGTCGGTCTGCTTGAAGCGGGCGTGCTCCCGGCTGGCCAGGGTCAGGTCGCAGACCACGTGCAGGCTGTGGCCGCCGCCCGCCGCCCAGCCGTTGACCAGCGCGATCACCACCTTGGGCATGAACCGGATCAGCCGCTGGACCTCGAGGATGTGCAGCCGACCCAGCGCGGCCGGGTCGACGGTCTCGGCGCTCTCACCCTCGGCGTACTGGTAGCCAGCCCGACCGCGGATCCGCTGGTCGCCGCCGCTGCAGAACGCCCACCCCCCGTCCTTGGGCGAGGGTCCGTTGCCGGTGAGCAGCACCGCCCCGACGTCCGAGCTCCTCCGGGCGTGGTCGAGGACCCGGTAGAGCTCGTCGACGGTGTGCGGCCGGAAGGCGTTGCGGACCTCGGGCCGGTCGAAGGCCACCCGCACCACCGGCGCGTCCACCGCGCGGTGGTAGGTGACGTCGGTGAGGTCGAAGCCGGGCACAGGGGTCCAGAGCTGGGGGTCGGGGGTCACGGGGGAACGCTAGCGGGCAGCAGTCGCCGCGGGCCGTCGCCGGTCCGCGCCTCGCGCGACCCGGCCACGTCGGGCCAGCAGCTCCTCACCCACTCGACGGGGTGGGTTCCTGCTCGTCGTGAGCGACCACCTCGACCGAGGAGATCCGACCGGCCCTGCGGAAGATCGCCACCAGGAGCGCCTTCGCGCAGTCCGCGCAGACCGGACGGTTCCCGGGGCTGGCCGCACCCTCGGACACCGACTTGCCGCACAGCGACTCCCCGGGGTCACCGGCACGGTAGAGGTGCGTGTCCTGGCTCCCGCTCGTACGGCACGGCATGTAATGTCCCACGCCGCCACTATCGTCCGGTTCACCCCAGGCTGTCCAGGTTCAGCCGGAGGGCGATCCGGGCCGCCTCGGTGCGGTTGGCCGCACCGAGCTTGGGCAGGATGTTGCTGACGTGCACGCTCGCCGTCCGCTCGCTGATGAACAGAGCCCGGGCGATCATCCGGTTGGTCGCTCCCGTCATGAGCATGGCCAGCACCTCGCGCTCGCGCGGCGTCAGCCCGAGAGAGTCGGCGACCGAGGCAGCCCCGCCGTGTGCGTCGCTCCGGGCGGAGCTGCCGGCGTCAGGGCCGAGACGCAGCCCGCCGACCCGAGCCACCGTGGAGATCTCCTCGATCAGCGGGACGGCACCCAGCGCCACGGCCTCGGCGTGGGCGGCCCGGAGCGCGACCTCCGCGCGGCTCCGCGCCTGCCCCCGCAGGTGCGCGACCGCCAGTCGCAGCGAGCCGTACGCCTGCACGTGCCGCCGTCCGAGGGCGGCGTTGGCCGCCACCACGGCGGTCCACTGCTCCGGGCGGTCGGTGGCGTCGACGCGGTCCGCCTCCGCCTCGACGGCCGACAGCACGGCGGCACAGACCGGTAACGCCGTGCCCGCCGCCGCGTCCCGGGCCACCCCGACGAGCTCGTCCCGGGCGCCGCTGGGGCCGGTCCGACGCAGCGGCACCGTCGTCTCGACCCGGTCGGCCTCCGCCCGCAGGGCGCGCCAGCACGCCTCCATGATCAACAGTGCGTCGTCCTGCTTGCGGAGTCCGGGCAGCGCCTCCGCCAGGACGGCGGCAGCCTCCGCCGGACGGTGGTTCCACAGGTGGTGGTCGGCTTCGGTGATCGCCACGGTGGCGGCGACGTAGGGGTTCTGCCCACCGAAGGCCCGGGCCGACGCGAGCTGCCGGTCCGCCTCCGCCTCGTCGCCGCGTGCCACCGCCACCTCGGCCAGCGAGGCGTGCAGGTGCCCGGCGACTCCCTCCGCCGTCAGGTCCGCGAGGGCGTCGGTGGCCACCCGTACGGCTTCGTCCCAGCGACCGAGCGCCACCAGCGCGTTCACCTGGTTGCTGATCAAGGTCGAGGCGAGGGAGATCACCGGCCCGTACCGGGCGGCGGCGGCGATGCCCTCGGCGGCGGCCTCGGCCAGCTGCTCGAACCGGCAGCCGACCCCGAGGGCGAAGGTCAGGTTCCCGTAGCAGCGGAGCACCAGCTCCAGATCATCCAGGCCGCGAACCTCCGGCAGCAGGAGCGTCAGACCGGACACCGCAGCGTCGACGTCGCCGAGCTGAGCCTGGGCCACCGCCGCCGTGATCGAGGCGTGCAGCCGGATCCGCTGGTCCCCGGTGAGCGTGCTCGCGGCGATGGCCTGCGCCGCCCACTCGGTGGCTGACCGCGCCTGCCCCGTGGCCATGCAGCCCTGGGCGAGGGCCGCCAGGAGAGAGGCTCTGAGGTGATCATCGGCCTGCGGCGGCAGGGCGCCGAGGGCGAGCCGATAGGCCTCGAGCGACGCGTGCATGTCTCCGGTCGCCCACAGCACCTGGCCGCGCCGGTGCGCGACAGTCGCTCGGTCGAGCTCGGTGACGACCAGCCGGTCAGCGTGCTGCAGGCGGAGGAGGGCGTCCTCCGGCCGTCCGCACCACCGGCAGGCCGTGGCCGCCTCGCACAGCACGGTGATCTGCCGGACGCCGCTCACCCGTTCGGCATCGGGCACCAGGCCCCAGATCCGCTCGACGCCCGCGTAGCAGGCGCGCGCATCCTCGTACGCCCAGATCGCCCCGGCGTGCCGGGCCGCCTTCAGCGCGTAGTGCAGCGCCGCGCCGTGGCGCCCGCTCTCCAGCAGGTGGTGAGCCAGCTGGGCCGCCCGGTGCGGTTGGTCGGCCGCGGGACCGGACAGCCAGAAGTCGGCTGCCGCCGTGTGCGCCACCACGCGCTCGCTCGGCAGCGTGTCGGCCACCACCACCTCGCGGAGGAGGGCATGGCGGAACGCCAGGGCGCTGCCGTCGACGCTCAGCAGCCCGCGGCGTACCAGGTCGCGGGAAGCCGCACCGAGACGCTCCGCCGAGCCGCCGGTCGCCCGGACCAGCAGCTCGGGCTCCTCGCAGGCGCCGACCAGGCTGAGGAGCACGAGCAGGGAGCGCTGATCGTCGGTGACCTCGTCGACCGAGCTCAGCAGGACGCCTCGGAGCCGGGCCGGGATCTCGTCGGCGTCGTGGCGGGCCAGGTGCAGAGCGAAGAACGGGATGCCCTGAGCAAGGTCAGTGATCCGGGCGACCTGATGGTCCGACGGCGGATCCGGGACCGACCGGACCAGCTCGCGCACGGCGTCGGCCGAGAGCGCCGCGAGCTCGATGCCGTGCACGCTGGGCAACCGTCGGAGCTCGGCCAGCGCCGAGCGGTCGGGCGATCGGGTGCGGGCGCGCTCGGGCCGCACGGTGAGAACCAGCAGCACCCGGCCCTGACGGAGCCGGCGAGCGGTGAACGCCAGCAGGTCCATGCTCGCCTGGTCCACCCAGTGCACGTCCTCCACGACCAGCATCGTCGGGTGCCGACCGCTCACGGTGAGGAGGAGATCGACGACCGCGGCGTACAGCCTGGTCGCTGCGAGCCCGGAGTCCGACGAGGTCCCGGGTGCCTCCATCCGCAGTGGACCGAGCGCCTGCCACGTGGACGTCGACGCCAGGGAGGGCAGCTCCGGTGCCTCACCGACGAGGTGGGCCAGCATCTCCGAGACGGGACCGTACGGCAGCCGACCGCCGCTGACCGGCGAGCAGACACCGGTCGCCACCACGAACCCGTCGGCTCGTGCACGGCTCGCCAGCTCCCGGACCAGGCGGGTCTTGCCGATGCCGGCCTCGCCGCTGATGATCATGGCCTGCGGCGTACCCGCCGCCACCGCGGCCAGAGCAGTGAGCCCCGAGGCCAGTTCCGCAGCACGCCCGACCATGGGTTCCCGCGGAGCCGTCGACCTCGGGCCAGCCATTCCTCAGCATGGCATGCGGCCACCGGCGACACGACCCGGATCGTGTCGCCGGCAGCTGCTCGGTCGGACGCGCCGGCTCACGCGTCCGTGTAGGTGACGATCAGCTCGCTGATCTGGGCCGAGCCGGGCTCGTCGTCCGGGACGAACACCCGGAGCGTGTTGACCCCGCCCGTGCCGGCCCTGAGCACTCCGTGATCGAAGATCTCGGTCATCGTCCGGTTGACGGTGGTGTTGTAGCTCAGGTCCACGATCTCGGTCCCGTTCAGCTCCATCACCAGACGGGTGCCCGAGCTGCCGACCGGGGCCACCCGGTAGGACAGGTACGGACGCGTGTGGACGAAGGTGCTGCTGGACAGACCCGGCACGTCGAACGTGATCTCGACGTCCCGGTCGCCCGACGACGTCGGCAGGGTCGTGGTGCCGTCCTGGAGACTGCGGTGGTTGCTGGACATTTCTCCCCCTGTGGGTGGTGCCGCCGGCCTCTCCGGCGACTGGGTCAACGGTCGCAAGACCGGCCCGGGAAGTCCTGAGGAGAATGACGTAGCTGCGCGGGACGCCGCACTCAGATCGGAGGCGCCGGGCGCTCACAGCCAAGCGTGCGGCACCCGCCTACCGAACGCGCCCGTCTCGCAGTTCCCGGTGGAGCACGACAGTCGCCTCCTCCGCCCGCGCCCGCCGGACCTGCCAGGCCACGTAGCCGATGAGACCGGCCGCCAGGGCGAGGCTGCCGGTGGTGGCGGCGACGGGTGAGATCTCGTACAGGTGCGACAGCGCCGCCCAGGTGAGGAGACCGACGGTGGCGTAGAGCACGGCCCAGAGCAGCCCACCGACGACGAGCGCCGGGAGATAGCGGCGCAACGGCATCCGGCCCACCCCGGCAGCGAGATTGGCCAGGGTCTGGAAACCGACGGTGAGGAAGGAGAACACGACGATCGGTGCTCCCCAGCGCGCGACCAGCTGCTGCGCCCGGACGAACCTCGGCGTGTCGACCAGCCGCTGCACCCGTGCGTTCCGGCCGGCCCCCGAGCGTGCGGCCCGGCCGAGCGCGTACGTGCCGCCGGCGCGCAGCAGCACGATGACGAAGAGCGCACCGACCGCCAGCGGGAAGGGCAGACCGCGGAAGAACTCCACGTCAGGTCTCGGTCCGGCTGGTCACCTGGCCAGTCTAGAGACGCAGGTCAGGGTGCCCTCACTCATCGGGACGGAGCCGGCACCGCGCAGCGGGCCCTCGCCGGCGAGAACCGGGTCCGGGCGTGATTGAGGGGCGTACCCCGGACTCCTCGGCCCCGTCCGAGTCGCCCCCACCGGGCACGCCCCCCAAGCTCACGGCCACGGACGAATCCCCTGCGAAGGAGAGCTCCCCCGAACACATCGACCCGCGACTCCACCGAAGTCTTCCGTCCGGCAGGGGACCCCGACCACGGACAAGGGTCGGACAATCCCGTGCGGCCCGGCAAGCACGGGCACTAAGGTGAGGCTCACAGCGGGGCCGACGAGGTGGGTGCGGGTGAGCACGTTCGGAAGCGAGCTGCGGTGGTACCGCCAGCGGGCGGGGATGTCGCAGGAGAGCTTGGCCACGCGCGCCGGTCTGAGCCCGGAAGCGGTCTCGCTGCTGGAGCGCGGCCGGCGCTCGCCCCGGATGACCACCCTCAGCCTGCTGGCCGATGCCCTGCGCCTCGCCGGAGCGGAACGGGAGCGGTTCTTCGCCGCCCTGTTGCCGGCCCCTCCGGTCCCCCCGACCCCCCGGGCCACCCCGTCGCTCGAACCACCCACCTTCGCCGACCCGCTGCTGGGCCGAGACCACGACCTCGACGCCATCCACGCGTTGTTGGCGGACCACCGTCTGGTCACCCTGACCGGCCCGGGAGGCGTGGGCAAGACCCGGTTGGCGGCGGTTCTCGCCACCGGCGCCACCGGCTACGCCGACGGCGTGCGCTGGCTGCCGGTCCCGGGAGTCTCCCAGAGCACCGACCTGATCCCGGCCCTCGCCGCCGCCCTCGGCGTGACCGGTGACCCCGATGTCGACCTCACCACCCTCGCCGAGGCCCTCCGCACCCGCCGCCAGCTGCTCGTGGTCGACGGAGCCCAGCACCTGCTGGACGCGGCCCGCGAGCTGATCCAGGTGCTGGTCGCCTCCTGCCCTGACCTCGTCTTCCTGGTCACCTCGCGGCATCAGCTGCAGGTCCCCGGCGAGGCCGTCCTGACCGTCCGACCTCTCGCCGTGCCCTCAGCCCGCGCCCACGCCCGGGAGGTCACCTCCTCACCGGCGGTCCAGCTGTTCTGGGACCGTACGGGACTGGCGTCGCTGGGTCCCCCCACGGCGGCCCAGAACGCCGCCGCGGCGCGGATCTGCCGACGGCTCGACGGTCTCCCGCTGGCCATCGAGCTGGCCGCCGCCCGGGCCCGGGTGATGTCGGTCAGCTCCCTGGCCGACGCCCTGGACGACACGGTCGGCCCGCTGCTCGAACCGGGCGGCGAGCCCGACGACGGACTGGTCGACCGGGTGGTCGGCTGGAGCTACCGGCTGCTCACCCCGCCGGAGCAGCTGGTGCTCGCCCGGCTGTCGGTGTTCATCTGGTTCAGCCACGAGTCGGCGGCAGCGGTCTGCGGTGACGTCCACACCCCGCTCGAGGTGCTCGACGCCTTGACCTCGCTGGCCGCGAAGTCGTTGGTCAGCCGCATGTACGAAGCCGAGGAGCCGACCCGGTTCGTGCTGCTCCGGCTGGTGCGCGAGTTCGCGCGCGGTCAGCTCGACGCGGCCGGCGAGACGGCCCTGGTCCGCCGCCGGCACGCCGACTACGTGACCGAGCTGACCGCCGAGGCCGCCACCCACCTGTCCTCGGTCGACTCCGAGCGGTGGCTCCGGACCCTCGATGCCGAGTCCGGCAACATCCGGGCGGCGGTGGACTTCCTGACCACCACGGACCCCGAGGCGGCCCTGCGGCTGGTCCGGCACCTGTGGCGCTGGTGCTACCTGCGGGGTCGCTACACCGAGGGTCGGACCTGGATGCGGGGCGCCCTGGCCGCCGGCGCCGACGCCCCGGCCGAGCTGCGGGCCCCCGTCCTCGCCGGGGCGGGCATGCTGTCCTTCCTGCAGTGCGACTACGAGGTGGCCCGCGGCAAGCTGACCCAGGCCCTCACCCTGTACGAGCAGCTGGCCGACGACGAGGGGACGGCCTACTGTCTGACCCGCCTCGGCTCGATCGCCCGGGAGCTCGGTGACTACGACGTCGCCGAGGCCCAGCACCGCCGGTCGCTGGAGATCGCCGAGCGGATCGGCGACGAGCAGCTGATCGCGACCGAGCTCAACTACCTGAGCTTCGTGGCCTGGTTGCGCGGTGACCTGGACGCCTCGGACGCCCTCGGCGACGCGGCCATGCACCGACTGCGCCGCGGCGGCGACCAGGAGCAGATCGCGTGGGCGCTGATCAACGGGGGGGTCACGGCCCGCTACCGCGGCGACCTGGTCGGCGCGGAGATCCTGTTGCACCAGGCGTACGAGGTGGGCGAGCAGAACGGCTTCGCGGAGGGGATCGCCTGGACGCGCAACCAGCTCGGGGCGGTCGCCCGGCTCTCCGGTCAGGTGCAGGCCGCCCGGGACCTGCAGGAGGCCGCCCTCCAGGGGCACGCGCGGATCGGGGACCGGTGGCGGATGTCCAGCGTCCACGACGAGCTGGCCGCCATCGCCGCGCTGGCCGGCGACTTCAGGACCGCCGCGGCTCATCTGGGGACGGCCGACCGGCTGCGAGCCGACATCAGGACCCCCGTGCCGCCGGTCGAGCGCGCCGACCGTGACGCCACCGTCACCGCCACCCGGGACGCCCTGGGCTCGGCCTACCGGGCGGCAGCCATGGCCGGTCTGCTGGGCGACGGGTAGTGGCGGCGTGAGGAGGCCCTGGTAGACATGGCTGCTATGCCTGACTGGACCCGGTACGCCATCTTCTGGGGAGTGTTCCCGCTCGGCTTCACCGGCGCCGAGGACGTCCGCGACGACCTCGACCGTCCGGCGGTGCACCGGCTGCGGCGGCTGATCGGGTGGTTGGACCATCTCGTCGCCCTGGGCTGCAACGGCCTGCTGCTCAATCCGCTGTTCGCGTCGATGAGCCATGGCTACGACACCCTCGACTACTTCCGGATCGACCCCCGGGTCGGGGACGACGAGGACTTCGACGCCCTGGTCGCCGCCTGCCACGAGCGCGGCATCCGGGTGGTGCTGGACGGCGTGTTCAACCACGTCGGACGCGGCTACCCCGGTCTCGACGAGGTGCTGGAGCGGGGCGCGGAGGCGCCGGCCGCACACTTGTTCAAGCTGCACACCGACGGCGACCGGGTCGACGTCGAGGTGTTCGAGGGTGAGCAGCAGCTGGTCGAGCTGAACCACGGCGACGCGGGTGTCCAGCAGCTGGTCCGCGACGTGATGCTGCACTGGCTGGAGCGCGGCGTCGACGGGTGGCGTCTGGACGCGGCGTACGCGGTGCCGGCGCAGTTCTGGGCCGCCGTCGTCCCCGCCGTCCGCGAGCGCTTCCCCGACGCCTGGTTCCTGGGCGAGATGATTCACGGCGACTACGCCGGCTACGCGGCGACCGCCGGTCTGGACAGCATCACCCAGTACGAGCTGTGGAAGGCGATGTGGTCCTCGATCGAGAACCAGAACTTCTACGAGCTCGAGCACACCCTGGGCCGCCACGCCGAGCTGTGCGAGCGGATCGTGCCGTTCACCTTCCTGGACAACCACGACACCACCCGGGTGGCCAGCCAGATCGGCGACCGGCGGCACTGGGGGCACGCCATCGCGTTGCTGCTGTTCCTGCCCGGGATCCCGTGCCTCTACTACGGCGACGAGCTCGGACTGGCCGGGGTGAAGGAGCAGCGGCTGGGTGGCGACGACGCGATCCGACCGACCATGCCCGAGCAGCCCGACCAGGTCGAGGGCACCAACGCCGGGGTGCTGGAGCTCTACCGACGGCTGATCGCCTTCCGCCGCCGGACCCCGTGGCTGACCGACGCTCGGATCGTGTCCAGCGACGTCAGCAACACCTACCTGCAGATCACCGCCACCGCTCGGGACGACGCCGCCGGCGAGCGGCCGCTGACCCTGGTGCTGAATCTGGCCGACCGGGCGGCCGGGGTGCCCGAGGGGGCCGAGGTGATCGAGACCAGCCACCCCGACCAGCCCCACCACGTCGCCGCGCACGGCTGGGCCATCGCCCGGAGCTGAGGGTCAGTCCGTTGCGTATGGCCAGGAGATGGTCAGCCGCAGGGGTTCGGGGTCGCTCGGTGCGTTGTGCCAGATCTCCCGCGGCGGCCCGACCGGCGTACGGCCGCTCGCGGTGATCCAGGCGTGCACCTCGTCGTAGAGCGCGAGGATGTCGGGGAAGTCGGTCTCACGGCCCTCGGCGAGACGTTCGGCCACGTGTCCTCCGGCCAGCCGGTAGCTGCGCAGGTCGCTGCCCGGGTCCGGGGAGACCTCGGCCCCGAGCAGCTGGTCGACGGGCACGGCGATCTCCAACGGTCCGTCCGACTCGTCGGTGACGGGGGCGTGGAAGATGCCGAACGCGTCGCCGGTGACGGTCAGGCCGGCGCTCCGGGCGACCTCCCGCAGCCGCCGGGCCTCGCCGCTGATCACCTGGTCCATCTCGTCGGGCCGCATCCGTCGCAGCACGCTCAGCACGGCACGGTCGCTCTCGACCCGGGTGGACGGTTCGGACATGGTGGACTCCCCTCGCAGGTGGTGCCGGGCTCGGTCGAGCACGGTCAGGTTGACCTCGGCCCGCTGGCGGGCGGCATCGACCGCACGCTCCAGCAGGACCGGCCGCTCCGCCGCCGGCGCCCCGACGATGTCGGCGATCCCGTCCAGCGACAGATCGGCCGATCGCAGCAGGGCGATCAGCCAACCGGTCCGGATCTGGTCTTCGGCGTAGTAGCGGTACCCGTTGGTCGGGTCCACCCGCCGCGGAGGCAGCAGCCCGCGATCGGCGTAGATCCGCAGCGCCTTGGCCGACAGCAGCGTCTCCTGGGCGAACCGGCCGGCGGTGATCAGCTGATCACCGCTCGGCGGTCGGGTCGAGGTCATGACCCCACTCTGGGGCTCGCCCCTGGGGCGAGGTCAAGCACCTGTTCGGAAGGGATCGCTCAGAGCTCGACGGTCCTGTTGGTGGCCACGTCGGGCCGGTCGCCGGTGATGATCGCCTTGGCGTACTTGATCAACGCGACCGGCTTGGGGCTGTCCATGGTCCAGTACTCCGCGGAGTCCGCGTGCACTTTGAGCAGAGCGACAGTGGGGTCCTCCCGGCCCTGCTCGAACCAGGCCGCGGCGTGCGCGTTCCAGAGCTCGTCGATCATGGCCTGGTCCCGGGTGACGGTGGCCGTGCCGGCGATGGAGAGGTAGTCGTCGCCGGACTGCAGGCTCACGTTGACGTGGGAGTCGGCCGCGATCTCCTCGGTCTTGGACGACGGGTCCATGGTGAAGAAGTAGAGGTCGCCGTCGAAGTCGCGGTCCTGGATCGCGAGGGGCCGGCTGAGCAGGCGGCCGTCCGCCCCCGTGGTGGTGACGAAGGCGAAGCGGGCCTTGGAGATCAGCTCGCCGACGCGCTCGAACTCGGTGGTGTCATCAGTCATGCTCCGACCGTACTCGGTCGGTGTTTACGCGGTAAGCGGGCGGATCACTCCAGACCCAGACTCGTCAGGGAGGCGTGCAGGGTGCTGGCCGACCGATCGAGCCAGCGGGTCTCCTGCTCGTCCATGGGGGTGTCGAGGACCCGCTCGATCCCCCGGGCGCCGACGATCGCGGGCACGCTGAGCGCGACGCCGTCGATGCCCCGGTAGCCGTGCAGCACCGTGCTCACCGGCAGCACCGCCTTCTCGTCCCGCAGGACCGCTTCGACGATCCGGGCACCGCTGAGCCCGATCGCGTAGTTGGTCGCGCCCTTGCCGGCGATGATCTTGTACGCCGAGTGCACCACCTCGTCGTGGATGGTGGCGCGGACGTCACCGGAGAACAGCCGCGAACCCCCATCGTCCCTCCACTCCCGCAGCGGGACGGTGCCGATCTTGGCCTGGGACCACAGCGGGAACTCGGTGTCGCCGTGCTCGCCCAGCATCATCGCGTGGACGCTCTGCTGGGACACCCCGCTGCGCTCGGCGATCAGCCACCGCAACCGGGCCGAGTCGAGCACGCAGCCCGAGCCGAAGAGATGACCGTCCGGGAGACCGGAGATCTGGGCGGCCGCGACGGTGAGCACGTCGACCGGGTTGCTGACCAGGAGGTAGACCGCGTTCGGTGCCTGCTCGAGCAGGCGCGGCATCAGGGTCTCCAGGATCGCGACGTTCGTGCCCGCCAGCTCGAGTCGGGTCTGCCCCGGCTTCTGCTTGGCTCCGGCGGTGATCACCACCACCGACGCCCCGGCGACGCAGGAGATGTCGCCGCCGCCCGACACCCTCGAGGTGCCGGTGAACTGCGTCCCGTGTGCCAGATCGAGCACCTCGGCCTCGGTCTTGGCGGCGTCGATGTCGTACAGGATCACCTCGGACGCGGACCGACGGATCAGGGCGGCGTACGCCAGCGAGGTGCCGACACTGCCGGCGCCGACCACGGCGAGTCGCGAGATCAGGCTCATGGGTTCGATCATCCCGGACGCGACCGGCCGGGCGTACGTCGACCGCTCTGGCCGCCGCCCCGGTGCCTGGCTCTACACTCAGGACCCGCAGATCGACGACGAGGAGCCCCGATGAAGCTGAAGACCCTGGTAGTGGCCGCCGGCGCAGCCGCGGTGGGCTACGTGCTCGGCACCAAGGCCGGCCGAGCCCAGTTCGAGCAGATCAAGGCCAAGGCCGACGACTTCGCGCACGACCCGCGGGTGCGGTCCGGGGTGTCGTCGCTGGCCGGCGAGGTGAAGAAGAACGCCGACAAGCTGCCCGACCCGGTCGCCGGTGCGGTGCGCGCGGCGGCCGACGCCGTGCAGTCGGCCACCGCGGACGAGCCGCAGGTCGGTCACCGGTCCGCCGGGATCTGAGCGACGGCCCGGGGGCGGGTTCCTCGGGAGCCGGGTTTTCCGACCACGGACGGCTCTGGCCCCCGCCCGGCACCATCCGGTGCCGGGTTCTCCGACCACGGACGTCAGCAGCAGGATCGTGACGAACGCGGCCGGGCCGACAGCTGTGTCCCGGACCGGTCTGACTACCAGGCGGCGGTCCGGCCTGCTCCGGTGATCGTGATGACGGCCTCTCCGGCTTCGTCGCTGGTCGCCAGGTCGACCTCGGCGGTGAGCGAGTAGTCGTGGTCACCCTCGGGGTCGTCGAGGATCTGACGCACCCGCCAGGAGGTGGGGAGCCGCTCGATGATCAGCAGCGCCGGTCCACGCGCGTTCGCGCCGACCTGGACCTGGGCGTGCTCGGTGAAGTAGTCCGCCAGCGCGGACTCCCACTCCCCGGCGCCCCAGCCCTGGTCGCCGTCCAGCTCGCCGAGCTCCCACCAGCGGCGGCGGGCGATCAGCTCCACCCGACGGAAGAGCGCGTTGCGGACCAGCACGGTGAAGGCTCGGAGGTTGCTGGTGACAGCGGGAGGCCGTCGATCGGCCTCGGCGACGAGCTCGGCCTCCGGGTCGGCGTCGGGACTGCGCAGCTTCTCCCACTCGTCCAGCAGGCTGGAGTCGGTCTGCCGCACCAGCTCGCCGAGCCAGGCGATCAGGTCCTCCAGCCCCTCGGTCCGCTTGGTCTCCGGCACGGTCTGCCGCAGCGCCTTGTACGCGTCGGCCAGATAGCGCAGCACCAGGCCCTCCGCCCGCGCGAGACCGTAGAACGCCACGTACTCGGTGAAGGTCATCGACCGCTCGAACAGGTCCCGAGCGACCGACTTCGGCTCCAGGGCGTGGTCCAGCACCCAGGGATGGCTCGTCGCGTACGCCCGGTAGCCCACCTCGAGCAGGTCCGCCAGGGGGCGGGGGTAGGTGACGTCCTCGAGCAGCTCCATCCGCTCCTCGTACTCCAGCCCCTCCCGCTTCATCCCCTCGACCGCCTCGCCGCGGGCCTTGGACCGCTGCGCCGAGAGGACCGGGCGGGGGTTCTCCAGGATCGACTCGATCACCGACAGCGCGTCCAGCGGGTACTCCGGTGACTCGATGTCCAGCAGGTCGACGGCGGCCAGGGCGAACGGTGACAGCGGCTGGTTGAGGGCGAAGTCGGCCTGCAGGTCGACGGTCAGCCGGGCCAGCCGTCCGTGGTCGTCGGGCTGGTCCAGCCGCTCCACCACCCCGGTGTCCAGCAGCCCGCGGTAGATCCGCAGCGCATCGTGCACGTGCTTCCGGCGCCGCCGCGGCGCTTCGTCGTTGTCGGTCAGCAGCTCGCTCATCGAGGTCCAGCAGTTCCCCGGCCGGGAGATGACGTTGATGATCATGGCGTGGGTCACCGCGAAGCTCGACTCCAAGGGCTCCGGCGGGGCCCCGACCAGCCGCTCGTACGTCGGCTCGCCATACCCCACGGTGCCTTCCGGCGGCTTCTTGCGGACCACCTTGCGCCGCTTCTTCGGGTCGTCGCCCGCCTTGGCCAGGGCCTTGAGATTGGCCACCACGTGGTCGGGGGCCTGGACCAGCACGGTGCCCGCGGCGTCGTAGCCGGCCCGTCCGGCCCGGCCCGCGATCTGGTGGAACTCCCGCGCGGTCAGCAGCCGCGGCTTGACCCCGTCGTACTTGCTCAGCGCGGTGAACAGCACGGTGCGGATCGGCACGTTGATGCCCACCCCCAGGGTGTCGGTGCCGCAGATGATCTTGAGCAGACCGGCCTGGGCCAGCAGCTCGACCAGTCGGCGGTACTTGGGCAGCATCCCGGCGTGGTGGACGCCGATCCCGTTGCGGACCAGCCGGGACAGCACCTTGCCGAACCCGGCGGCGAACCGGAAGCCGCCGATCAGGTCGGCGATCTGGTCCTTCTCCTCGCGGGTGCAGACCCGCAGGCTGTTCAGCGCCTGGGCCTGCTCGATGGCCGCGGCCCGGCTGAAGTGCACGACGTAGATCGGCGCCTGGTGGGTGGCGAGCCGCTCTTCGATCGTCTCGTGCACCGGGGTGGTCACCCACTCGTAGTGCAGTGGCACGGGGCGCTCGGCCGACGCGATCACCGCGGTCGGCCGGCCCGTCCGACGGGTCAGGTCGTGCTCGAACCGGGTGACGTCGCCGAGGGTGGCCGACATCAGCAGGAACTGGGCGTCGCGGAGCTCCAGCAGCGGAACCTGCCAGGCCCAACCACGGTCCGGGTCGGCGTAGAAGTGGAACTCGTCCATCACCACGCTGGCGATCCCCTGCCCGGGACCCTGGCGCAGGGCCAGGTTGGCCAGCACCTCCGCGGTGCAGCAGATGATGTCGGCGTCCGCGTTCACCGAGGCGTCGCCGGTCATCATCCCGACCCGCTCGGGACCGAAGATCTCGGTGGCGGTGAAGAACTTCTCGCTGACCAGCGCCTTGATCGGCGCGGTGTAGAAGGTGCGGCCGCCTTGGGCGGCGGTGGCGTACTCCAACCCGGTGGCGACCAGGCTCTTGCCCGAGCCGGTCGGCGTCGCCAGGATCACGTTGCTGCCGGTGACCAGCTCCAGCAGCGCGTCGGCCTGCGCCGGGTACGGGGTCAGGCCGCGCCCCTCCGCCCACCCGGTGAACGCCTCGTACAGAGCATCGGGTTCGGGCGAGACGGCGGCGGGATCCAGGAGGGGCATGATCCGTCGATCGTCCCGTGGAACCCGACCGGACACAAACGGGTGCCGGGCTCCGGTTGACCCGAACGACGGTCTCACGGCCGCCGGAGGCCCGACAGCCCAACCCGGCGGCGTTGGCACCCGGCATCCGGGGCATTCCCCCTCCGGTCCAGGGCGACCCGACACCTGGCCTCGCGCTCGAGCTCCGACCCCGGCTCCCGACACCGGCCGTGCCGGCGAGCAGGAATACTCGGTCCATGAGACGGTCGATCGCCCTGGTCGTGACCACCGGCCTGCTGGCCCTGGTGGCCGGCTGCACCGAGGAACGGACCCCGACGGCGGCGACCTCGCCGACGGCACCGCCGGCCAGCTCCGCCGCCCCGCCCACGGCTGCGACGAGTCCGAGCGTCCGGACCACGCCGTCGCCCCGGCCCACCACACCGTCCCCGACCCCGAGCGAGAAGCCGGACCCGATCTCGGTGCGGGCGCTGATCGAGAAGGACTACAACGGCGACAAGCTGAAGCTCGGCCGCGTGATCAACCGGACCGACGACTACACGACCCGGATCGTCACCTACCGCAGCGAGAAGCTCACCGTCTCCGGCGTGATGCTGGTGCCCGACGGCAAGGGACCCTTCCCGGTGCTGGTCCTCAACCACGGCTACATCAACCCGGACACCTACTTCCCCGGCCAGGGGATGCCGCGCGAGCACGACTACCTGGCCCGTCAGGGGTACGTCGTGTTCCACACCGACTACCGCGGGCACGCCTCCGGCGACGACGACCCGGACGTGGACTACGAGCTGCGGCTGCCGTACGCCGTCGACACGATCAACGCGGTCTACGCGGTGAAGCGCTCGAAGCTCGACTTCCTCGACGGCGACCGCGTCGGCTGGCTCGGGCGGTCGATGGGCGGCAACGTGACCCTGAACGCGCTGGTGGCCCAGCCGAACCTGGTCGACGCCGCCGTCATCTACGCCTCGACGAGCTCACTGGCCGCGCAGAACTGGAAGCAGTTCTACCGGGCCAGTGACGACCGCCGCTCGGTCAACCGGAAGATCGAGCGCACCTACGGGCTGCCCGAGGACAGTCCCGCGTTCTGGAAGGCGGCCTCACCGAAGACGTACTTCGACCGGGTCGACGACCCGCTGATGGTGCACCACGGCACCGCCGACGACACCTGCCCGATCTCCTGGTCGGCCGACATCGTCGAGACCTTGGAGAAGAAGGGCAAGGACGTCACCTTCCACCGCTACTCCGGCGCCGGGCACACCTTCGAGGGCGCCACCTGGCAACGGGCCATCGAGCGCACCACCGACTTCTTCGACGAGCACCTGGACTGAGGTCAGTCGCGCTCGGAGCGCACGACCTTGCCGGACGACGCGTCGATCCACAGCTCGTAGTCGTCGCCACCGGCCACCTCGACGGAGACGTCCCAGACGGTCCGCTGGTTCTCCCGGGTGAGCTCGGCGTCGGTGACCTCGCCGCCCGACACCCGCTGCTCGGCCGCCCTGACGGCGTCGGCGACGGTGACGTCGGGCAGGTTCCCGCGCTGGACCGCCGACAGCGACTCGGCCTGGTTGCCGGTGATCTCCCCGTCCTGGTCGACCTGCAGCTCGCGACCGCCGCCACCGACGCGCACCAGGACCTCCCACGAGGAGCCGCTGTCGTCGTCCTTGGACAGCTCGACGACTGTGCTGTCGGCCAGCCCGGTCTCGGCCGCCTTCGCCGCGCCGAGGGCGTCCAGACCGCCGTTGGCGGACGGTCGCTTCGACGTCGCGGCGTCGGTCGGCGCTTCGGAAGCCGTCGGGCTCGCCGGGTCAGCCGGCGCCGAGCCGGCTGGGGTCGAGGTGGGTGGAGCGATGGAGATGTCGGTCGGGGCGGGGGTGGTCGCCGCGTCGTCGCTGCCACAGGCCGTGAGCGGGAGGACGAGGGCAGCCAGTCCGGCGACCAGACCGGCGGTGCGGCGGGTCGACCGAGGTGCGAGGGGCATGACGGACACGAGGCTCCTGAGGCCGGGGCAGGCGAGTCAGGACACCCTACCCAGCGAGCACCAGGGTCTGGTCGGTCTCAGCCGCGACCCACGTACGGCATCGTGGTGGCCATCACCGTCATGGTCAGCACGTTCGCCTCCGGCGGCAGGCTCGCCATGTAGACGACGGCCCGGGCCACGTCCTCGACGTCCATCCGGGGCTCGACACCGGTGGAGAAGTCGGCCTGCAGGATCCCCGAGGCCATGTCCTTGGTCAGGTCGGTGGCGGCGTTGCCGATGTCGATCTGACCGCACGCGATCCCGTGGCGACGGCCGTCCAGCGCTGTCGACTTGGTCAGACCGGTGATGGCGTGCTTGGTCGCGGTGTACGCCACCGACAGCGGCCGGGGGACGTGGGCGGAGATCGACCCGTTGTTGATGATGCGACCGCCCGGCGGGTCCTGGCGCCGCATCACCCGGAACGCCTCCTTGGTGCACAGGAAGGCCCCGGTCAGGTTGACGTCGACGACCGCCTTCCACTCCTTGACGTCCAGCTCGTCGATCTCGGCCGACCACGCGCCCCGGCCCGCGTTGTTGAAGAGCAGGTCGACCCGGCCGTACTTGTTGACGGCCCGGGCGAAGAGGTTGTGCACCGAGGTCGGGTCGGTCACGTCGGCCACGCCGCAGTCCATCGAGAGCTCGGGGTGCTCGGCGACCAGAGCCGTCAACGGCTCCACCCGCCGGCCGGCGACCACCACCGTCCACCCCTCCCGGGCCAGGGCGACCGCGGAGGCGGCCCCGATGCCGGAGCCGCCACCGGTCACGATGGCCACCCGCCGCCCGGCCGAGGCGGCGTCGGAAGCACTCTGCTCTGCGTCAGTCACGGGCGAAACGCTAGTCGTTGCGGCCGGCGGCCCGTCAGGGGTGTCCCCGTCGGGACCGCTCCCCCCGCACCTCGGGCCTGTCGGCCCGCGGGTGGCCGGGCGACGGCTCAGCCGGCCAGCAGGCCGACCACCGGATCCGGTACGTGCTCGTCGAGCAGGGCGAGGATCTGCTGGTCGGTCAGACCGTCACCGTGCAGGCGGCCGAGGAACCGGCTGGCCCGGAACACGGCGTGCCACAGATCCGGCTCGGACTCCAGCACGGCGGCCTGGTCGGCGTCGATGCGCAGGCTCTCGACGCGGAGCTTGTCGCGGTGCTGGCGCACCAGCTGCCGCAGCTCCCGGCCGCCCACGGCGCCACGCTCGGTGGCCGCCGCCCACAGCCGCGGGAAGCGATCCCGGGCGTCGACCGCGTCGCGGAGCAGCTCGACCACCTCGGCCACGGCCGCCTCGTCCCGCCGCTCGTCCTGCAGCAGCGGCCACCGGCGGGCAGCAGCGCGCAACGACGCCGAGCGGTCGATCAGCGCGCCCGGGCCCGGCACCCCGTGCTCGGCCGCGAAGTGCGCGGCCACGTCGAGCAGCACGGCCTCCTCGTCGGGCCGCCGCACGGGTGTTCTGTCGAGGGCCACGGCGCCGTCGTGGTCGTGGCCACTCGAGGGTCGGCGGGCGGTGTCACCGGAGGCGTATTCGTACATGTGAGTGATTCTGACAGAGACCTCCGACAGACCTCCGCCCCGCGGCTGCACCTTCTGAGCGCAGCCGCACCCCTCGCGCGTGGCTGCACCCGATGGCCGCGGCTGCACCGCCGGCAGCCGGTGCAACGGCTGCCAGAGGGTGCAGGAACCGCCCGAGGGTGCAGGAACCGCCCGAGGGTGCAGGAACCGCCAGAGGGTGCAGGGACCGCCCAGGGCGTGCAGGGACGCCGAGGTCAGCGCCGGTCGGCCTCCGCCACGGCGATCTCGTCGTTGCTCGGCTCAGCGCTGCTCGGCTCGGCGTTGTTCGGCTCAGCGCTGCTCGGGTCGGCGTTGCGCAGCTCGGCGTCGGTCGACTCCGTCCGGGCGGGCTCGGCGCCGGTGGGCTCGCCGTGCGGGCCGTGACCGGGGGCCACCGCCTCGGTCTTGCGCAGCGTCAGGGCCAGCGCGACCGCTACCACCCCGATGACGGCTGCCACCAGGAAGGCCAGGTGCAGACCGGCCACCTCGGCGGCGATGTCGTCGGCCCCGGTCGTGGCCGCCGTCTGTGCCCGCAGGGTCACCACGGTGACCAGGAGGGCGACACCCGCAGCGCCGGCCACCTGCTGCAGGGTGGACAGGATCGCGCTGCCGTGGGAGTAGAGACTCGGCGGCAGCGGGTTGAGCGCGGTCGTGAAGGCGGGAGTGAACAGGAAGGCCAGCCCGGTCGACAGGGTCAGGTGGATGCCGAGCAGCAGCGGGATGGGCGTCGTCGGCCCCACCTGGGTGAGGGCCAGCATGGTCAGCACCAGGAGCGCGGATCCGGAGGCCGACAGCCAGCGCGGACCGTACTTGTCGAACAGCCGACCGACCACCGGGCCGAGCAGCCCCATCAGCAGACCGCCGGGCAGCAGCAGCATCCCCGTCTGCAGGGTGTTGAGTCCCCGGACGTTCTGGAAGTAGATGGGCAGCAGGATGATCGCCCCGAAGAGGGCGACGGCGGCGATGCAGAGCAGGGCCACCCCGCGACGGAACATCGTGAAGCTGAAGGCCCGCAGGTCCAGCAGCGGACCCTTGCCGGCGACCAGGGCCCGCTGGCGGACCACGAACAGCACCAGGCAGACGACGCCGACGACCAGCGACACCGGAGCGACCCAGGCAGCCGAACCGCTGGATTCGCCCAACCGGCTCAGACCGAAGACGATGCCGCCGAAGCCCGGGACCGACAGCAGCACGGAGACGACGTCGAGCGGCTGGTCGCCGTCGGCGTTGACGTTCACCAGACCCTTGAGCCCGTACGCGAGCGCCGCCAGGGCGATCGGCAGCACCAGCAGGAACATGAAGCGCCAGGGGAGGAACTGCAGGATCAGGCCGGACAGCGTCGGGCCGATCGCCGGCGCCACCGAGATGGCGATGCTGACGTTGCCCATCACCACGCCCCGCCGGTGGATCGGCACCAGGGTCAGGATCGTGGTCATCAGCAGCGGCAGCATGATGGCGGTGCCCGACGCCTGGATGATCCGGCCGAGCAGCAGCACCCAGAAGCCGGGCGCGACGCCGGCCAGCAGGGTCCCGGCACTGAACAGGCCGAGGGCGGCGCCGTAGACCGTACGGGTGGAGAACCGCTGCAGCAGGAACCCGGTGGTCGGGATGACGACCGCCATGGTCAGCATGAAGGCCGTGGTGAGCCACTGCACGGTGCCCGCGGAGAGATCGAGATCGACCATCAGCACCGGCAGCGCGACACCCATGATCGTCTCGTTCAAGATCACCACGAAGGTCGCGATCAGCAGCGTGGCGATGACCTTGCGGTCACGGCTGCGCAGCTGGGCGTCAGCGACGTCGGTCGTCGTCATGGTGGTGCTCCTGTGTCTCGGTGTCTCTGCGCGGTGTCTCGTTGTCTCTGCGCGGGGTCTCGGTGTCGGCCCGCGGTGCGTCGGTCGGTCTGCACGGGGCAGGCCCGCGGGTGGTGGTCGCGTCCGTCACCTGGGACTACGCCGCCGGATCGGACTCATCGGCCCGGGTAGCCTGGAACGCCTTCCCGAGCCGCCGGACGGTGGCCCCGGGTCGACCCGACCGGAGCAGTCGCACCCCACACGATGGCAGAGACATGACCGAACAGCACCCCGTTTCCTCGTCCGGGCCGGACCACGGCCCGCCGCCGAACCAGCCGACCTACGGGCCAACGACCGGCGGACCGGACTCATTCCCGGCGCCGGGACCGTACGGCGCTCAGCCCTACGACCCGTACGCGCCGCCGGCCCCGTACGCTCCGGCCGGACAGCTCCCGGTCGGACAGCAGCCCCCCGCCGGACAGCAGCCCCCGCCGGGCTACCCGGCCGGGCAGGTCCCGCCCGGCGCTCCGCAGGTCTGGGGGCCCCTGGGTCCCCCGGTCTGGAAGGACCCGCTGCCGGCCCCCGGCACCGAGTACCACCGGTTCCTGCGGACGCCCCGCAACGCCTGGTGGAAGGGCGTGCTGGCGATCGTCGGCTTCGTCCTCGGCTACCTGATCATCAACACCGTGGTCGGGGTCGGGGCGATCGCCTTCGACGTCCTCACCGGTCGCTCCACCTGGGAGTCCTACAGCACCGGCGCGGTGGAGTTCACGCCGGCGATCTTCCTGGCCACCAACGTCGGCAACGCGTTGTCCATCCCGCTGGCCATGCTGCTGCAGTGGTGGATCTGGGGTCAGCCGAAGCGCTGGCTGCACTCGGTGGCCGGGGTCTTCCGCTGGCGGCTGCTGGGTCGCAGCGCCGCGGTCGTCGTCCCGCTGTGGCTGGTCTACATGGGGGTCTCGGCGATCGCGTTCCCGCAGACCTCAGGCATCACCGGGCCGGGGAGCTTCACCGGCGAGAGCATCGCGCTGCTGATCATCATGCTGCTCACCACCCCGCTCCAGGCGGCCGGTGAGGAGTACGGCGCCCGTGGGCTGATCATGCGGTCCGCCGGCAGCTGGGTCGCCTCGCCGGTGCCCGGGCTGATCATCGCGACGATCGTGCCGTCGCTGGTCTTCATGGCCGCGCACGGCGCGGGCGACCCGTGGCTGAACGTCTACTACTTCGTCTTCGGGGCCGCCATGTCGCTGCTGGTCTGGCGGACCGGCGGCCTGGAGGCCGCCGTCGTCGTGCACGCGGTCAACAACATGATGGCCTTCGGGATCGTCATCCTGGCCGGCCAGGAGATCAACCTCGACCGCAGCGCCGGCACCGGTGGGCCGTTCATGCTGGTGCCGATGGCGGTGCTGCTGGTCGTCACCCTGCTGCTCTCGCTGCTGGCCCGGCGCTGGAAGGTCCAGCGGACCTCTCAGCCGACCGGGGCCGGATCGCCGGCGGCGCCCGGCGAGCCGGCCGCGGTGCTGCCCGGGACCGAGGGCAACGCCACCCACTGACCCGAGGCGGCCGACTCCTCCGCGGCGCTGACGAACGCCGCGGAGGCCACGGCGTCGGCGATGGTGGAGTTGTCGTGTGCGGTCCCGGCGACCGCAGCGAGGAACTTCTTGGCCTCGATCGTCTTCAGGTCGTCGAAGCCCATCGAGCAGCCGGCGCCGGGCTGGAACCGGCCGAAGTCGCCGTACGTGGGGTTGGCGTTGACCGTCACGTAGCCGAGCTCGGACGCGCCCCGGCCGCTGAACACCTTCAGCTCGTTCAGCCGCTCGAAGTCCCAGGACACCGACCCCTCGGTGCCGTAGATCTCGATGCCGTAGCGGCAGTCGGGACCCACCGCGACGCGCGAGGACTCGAGGGTGCCGACCGCGCCCGCGCCCGGGCCGCTCCCGCCGAAGCGGAGCAGCGAGGCCACGTAGTCCTCGTTCTCCACGTCGCCCTGCTCGCCGCCCTCGAGGACGGCGAAGTGCGTGCCGGACCCCATCGGCAGGATCGGGCGTCGGGTGTGCACGGTCGAGGTCAGGGCGGTCACGTCGCTGACCGGCCCGACCAGGTAGGTGCACAGGTCCACGGCGTGACTGCCGAGGTCGCCCAGCACCCCGCTGCCGGCGTACGCCCGCTGGAACCGCCAGGACAGGGCACCCCGCGGGTCGGCGGAGTAGCCGGCGAAGAACACGCACCGGACGTTGGTGATCCGGCCGAGCCGCCCGTTCGCCACCAGCTCGCGGATGTGCTCGACGGCGGGCGCGTGCCGGTAGTTGAAGCCGACGGTGGTGACGACCCCGGCCGCGTCGGCGGCCCGGGCCACATCCCGCGCCTCGTCCAGTCCCCGCCCGACGGGCTTCTCGATCCAGAAGTGCTTGCCCGCCTCCGCCGCCGCCACGCCCATCTCGGCGTGCAGGAAGTTGGGGGCGCAGATCGAGACCACATCGACCTCGGGGTTCGCGAGCACCTCCCGGTAGTCGGTGGTGCCGGTCGCGTAGCCCAGCACGTCGACGGCGTACTGCGCTCGGCTCGGTTCGGTGTCGGCCGCGGCGACCAGCCGCGGGGCGATGCCCAGCTCGGGGTAGGTCAGCGGCACCGCCTGGTAGGCCCTGGTGTGGAGCTTGCCCATCCACCCCACGCTGATGAGACCCACACCCGGGTGAGCGACACCCAACGACTCCGTCATAGGTCGTGATGTTATGACAAAGTAAGGTCCTTGTCAGCAGCCCTCACGCGTCCGGCTCGGGTTCACCGCCCAGGTCCTCGGCGTTGACGTGCCCGTTCGTCCGGTGCTTGGCCTCCAGGCGGATCACGTGCAGCACGGCGTTGATGAGCGCGAGGTGGGTGAAGGCCTGCGGGAAGTTGCCCAGGTGCTGCCCGGTGTGGACGTCGATCTCCTCGCCGTACAGGTTGAGCGGCCCGGCGAAGGAGAGCAGCTTCGCGCACAGCTTGCGGGCCCGGTGGTACTCCCCGATCTCGCACAGGGCCGACACCAGCCAGAACGAGCAGATGGTGAACGACCCCTCCTCGCCGGAGAACCCGTCGTCGGTCTCCTCCACCTTGTAGCGCAGCACCAGACCGTGCACGGTGAGCTCGTCGGCGATGGCCAGCACGGTGGCGCGGATCCGTGGGTCGTCGGGCGGCAGGAACCGCAGCAGCGGGGCCAGCAGTAGGGAGGCGTCCAGGGCGTCGGTGCCGTAGTACTGGGTGAAGACGCCGCGGGCGTCGACCCCGTGGGCGAGGATGTCCTCCTTGATCTCCGCCGCCGCCAGCTCCCACTCGTCGGCCTTGGCGTTCTCGCCGCTCAGCCGGGCCAGCTTGGCGCCCCGGTCGGCCGCCACCCAGCACATGATCTTGGACGAGGTGAAGTGCTTCAGCTCGCCGCGGACCTCCCAGATGCCCGCGTCGGGCTCGCGCCAGTGCTTCAGCGCCTCACTCACCTGCTTGTCCAGGATGGGCCAGATCCGGCCGTCCAGGTGGTCGGCGGCCTTGGCGTGCAGGTAGACCGAGTCGAGCAGGGCGCCCCAGACGTCGTGCTGCTGCTGCGCGTACGCCGCGTTGCCGACGCGGACCGGACGGGAGTTCGCGTACCCGGCCAGGTGGTCGAGCTCGTACTCGGTCAGCTCCCGCTCACCGGCGATGCCGTACATGATCTGCAGCTGGTCGTCGCGCTCGGCGACGTCGGCGATGAAGGAGAAGAAGTCCAGCGCCTCCCAGTCGAAGCCGATCGAGTAGAGCCCCCACAGCGCGAAGGTGGCATCGCGGATCCAGGTGTAGCGGTAGTCGTAGTTGCGCCCACCGCCCGGCGTCTCGGGCAGCGAGGTCGTCCCGGCCGCGGCGATCGCCCCGGTCGGGGCGTACGTCAGCCCCTTGAGCGTGAGCGCGCTGCGCTGCAGGTACGTGCGCCACGGGTGGTCCGGGAAAGTCCCGCGGGCCAGCCAGTGCTGCCAGTGGTGGGCGGTCCAGACCTGCCGGGCGTACGCGTCGGCGTAGGTCAGCGGCGGCTCCTTGCTGCCCCAGGACAGCGCCACGAACCGGGTGTCGCCCTCCTTGAGCAGCGTCCGCGCGCTGGCCTGTCCGCCCTCGAAGCCCAACCGCAGGTCCGAGGTCAGGGTCATCGGCAGATCCACCCCCTCGGCGGTGGCCCGACCCTGGTGGTAGCCGTGCTCGGTGTAGGTCCAGGCCGCCGTGCGGCGGCCGTAGTCGAAGACCGGCTCGCAGTCCATCACCAGCTGCACCTCGCCGGAGACGCAGCGGATGGTGCGCAACAGGATGTGCTCGGCGTCGTAGTCGTTCGGGGTCCGCCGGTGCGTCTTCGAACGCGTCTCCTCGTGCCGCCAGGGACCCATCAACAGGGTGTCCCGGACCACGATCCAGCCGGTGCCGGTGCCCCAGCTGGTCTCGATGATCATCGTCCCGGGCAGGTAGCGGACGTCGGCGGGCACCTCCACGTCCACCGGGGAGATCCGGAACGAGCCCGCGTGCGGGCCGAGCATCCGGCCGAAGACGCTCCCGGAGTCGAACCGCGGGACGCACATCCAGTCGATCGAGCCACCCGGTGCGAGCAGCGCGCACACCTCGCCGTCGCTCAGGAAGCCGTAGTCTCCGATGGGGACGGACCGGGCACGGCGGGACGGACTCGCGTGCTGGTGGTCGATCGCCTTGCTGCTCGCCATGAGGGAAGCATCGTCGCCGCGTGAATCCGGACGCAAGAGGGGTACTGGAACGGTCGTGTCACGATAGGCGCTGCACGATTCGCACGAGAAACCCGGGGTGTAGCACCGGGGGAGGACGAGATGAGCGGGAACGCAAGCTTTCGACTGAGCAACACCTCGGTTCTGTCGGTCTGCGCGGTCGAGGCGCCGATCGTCGTGCCGTCGAGCGCCTTCGACGACCGGCTGGCCGCGGCGTACGACCGGGTCGGGCTGCTGCCCGGCATGCTGGTCAAGCTCGCCGGGGTCCGCGAGCGGCGATGGTGGCCGGAGGACGTGAGCTTCGCCGACGGCGCGGCGATGGCCGGCGCCAAGGCCCTGGCCGAGGCCGGCATCCAGCCCGAGCAGGTCGGCGTGATGATCAACACCTCGGTCTCCCGGGAGCACCTGGAGCCGTCGACGGCGGTGGCCGTGCACCACCAGCTGGGGCTGCCCACCAGCTGCCTGAACTTCGACCTGGCGAACGCCTGCCTCGGGTTCGTCAACGGCATCCAGCTCGCCGGGATGATGATCGACACCGGGCAGGCCGACTACGCGCTGATCGTGAACGCGGAGGGGTGCCGGCACACCCAGGAGGTGACCCTGGATCGGCTGAACGAGCCCGGCGCCACCGCCGAGGACATCAAGTCGCAGTTCGCCACCCTGACCCTCGGGTCCGGCTCGGCCGCCATGGTGCTCGGTCGTGCCGACGCCCACCCCGAGGGCCACCGCGTGGTGGGCGGGGTGAGCCGGGCCGGCACGGAGCACCACGACCTCTGCGTCGGGGACCTGGAGCGGATGCGGACCGACAGCAAGAAGCTGTTCGAGCACGGGATCGCCCTGGCCATGGCCACCTGGACCGACGCCCAGGACGAGTTCGACTGGAACGGCGAGATCGACTGGTTCGTCGCCCACCAGACCTCGACGGTGCACCTCCGCGCGATGGCGGGCGCCCTCGGCGTCGACCCCGAGCGCTTCCCGGTCACCGTGGAGACGTACGGCAACATGGGACCGGCAGCTGTGCCGTTCACCCTGGCCAAGAACACTGATCGGATGCGGGCCGGCGAGCGGATCCTGCTGCTGGGCATCGGGTCGGGGTTGAACACCTCGTTCGCCGAGATCGTCTGGTGAGGTCGCACCCCCTCGACCTGGCTTCACTGACCGCGGGCGACCTGCCCGGCCTCGACCCGACCTGGTCGCGGCGCCTGGACGTGCCCGACGCCGACGGCATCCCGCGGACCTGGCACTACCTGGAGCGCCCGGCCTGGTCGGGCGCCGAGTCGGCAGCTGGGGAAGCCGGGGAAGGCGGGGCAGCCGGGGAAGCCGGGTTTTCCGACCACGGACGTGAGGGCAGCAGCCCCGCGGCCGAGGAAGCCGGGTTTTCCGACCACGGACGAGAAAGCCGCAGCCCCGCAGCCGAGGAAGCCGGATTTTCCGACCACGGACGAGAAAGCCGCAGCCCCGCGGCCGAGGAAGCCGGATTTTCCCACCACGGACGGGGAACTCGCCGCCCCGGGCCTGCCCCGGTCGGCACCATGCTGTGCCTGCACGGCAACCCGACCTGGTCGTACCTGTGGCGCCGGTTCCTCGCCGCCGCCCCAGCGGGCTGGCGGGTGATCGCGCCCGACCAGCTCGGGATGGGCTGGTCGGAGCGGCTGGACCGACCGCGCACCCTGGCCGAGCGGATCGACGACCTCGGCCGGCTGACCGAGGCGCTGGGTGTCACCGACCCGGTCGTCGCCGTGGCCCACGACTGGGGCGGACCGGTGCTGTTGGGTTGGGCCGAGCGTCACCGCGAGCTGCTCGCCGGCGTGGTCCTGACCAACACCGGCGTGACCCTGCCCGCCGACACGGCACCCCCCGGCCTGATCACCCTCGCCCGGTCCGGGCCGTTGCTGGCGACCGTCTGCGCGCGGACCCCGGCGTTCGTCCGGGCCACCACAGCCCTCTCCCGACCGGCGCTGCCCCGAGCCGTCCGCGACGCCTTCGCCAGCCCGTACGCGCTGCCGGGACGCCGCGCCGCCGTCCGGGACTTCGTGGCCGACATCCCGCTCGAGTCGGATCACCCGAGCCGAGCCGCCCTCGACGGCGTGGTCGACGGCCTCGCCGAGCTGGCGGACCTGCCGGCCCTGTTGGTGTGGGGGGCCCGGGACCCGGTGTTCTCGATCCGCTACCTGCACGATCTCCGCCGGCGGCTCCCGCGGGCCGATGTGCAGCTCTACCCGCACGCCTCGCACCTGGTGGCGGAGGACGCTCCGCAGGCCGCGACCGACGTCTGGGACTGGATCGGCGTCTCCGTGGCCCCCTGGCTGGGGTCCATCGACGGTTGGAGTCCGGCCGGAGACGGAGCGCCCCTCGCTCGCACGACAGGCCCGACCGACCCGAGCAACCCGACCGACCCGAGCAACCCGACCGACCCGAGCGACCCGACCGACCCGAGCAACCCGACCGACCCGAGCAACCCGAGCAAGCCGACGGACCGCCCGCTCTGGGAGGGTCTGCTCGCCCGGTCCACCGACGACGAGATCGCGATCGCCGAGCTGGGTGCGGGCGCCGCAGCGCCGATCAGCTTCGCCGACCTCGAGCGGCGGATCGCCCACCTGGCCTCCGGGCTGGACCGAGCCGGGGTGCAACCGGGTCAGCGGGTGGCCCTGCTGGTGCGGCCTGGCATCGAGCTCACCGTGGCCGTGTACGCCTGCTGGCGGGTCGGGGCCGCCATCGTGGTCGCCGACGCCGGCCTCGGGTTGCGCAACCTCGGCCGCGCCCTGCGCAGCGCCGATCCCGACCACCTCATCGCCATCCCGGCCGGTCTGCTCGCGGCCGCCGCCCTCCGGGTGCCGGGAGCTCGGGTCGTCGCCGGGGAGCTGCCGACGGTGCTGCGCCGCCGGCTGCGTGTGTCCCACTCGCTGGCCGAGCTGGAGGCGCAGGGCGCGACCACGACTCACGGTGCCGGCTCACTGACCCCGCCGGCCTCACCGACCTCACCGGCCTCACCGGCGGAGTCGCCGGAGTCGCAGGCCCCGCCGGCCCCCCCGGAGTCGAGCCGTCTCCCGGACCGGGCGCCATCGCCGGACGCCGAGGCCGCCGTCCTCTTCACCTCCGGAGCCACCGGACCGGCCAAGGGGGTCGTCTACCGCCACCACCAGCTCCGAGCCCAGCTCGATCTGGTCCGCACGGCAGCCGACCTGGCGCCGGGCGCCCGGCTGGTGGCCGCCTTCCCCCCGTTCGCGCTCTACGGTCCCGCCCTCGGCGCGGCGGCGGCGGTGCCGGACATGGACCCGACCAAACCGGCCACCCTCACGGCCACCGCGCTGGCCGAGGCGGTGGCCGCCGTCCGGGCCACCGTCGTGTTCGCCTCCCCGGCGGCCCTGCGCAACGTCGCCGCCACGGCCGACGCCCTGACCCCGGGACAGCGTGACCACCTCGGTCGCGTCCAGACGCTGCTGTCGGCGGGCGCCCCGGTGCCGGTGCCGCTGCTGCGGGAGATCCAGACCCTGCTGCCCGGTGCTGTCCTGCACACCCCGTACGGCATGACCGAGGCCCTGCCCACGACCGACGTCACCCTGGCCGAGATCGAGCAGGCGCTGGCCGACGCCGGCCCGGCGGCCGAGGGCGTCTGCGTCGGGCGACCGCTGCCCGGCGTACGACTCGCGGTCGATCCGCTCGACGTCACCGGCACGCCGGTCGGCTCGCTGCGGTCCGAGGCCGGCGTCACCGGCGAGATCTGCGTCGCCGGAGACCACGTCAAGGACCACTACGACCGTCTGTGGAGCACCCAGCGGCGGAGTGCCAGCCCCGCTGGCTGGCACCGGACCGGCGACGTCGGCCACCTGGACGCGCAGGGCCGACTCTGGGTGGAGGGTCGGCTGGTGCACGTGATCACCGGTCCCGACGGTCCAGTCACCCCGGTCGGGATCGAGCAGCGCGTCGAGTCGGTCCCCGCCGTGGTCCTGGCGTCGGCCGTCGGGGTCGGGCCGGCCGGCACCCAGCAGACAGTGGTGGTGCTGGTCGCCGACGACCACCACCCGGGCCCGTTGGCGTCGGCCTCGTTGGCCGCCGAGGTCCGCGCCGCGAGCGGTCGGCCGCTGGCCGCGGTCCTGGTCACCGACCGGTTGCCGGTCGACATCCGGCACGCCTCCAAGATCGACCGCGCCCGGGTGGCCCGCTGGGCCGAGCACGTCCTGGCCGGCGGCGCGTCGCGCGGACGGTACCGACGACCGTGAGCAGTCGGCGGGTCCTGGTCACCGGCGGCCGCAGCCTGCTCGGTGGCGCCGTCGCCCGTTTGCTCGCCGAGCACGGCGACCAGGTAGCGCTCCTGCAACGGCGGCCCGCCGGTCTGGGACTGCCCGAGACCCTGGGCGACGTGGCCGATCGCGCGGTGGTCCGTCGGGCGGTCGCCGGCTGCGACGCCGTCGTCCACCTCGCCGCCAAGGTCGGCGTCAGCGGCCGCTGGTCGGAGTTCTCGCAGACCAACGTCACCGGCACCGACCACCTGGTCCAGGCCTGCCGTGATCTGGGCGTGCCCCGCCTGGTCCACGTCTCATCGCCGTCGGTGGCGCACGCCGGATCGTCCCTGGTCGGCGCCGCCGCGGAGCCGGCCGACCCGCAGCGGGCCCGGGGTCACTACGCCCGCAGCAAGGCGATGGCCGAGCTCCTGGCCCTGTCCGCCGACAGCCCGGAGCTGCGGGTGCTGGCCATCCGCCCGCACCTGGTCTGGGGTCCCGGGGACACCCAGCTGGTCGCCCGGATCGTCGACCGGGCCCGGCGGGGCACCCTGCCGATCCTGGGCTCGGGGGCGGCCCTGGTCGACACCACGTACGTGGACAACGCCGCGGAGGCCCTGGTGGCCGCCGTCGACCGGGTCGACGAGGTGCACGGCCGCGCATTGGTGGTCAGCAACGCCGAACCCCGCCCGATCGGCGAGCTGATCTCCGCCATCGCCGCTGCGGGAGGCGCACCGCCGCCGACCCGGCACGTCCCCGCCGTCGTCGCCTCCGCGGCCGGGGCGGCGGTCGAGGCGGTCTGGTCGGTCCGCCTGGCGATCGGGCAGGCCGCCGAGACCGACCCACCCATGACGCGCTTCCTGGCCGAGCAGCTGAGCACGGCGCACTGGTTCGACCAGCGGGAGACGCAGCGTCTGCTCGGCTGGCGGCCGACCGTCGACCTGGCCACCGGCTTCGCCCGACTGGCGGCGTCGGTCACCTGACAGAATGCCCCTCGGGCGGCGGCGGGCCGGCCGGTCGAGAGGACAACATGAGCACCGGAGACTGGATCGCGATCGCCATCAGCGTGCTGCACGCGGCCATCGCCCTCGTGGCCGCCGTCTACATCGCCGGGAACCGCAAGCCGTCCTCGGCGATCGCCTGGATCATGGCCATCGTCTTCATCCCGTACATCGGCATCCTGTTCTTCCTGTTGATCGGCAACTGGCGGCTGCCGCAGCACCGCCGGGACAAGCAGGCGCACGTGTCCTCGATCTTCCTGGAGCGCACCCAGGGACTGCACCTGGCCAGCCACCCCGACAAGTGGCCGGACTGGCTGCCGACGATGGTGGCGCTCAACCGCAACCTGGGTGCACTGCCGATGGTCGGCAACAACACCGCCGAGCTGCTGCCGGACTACCGCGGCTCCATCCAGGCGATGGCCGACGCCATCGACGTCGCCGAGCACTACGTCTACATCGAGTTCTTCATCCTGGTCGACGACGAGACCACCAGGCCGATCATCGACGCGGTCGGGCGTGCCTGCCAGCGCGGCGTGAAGGTCAAGGTCCTGTCGGACCACATCGCCCAGTTCTCCTACCCGAACCGCAAGGGCACGACCCAGCAACTTCGCGAGCTCGGCGCGGAGTACCTGCCGATGCTGCCGCTGAAGCCGTTCCAGAAGCACTGGCGGCGACCGGACCTGCGCAACCACCGCAAGCTGGTGGTGGTCGACGGCACGATCGGCTTCATCGGCTCCCAGAACCTGATCGTCGATCACTACCACGGCAAGAAGAACATCCAGCGCGGCCTGCACTGGAAGGAGCTGATGTGCCGGGTGGAAGGCCCGGTGGTCCGCGAGATCGAGGCGATCTTCGTCACCGACTGGTACAGCGAGTCCGACGAGCTGCTGCTGCCCGAGGCCGGCAGCGTGCACGTGGGCGCGCTCGACCCGACGAAGATGGACGCCCAGATGGTCCCCAGCGGGCCGAGCTTCGACAACGACAACAACCTCAAGCTGTTCGCCGCCCTGATCCAGAACGCCCGGACCAGGATCAGCATCACCAGCCCGTACTACGTCCCCGACGAGACCATCCAGATGGCCCTGGTCACGGCCGGCTCGCGCGGCCTGGACGTGGAGCTGTTCGTCTCCGCCGTCAGCGACCAGTTCATGGTCTACCACGCCCAGCGCTCCTACTACGAGGAGCTGCTGCGGGCCGGAGTCAAGATCTACGCCTACCCGGCGCCGACCATCCTGCACTCCAAGCACCTGACCATCGACGACGACGTGTCGGTGATCGGCTCGTCCAACATGGACATCCGCTCGCTCACGCTCCACATGGAGATGATGATGATGGTCCACGACCGCGGGTTCTGCGACCGGATGCGTCTGGTCGAGGACGCCTACCGCGAGGCCAGCAGCCAGATCCACCTGGCCGAGTGGCTGCAACGGCCCACCCGCGAGAAGGTGTTCGACAACCTGATGCGGCTCACCTCCTCTCTGCAGTGACGCCCGCTCCCGCGGCGCTCCGGCACTGACCGCGCCCGCCTGACCGAACCCGTACGGACCCGACCGGGCATCGGTTGCCCAGGGCTAGCGGCCAGCGGTCCTCGAAAAAGCCGTCGACTGACGGAAAGTTCCGGCACGGACGCACCGCCACGCCGAAAAAGCCGCCGAATGACGGAATGTTCCGGCACGGAACCCCCGTCACGCCGAAGAAGCCGTCGACTGACGGAAAGTTCCAGCAGGGACGCACCGCCACGCCGAAATGCCGTCGCCTGACGGAAAGTTCCGCCACGGCCCCCCATCACGCCGAAGAAGCCGTCGACTGACGGAAAGTTCCGGCTCCGACGGCGGCCCCTGCGGGCGCGACCGTCGACTCCGCCGCCCCCCTGTACCGCAGTGAACACCGGAGGTGTCACCCAGAGCACAGCCTCGAGCCTGAGAAAACACGAGGGTTGACCCATCGCATCCACGGCTCGAGACAGGACCACGATCGTGAACGTCACCCTCACCTCCGTCACCACCGACATCGAGGATCTGGTCACCGGCGCCCGCGAGGGCGACCAGGGCTGCTGGTCCGAGCTCGTCGCCCGCCACCAGCCCATCATCGACGCCACCTGCCGCCGCTACCGGCTGAGCCGTGAGGACGCCGCCGACGTCAGCCAGACCGTCTGGCTGCAGCTGACCTGCCACCTCGACTCGATCCGCGAGCCGCGGGCCATGCCGGGGTGGATCAAGGTCACCGCCGAGCGGGAGGCGTTCCGGATGATCAAGATCGGCCGACGGACCACCTCGCTGGAGCCGATCGCCTGCTTCTACGAGGGTCAGGCCAACCCGTCGGAGCTGCGCTTCTCCACCACCGTCGAGGAGGTCGACGCCGACCTCCTGCGCACCGAGGAGCAGGTCGCGGTCCGCGAGGGTCTGGCCGCCCTGAAGCCCAACCAGCGCGACCTCCTGCTGATGCTGGCCGCGGAGCCGGCGGTGCCGTACGCGCAGATCAGCGCCGAGCTCGGGCTGCCCATCGGCAGCATCGGTCCGACCCGCGCCCGGTGCCTGCGCAAGCTGGAGGCCACCCCGGCCGTGCAGTCGCTGCTCGACTCCGGTGCCGAGGTCTCGCTGGCCGCCTGATGCGCCGCAGCACCGCCAGGAACCACGACCGGCACCATCGTCCACCGGGGGCGACGATGGTGCCGGTCGTCGTCGTGTGCACGTCATTTATCGTTGGCCCGTGGCAACGCTCACCCAGGCAGCCGCCGCGGAGAGACCGGTGACGACCCGGCTCGACGAGGCCGGGTTGAAGTACGCCATGCTGAGCGTCTACTACGCCGCCGCGGGACGCCAGTTCGCCATCTCCGGGGCACCCTCGGTGGTCGTCCCGCCCGAGATCGCACCGCTCCCCCTGGGTGCGGCCCTGGAGCTGCTGAGCGACGACGAGCAGCGACTCGAGCAGGCCCTGTGGTTGATCATCCGCAGCACCGGCATCCGTCGGTCGTGGTCGACCGAACGCTGCTACCCGGCCGAGATCGACCGCTACGTGGACCGCTCCGCCCAGGACGAGCTGGACGAGCGTCGCCGCACCTACCGGCGCGGGGCCGCGCTCTTCGCCGCCTGCCTGACCGCCTGCCGCAACGCCGACCGGGACCAGTTCGACGCGCTCGGGGCGGCGATGTCCGCCCCGGCGATCCGGACCAACAGCGGCTTCGTCAAGCTGGCCAGGCTGGTCTTCGACCAGACCCCTGACGAGTACCTCGAGGAGATGGAGCGGACGAGCCGGGAGTCCCGCCGCTGGCAGGCGGCCCGGCAGCGGATCGGCCGGATCGAGGACGAGGTCGGCATCGAGATCGGTCCCTACCTGGAGAAGCTGGCGGCCACCGCCGCGTACGAGTCCTTCATCGAGCTCCTCCAGCACCGCGAGGGTCGCCGCCCACCGACCATGACGGTCTACCCGGTCGCGTCGGTGATCACCCAGAACACCGACGAGCTCTGGACCAGCGCCACCGTCACCACCCTGGCCCGGGGGGACTTCGACACCCTGTACGCCGCCACGGAGCCGGCCAACTGGCACATCGACAACGACGTGATCAAGGAGTCGCACTACGTGAGCGACCCGCTCACCCTGGCCCCGACGCAGACCGACCTCGGCAACAGCGGCACCGTGCACGGTCTGCTCTACGAGGAGGCGGCGATCACCTGGGGGCGGGGCAGCGCGCAGCAGGGCAGCTTCACCAACGTGCTCAACGTCAGCCGGCGGGCCGAGCGGGGAGGGCGCCACGAGGACGCGTTCATCGACCTCGGGTTCTCGTTGTGTCGCAGCATCTCCAGCGACGTGCTGTGGGACCGGCGCCGCGGCGGCCTGATGCTGAACGAGGGCTACATGCGGGTCCGACCGCTCGGCGGCGGTCGGTGGCGGATCACCTCTCGCAAGCTGCTGCGCTTCAGCGACCGCACTCCCTACACCGGGGCCAGTGGCCTGGCCGACTTCGGGGAGATGCTCAACTACCTCGCCCCCACCGCGTTGAGCTGGTGGGTGGAGACTGAGACCTACAGCCTCGGGCAGCGGACCGAGCACGATCTGGATCTGGCGCCGTCGGCGCCACCCGCGGCGTCGACCAGTGAGGACGGACCCGAGTGACGAGCGACCCAGGAGCGGGCGACCAGACCGGCGCGAGCGCCGACCAGCAGGCGGCCCAGGCCGCCTGGGACCGGGTCGGCCGATACATGGAAGGTCTCGGTGCCGTCGGCGAACGCGTGGTGCAACGCAACTTCACCTTCTGGAAGGACGTCGCCGCCAGTCTGCAGACCGGCCCGATGGACGCCGACAAGCTCGCGTCGGCCGCCGGTCGGGCCATGGTGGCGGCCCAGGAGACCGCCGAGGACGTCTGGCTGTCCCTGGTCGAGCCGCCGCAGAGCGAGGTCTACGTCCAGGTCCTGCCGACCGCGTTCCTGTTCTTCGACCACATCGCCGGCTCCGACCGCCACACCCTGCAGGACCCGGTGCACATCCCGGTCATCCCGCAGCGCAAGGGTGATCTCCCGGCGACGGCGGAGATCGCGCTCAACGGCAGCCCCAGCGACGGCTCCGTCGACGCCGCGGACGCCGTCGCGGTTCTCACGAAGCGGCTGCGCACCTCCCTGGTGCCGGGGACGCGTTCCTACCTGCTGGAGACGATCGAGCAGGGTGAGGTGTCGCCGCTGGTGCCCGGCACGTACGACGGGCTGGTCTACCTGATCAAGCCCTCGCTGCCCCTGGCCAACCTGCGGGTCATCGTCGACGGTCCGCCGCCCGAGGTCTGAGTGCCCGTCTCCCATGCCTAGCTCGCGGATCGAGAGCCGACTCGGCGATCTGCTGGCGGACGCCCGCGAAGCGCGCGACGCCGGCGACTGGAAGACGGCCCGGTCGCTGCTGGGCGCCGTCACCGCCCTCGACCCCGGCAACGCCGAGGCGGCCGCCATGCTGGCCGGCGCCGCCACGCGTCGCCAGATGACCCTGCTGTTCTGCGATCTCGTGGGGTCCACCGAGCTGGCCGACCAACAGGATCCCGAAGAGGTCACCGCCGTCATCGAGCGTTACCGGGCCGCGTGCGCGGAGGTGGTCGACGAGCTGGACGGCTACATCGACGACCATCGCGGCGACGGCATGCTCGTGCTGTTCGGCTATCCCCAGGTGGACGAGGACGACGCCCGCCGCGGCGTGCTGTGCGGTCTGCGGATGGTCGAGCGGGTGCAGCAGCTCCGCGGTCCCGGGCCGGACGGCGCACGGCTGCAGGTGCGGGTGTCGGTCCACACCGACCTGGTGGTGGTCGCTGACGGCGTCACCGGCTCGACCGCCAACGAGGCCGCCCGGATCCAACAGCTCGCCGAGCCCGACACCGTGGTGATCAGCGACACCACCCAGGACCTGGTGTGGCCCTGGTTCGAGACCGAGTCCCTGGGTCTGCAGCCCCTGCGTGGTGTGTCGCGACCGGTGGAGGTGTTCGCCGTCCGGGCCGTGCTGCCGGCTCCCCGGGGCCGGACCTGGAAGGACCGGACCAGCCCGTTCGTCAACCGTACGGCGGAGTTCTCGGCCATGGAGTGGCTCGCCCCCACGGTCGTCGACAGCGCGAGGGAGGCTCCACCGACGGCGCCGACGCCCACCGGGTCGGCCCCGGAGGAGGCGGCGGCGCCTGCGGCGGGCCCGGTCGCGGCCGAGTCGGTGGGGGCGCGGGCGGTGTGCGTCATCGGACCCGGCGGCATGGGCAAGACCCGGTTGACCCTCGAGGCCGCGCGCCGCCTCGGACTGGTGCCGCTGCCCTGCAGCTGCTCGCGGATGCAGCGCAACGTCAGTCTGCACCCGTTCCGGAGCCTGCTCGAGCGCGCGTGCGGGATGGAGCCCGACGACCCGGCGGAGGTGCGGTTGGACAAGCTCCGGACCGCCGTCGGTTCGCTGCCCGGCGGACCGGAGACCGGCGATCCGGCCGACCTGCCCTTCCTCGCCGCGGTCTTCGACATCCCCCTGGACCGGCTGTCGGTGCCGAGCGAGGTCCAACCCGACCGGCTCCGTCGGCAGGCGCTGATGGCTGCGGCGCAGCTCGTCCACCGGCACGCGGCCGCCGAGCCGACGTTGATCTTCGTCGACGACGTGCAGTGGGCCGACCAGTCCAGCCTCGACCTGCTCGCCGTGTTGCTGACGTTCCCCGGGCTGCGGATCACCATCGCCGCCCGGGACGGGTTCGTTCCACCGTGGGCCGAGACCGTGGTCCGCCGGATCGTGCTCGACCCCCTCGACGAGACCGCGACCGCGGAGCTGGTCCGGCAGACGCCCAGTGCCGCCCAGCTCAGCCCGGAGCGCAGTCGTGAGCTGATGGAGCGCAGCGACGGGGTGCCGCTCTTCCTGGAGGAGCTGCTGCTGACCGCTCAGGAGACCGACACCGGACGGATCCCGCACCGGTCGCTGCAGTTCAGCGCCTACCAGATCCCGCCCGCCCTGCGCGATCCGCTGCTCGCCCGGCTGTCCCGGCCGGAGGTGGACCTGGAGCTGGCCCAGCTGGCCGCGGTGATCGGACGCGAGGTCGACCGTGACCTGCTGCACCGGGCGGTCGGGGTCGACGGGGCGGAGTTCGAGCGTCGGCTCCGTACGCTGCTGGACGCGGGGCTGATGGAGCTGGCCGGCGCCCAGCTCCGGTTCCGCCACGAGCTGATCCGCGAGGTCGCGTACGAGACCCAGCGTCGGACCGTGCTCAAGGAGCGTCACGGCGTGGTGGCCGATCTGCTGGCCTCCGGGGAGGACGCCGGACAGCGGGCCACCACCGTGGCCGCCGCCTTCCACCTCGAACAGGCCGGACGGGTGGTCGACGCGCTCGGCGCGCACCTCCGGATCGCGCAGGCCGACCAGGCCCTGGGTGCGCACGAGGAAGCGGTCGAACGGCTCACCAGCGTGCTGGACCTGCTCGACCACCTGCCCGCCGGACTCGACCGCGACCGCACCGAGCTGGCCGTGCGGGAGCTGCGCAGCCTGAGCGCGGTGACCGCTCGCGGCTACGCGGCGGTCGAGACGGCGGAGGACTACCCCCGCTGCCGGCAGCTGATCGAGGAGTCGGTGCGCGACATCGAGGTGCTGCCCTCGCTCGTCCGCCTCTGGACCTTCTACGTGGCCCGCGGCGACTTCGCCCAGGCCGAGGCCATCAACGGCGACATCGTCCGACGGTCGAGCGGCACCCCGTTCCCGACGGTCTCGCTGGGACGGGGCGTGGTCGACTTCTTCCGCGGCGACTTCCGGTCCGCCTCCGCCTCGCTCCAGGACTCCCTGGACAACGGCTGGACGGCCGACCTGCACGTCCCGGCGGAGTGGATGCTGCCCAACGACCCGCGGTCCGCGGGCTTCGCCCACCTCGCACCAGCCCAGGTGGTACTCGGCGACCGGGCGGCTGCCGAGCGGACCGCGGCGGCCGGTCTGGCCCGGGCGGCGTCGCTGCCGTACCCGATCGGTCCGTTCAGCGCCGGCTACGTCGAGTGCCTGCTGCTGGTGGCGCGCGGGATGGACGGCGACGTGACCGGGGCGCTCGAGGTCGGCCAGCGGATGGTCGCCGTGGCCGAGCGGCACGGCTTCGCGATCTGGAGCCTGAGTGGGCAGATGCAGTGTCTGCTCAGCGCCGTCCAGCTCGGCGACGTCAGCTGCCTCCCCGGGCTGGTCCAGGCCGTCGAGATCTGGCACCAGGTGGTGGCCATCGACTCGTGGACCCCCTACTGGTTCACCGGGGTCGGCTTCGCGCACCTGCTCACCGGCGACGCCACGACCGCGGTCGGCTACTTCGACCGGTCCCTCGGCGTCGCCTCGACCACCGGCGCCGGCTTCTACATCGCCGAGACCCTGCGCGGTCGCGGGGAGGCCCGTCGGATGCTGGGGGACGAGGCTGCCGCCCGGGCCGACCTGAGCGAGGCCCTGGCCGTCGCGGAGCGGCAGGGTGCGACGCTGTTCGCCGACCGGGCCCGCGCCGCCCTGGACGCGCTCGCGCCGGACGCGCAGGCGCCAGACGCGCAGGCGACGGACAAGCGCGCATGAGAGACCGGCCGGCGCAACGGGATCAGCCGGCATGACCGGGGGGCCCACCGCCGACCCCGCCGCGCGCAGGATCGCGATCGTCGGTGGCGGCATGGCCGGTCTGGCCGCGGCCTGGCGCCTGACCGAGACCCTGGGTCCGGGGGCCGAGATCACCGTCTACGAACAGGGGTGGCAGCTCGGCGGCAAGGGGGCCAGCGGACGCGGGGCGCACGGACGGATCGAGGAGCACGGTCTGCACGTCTGGCTCGGCTACTACGACAACGCCTTCCGGCTGATGCGCGAGGTCTACCAGGACCTGGACCGGGACCGGACCGCCCCGGACTGCCCGATCCGCGGCTGGCGGGACGCCTTCTCCCCCGCCGGGCGGGTGGGGGTCGAGGAGCGTACGGGCCGCGGCTGGCAGCACTGGGTCGCGACCTTCAGCACCACCAGCGGCGAGCCGGGCGACGACGGGATCCCCGGCGGCACCGCATCGGTCGGGGAGTTCCTGCGACGCGGCGTGCGGCTGCTGGCCGACTTCTCCGCCTCCCTGCTGGAGATGCGCGCCTACGACCGGTCCGCGCAGGCCGCTGCGGCACCGGCGCTCGTACTGAGTGGCTCGCCCCGCCCGCCCTCGCCCCCCGGCGCGGCCCGACGACGACCGGGCGACCTGGGCGGCCTGCTGCAGCAGGCGCAGTTCGCGGTGGTGATCGCGGCGGTGGAGGGGATCCGGCTGCTCGGGTCCGCGGTGCCGGCCGGCAGCCTGGACGTCGTCGCCGAGCAGCTGGACCGGATGCGGGTCGACCTGGAGGTGGTGATCGGGCGGGGGGACCCGAGTCTGCGCCGGCTCGGCGATCTGGTCGATCTCGTGGTCACCTGCTGCCTGGGGATCGTCCGCGACCGGCTGCTGCTGGATCCGCGCGGCTTCGGCGCGATCGACGACGAGGACTTCCGCGGCTGGCTGCGCCGCCACGGTGCCCGGCCCGGGACGTTGGAGTCCGCTCTCGTCCGCGGGATGTACGACCTGGTCTTCGCCTACGCCGAGGGCGACCGCGACCGGCCGCGGTTCTGCGCCGGGCTGGGTCTGTTCCTGGCCGGCAAGTTCTTCTTCGACTACCGCGGCTCGCTGTTCTGGCACATGCGGGCCGGGATGGGCGACGTGGTGTTCGCCCCGCTCTACCAGGCACTCCGCGGTCGTGGCGTACGGTTCGCGTTCTTCCACCGGCTCGATCGGCTCAGGCTCGATGATGATCACCGGGGGGTCGCGTCCATGACCCTCACCCGGACCGCGACCGCTGCGGACGAGGCCGACTACGACCCGTTGATCATGGTCGACGACCTGCCGTGCTTCCGCTCCGAACCCGATCTCACCCAGCTGCAGCCGGGCTCGGAGGTGCTGGAGCTGGAGGTCGGCACCGACGTGGACACCATCGTCCTGGCCGCGTCGATCGGTTCCCTGGCCGAGCCGTGTGCCGAGCTGGTCGCGGACTCCCCCCGGTGGCGGTCCATGATCGACAACGTGGCCACGGTCGCCACCCAGTCCCTGCAGCTGTGGCTGCGGTCCACGGAAGCCCAGCTGGGCTGGGACTTCCCGGCGTCGACGGTCAGCGGCTACGCGCCACCGTTCGACACGTACGCCTCGATGACCCACCTGCTGCCCCAGGAGCGGTGGCCCTCCGAGGACCGTCCCGCCACCCTGGGCTACTTCTGCGGGTCGCTGCGGCTGGAGGACCCTGACGCCGACCCGCAGGCGGTGGTGACGGCGAACGCCACCCGGTTCCTCGATGATCACGCCGCTCACTTCTGGCCACGCGCCGCCGGGCCGGACGGGTTCGCCTGGGAGCAGCTGGTGGACGGAGACGGCTCCCTCGGCACCGGTCCGGACCGGTTGGCCGGTCAGTACGTCCGGGCCAACGCGGCGGGCTCGCAGCGCTACGTCCAGTCGCTGCCGGGCAGCCAGCGACACCGTCTGCGGGTGGACGAGTCCGGTTACGACCACCTGGTGCTCGCGGGCGACTGGACCAACTGCGGACTCAACGCCGGCTGCATCGAGGCGGCCACCATGAGTGGTCTGGAAGCGGCCAACACGATCCTCGGCGACCAGCTGATGGCCGGGATCAGCGGGAGCTGGTACGGGGTCGGCGGGTGAGTCCGGACCATCCTGCCGCGACCGACGCCGCCTTCGCCGCCGAGGCTCGGCGGATCGCGGCGCTGGCCTTCGACAGGGTGATGACCGGGGTCCCACCGCAGCTGGAGGAGATGCCGCCGGAGCTGGAACCGGTCGACGCGGTCCGGTGGGTCGGCGACCGCGTCACGGAGCTGGTCGCCGGGTTCGCGGAGCTGCCCCTGGATCGCCTGATCGGCCTGGATCGCCCGGTCGGCCTGGATCGCCCGGTCGGCCTGGATCGCCCGGTCGCGCCGGACTCGTCGGTCGACGACGCGGCTCCGGGCACGCCGACGCCTGCGGGTGAGGCGCTGACCGTCACCGTACGGGCCGGCGCCCTCGGCGAGGTGAGGATCTGGATCCACCCGCTCGGTGAGCTCGACACCGGCGTGCTGCGCTTCCGGCTGGGTGACCTGCAGCGGGGTGTCGGCGATCCGCTGCCCGGTGGCGTGGCCGCGTTCACCCCGCCCGAGGTCACCGTGTCCGGCGCGGTCACGTCCACCCTGCTGCGTCTCCCGGTGCCGGCCGGGGCCCGCCCCGGTCGCTACGACGGCCTGGTGCTGGCGTACGGGGTCGCGGACGCCGTGCTGCCGATCACGGTCGTGGTCACGTGAGCGCGGCGATGACCGAGACGCTGCGCCAGTACGCCGAGCTCACCCGGACCGCGATGGCGGAGGCCATCGCCGGTGGCGAGCCGGCCGACTACCTCTACGACCTGGTCCGCGACTACACCGCGCGCAAGGGAAAGGGACTCCGCCCCGGTCTGCTGCTGGCCGCCGCCGACGCCTGTGGAGCTGCCACCCGCACCGCCCTGCCGGCCGCGGCGGCGCTGGAGCTGCTGCACACCGCCTTTTTGATCCACGACGACGTCGAGGACCACAGCCGGCTGCGCCGCGGTCGGCCGACCCTGCACGAGCTGCACGGGGTGGCGCTGGCGGTCAACGCCGGCGACGCGTTGGCCAACCTGGCCGTACGACCGCTGACGTCGACCGCCTTCCCGCGCTACCGGTCGCGCGAGGTGCTGGCCGAGCTGCGGCTGGCGATCCGGCAGACCACCGAGGGGCAGGCGCTCGAGCTCGGCTGGCGACGACACGCGGTGGTCGACCTGACGCCGTCGGACTACCTGGAGCTGGTCGGTCGGAAGACCTGCTGGTACACCACGATGGCGCCGCTCCGGATCGGGGCGCAGCTGGGGCGCTGGCGGCCGGAGCCGGCCGCCCTGGACCGGCTCGGCTTCCTGGCCGGCTGCGCCTTCCAGATCCGCGACGACCTGCTCGATCTTGCTCCGGGTGGGCAGACCGGCAAGACGCCGCGCAGCGACGTGGTGGAGGGCAAGCGCACCCTCGTCCTGATCCACCTGCTGTCGGTGGCCGACCCGGCCGAGCGGGCCTGGGTGGTCGACTACCTGAACCGGGAGCCGGACGACCGGAGTCCGGCCGACCAGGACCAGCTGCTCACGCTGATGAGCGCGGCCGGCAGCCTCGCGTACGCCGAACGCTTCGCCGCCGTCCTGGCCACGGCCGCCCAGGAGTCGCTCGGGACCGCCTTCGCGGACGTCCCCCCGTCGCCGGCCCTGGACTTCCTGCGCGAGCTCATCGACTACCTGGTCAGCCGCACGGACTGAGCGGGTCCCCGACTCGTCTTTGCTCCGGAGTCACAGCCCCGCGCGCCGACGCAGCGCCGGAGCGTCCACGATCTCGATGGTGCGCCCGTCCACCCGGATCACACCGCGACCGACCAGGCTCTGCAGCACCCGGTTGACGGCCGGACGGGAGGCGCCCACCATCTGCGCCAGCTCGGTCTGGGTCAGGTGCAGGTCGACCGCGAGCCGCCGCCCCGGGTCGTCGGACTGGTGCTCGGCCCGCTGGACCAGCAGCTTGGCGATCCGACCGCCCAGATCGAGGAAGACCAGATCGGTGGTCTGCTCGGTGAGCCGGCGCAGCATCGCGCCGAGCGTGTGCAGCAAAGAATCCAGCAGGGCCGGGCTGCGCTGCATCGCGCTGAGCAGGGCGGCCCGGTTGATCACCAGAGCGGTGGTGGACTGCACCGCGACCGCCGACGCCGACCGGGGACCCTGGTCGATCACCGACAGCTCGCCCAGCACCTCGCCGGCCCCCAGAGTGGCCAGCACCATCTCGTCGCCCCGCTCCGAGGCGACGGTGATCTTGACCAGACCGTCGGCGACGACCGCGAGATGGTCTCCGGGGTCACCCTGGTACCAGAGGAACTGATCACGTCGGAAGCTTCGCGCCGTGCACACGGCGGCCAGCTCCTCGAGGGCGCTGGGCTCCAGGCGCCTGAAGACCCTGGTGGATCTCAGGGCCTCGAGCACCTCGTCGCGGTTCATCGCCGGCTCGCGGGGGGAAGGTGGGCCGCCTGCTCCGCTCGTCCCTCGCACACCGCGTCATCATGACATCCCGCCCGTGGGATGGGTGGTGTGACTTCGGCACCGGGGTGAGCCGACCCCAGGAAGTGGAGACGATCTGGTGCCGGAGAAGTCCGCCCTGTCCACCCCGCCTGAGGATCCGCGTGCGAGGTGGGACCAGGAACAGCCAGGTGAAGAGTTCACCGGTCGCTCATCCGGTGTCTCCGTTCATCGCTCCCTCCCGTCGCTCAGCCGTTCTTGCCTGTGAGGCGCGCTGCGGCCTCCAGGGCCGACCAGACCCTCAGGAGCATCGATGACGGCCATTCCCTCTCCCCCGACACCCCGCCACGGATCCGCCGTGGTGAGGCTGTCCCTGGCCCTGCTCGCGATCTCCCTGGTCCTGGCCCTCGCGCCGGCCCGCCCGGCAGCCGCCGAGCCGCCGACCGGCCGAGTGACAGCGCCGCGACTGCTCGCCCGCGCGACGCTCTCCGCTGACCATCTGGCGCCCGGCCCGCGCTCCGGCGCTCAGGCCACACCGGCCAACGGACGTACCGGTCCCTTCAACGGTCAGGTCATCCCCGGCTTCTCCGCGGCCGTGGCCAACCCGGACGGGACCTTCTGGGCCATGCCCGACAACGGGTTCGGCACCAAAGCGAACTCGACCGACTTCCTGCTCCGCCTCTACCTCGTCCGTCCCCGCTGGGATCGTGGCGCGGGTGCCGGCAGCATCCAGGTCATCCGCTTCATCACGTTGTCCGATCCGAACCACGAGATCACCTTCCCGATCGTGCGGGAAGCCGGTCGGCAGCGGCTGCTGACCGGCGGCGACTTCGACATCGAGTCCCTGCAGCGGGCCTCCGACGGCAGCTTCTGGATCGGTGAGGAGTTCGGGCCGTTCCTGCTGCACGTCGACCCGCAGGGGCGGGTCCTGTCCCGACCGGTCCCGTCCCCGTTGGGCAAGTCCCCACAGAATCCTCTGCTCGGTGGGACGACACCCCGGACCCAGGCCAGCGGGGGGTTCGAGGCGACCGCCCTGTCTCGCAACGGGCGCTACCTGTACCCGATCCTGGAGAAGGCGCTGGTCGGTGACCGCGACCCACGTCGCCGGGTGATCGCGGAGTTCGACACCCGGGAGGGGCGCTACAGCGGCCGCCGTTGGGACTACCGGGTCGACACCGACGCCAACCTGGTCGCCGATGCGCAGGTCATCGACGGCCGCACGCTGCTGGTTCTCGAGCGCGACGACTTCGACGGGGAGGCCGCGGTGACCAAACGCGTCTACCGGGTGAACCTCGGCCGCACCGATCGCTCCACCATGCTGGCCAAGACCCTCGTCGTCGACCTGCTCAAGCTCGACAACCCGCGTGGCGTCGGCGCCGACGGCGGCTGGGGCACCGGCGACCCGTTCAGCTTCGGGTTCCAGTCGGTCGAGACCCTGGTGGCGTTGGCCGACGGGCGGTTGATGATCGCGAACGACAACAACTACCCCGGGAATGCGACCCGCCGACCCGGCACCCCCGATGACACCGAGATGATCATCATCGATCCCGACGCCACCATCCCCGCCACCGAGTCCGGGCACACCGTCATCGCCCACCGGGGCGCCAGCGGCTACCGCCCCGAGCACACCCTCGCCTCCTACGCCCTGGCGATCCGCCAGTGCGCCGACGCGATCGAGCCCGACGTCGTGATGACCCGGGACGACATCCCCGTGGCCCGGCACGAGAACGAGATCGGCGGCACCACCGATGTGGCGGCCCACCCCGAGTTCGCAGACCGGCGATCCACCAAGAGCATCGACGGCACCACCGTCACCGGCTGGTTCACCGAGGACTTCACCCTCGCCGAGCTCCGTACCCTCCGCGCGAAGGAGCGGCTGCCGCAGGTGCGCCCGGCCAACACCGCCTTCAACGGCAGGTACGTCATCCCGACCCTGGCCGAGGTCCTCGACCTGGCCCGCCACTCACGCACCTGCAGCGGGCATCCGGTCGGGGTGGCGCCGGAGACCAAGCACCCCAGCTACTTCGCCTCGATCAACCACCCGATCGAAGGGCCGCTGCTCCGTGCGCTCACCGCCGCGAACCTCAACCGTCGCCACGCGCCGGTGATCATCCAGAGCTTCGAGACGGGAAACCTGCAGCGCCTGGACCGTCGCACGCAGGTTCCGTTGGCGCAGCTGATCGACTGCGCTGGAGCCCCTTACGATCTGCGCTCCGCAGGCGACCCCCGCACCTACGCCGACCTGGCCTCGGCGGCCGGACTGCGCACGATCGCCACCTACGCCGACGTGGTGGGCCTGTGCAAGGACGTCATGATTCCCCGCGATACGACGGGTCGCCTCACCTCGCCCACACCGGTGATCGGCAACGCACACGCCGCCGGGCTGACCGTGGTCGGCTGGACCTTCCGCCGGGAGAACACCTTCCTGCCCACCGAGTTCCGCAGCGGACCTGATCCGACCGCCCCCGGCGACCTGGCCGGCGAGATCCGGACCTTCCTCGCGGCCGGCATGGACGGGTACTTCACCGACCACCCGGATGTGGGGTCCAGCCTCGACATCACCTGACCACTGCCGCGCGCCCCCAGATCCCGCTGACGGCGGGCCCGGGCCCTCGAGCTGGCGCAGCTGCCGGGTCGGGCACGCGACGGTCAGGACCTGCGAGCCTCGGTCAGTCGGCAACTGGTGATGTCGGCGAGCTGGTCGAGGAGGCGGTCCTGGAAGGTGACGTCCTGGGCGGCGGCCGCCACCTCGGTCGGTCGGCGGTGCTTCCACACCTGCCCGGACCGCTGGGCCTCGGGGTCGTCGGTGGTGGCGAGCCAGGTCTGGGTGAGGTGGCCCTGCTCCAGGTCGTCGCTGGCGCCGGGACCGCCCATCCTCGTGGGCACCCAGCCGGGGTCGACGGCGTGGCTGATCACGTCGGGCCAGCGGCGGGCGACGGCGAGCGCGAGGGTGGTGACGAACAGCTTGCTGTCGCAGTAGGCCTGGGTGCCGTTCCAGCGTCGGCTGCTCCAGGTGAGGTCGTCGAGGCTGTCGTCACCGCTGGCGTGCATGTCGCTGGTCAGGTAGATCAGCCGGGCCGGTCGCTGAATCAGTCCCGTCAGCAGGTACGGGGCAAGGGTGTTGACCGTCAGCACCCGGGGGTGGTCTTCCGGGCTCGGATGGCGGTCGGTGTCGCCGTAGACACCGGCGTTGTGGATGACGGCGTCCATCCGGCCGAGGCGGTCGACCTGGTCGGCCACGGACCGGGTCTGCTCGAGGCTGGCGAGATCGCCGACGACCACGGCCGCCCCGCGGGCGGTGAGGTCGGACAGGTCGGCGGCCCGGTGGGTGCTGCGGGCGTGGACGACGACCTGGTGGCCGTCATCGATCAGTGCGGTGGCAGCGTGGTGGCCCAGGCCCTGGGCGGAGCCGGTGATGAGGATGCGGGACATGACAGTGCCTTCTGGGTGTCGGGGTGGTGTCAGGCGAGGAAGCGGTCGACGGGCGCGTTGTCGACGTAGATGCGTTGGTCGGTGAACGTCCCGTCGGCGACGGTGAAGATCGAGCAGGCGTTGACGCTCACCTCGGTGTCGTCGTGGAAGCGCCAGACACTGGTGACCTCGAAGATCACCACGCCGCCGTCCTCCTGCCAGACGTTGGTCAGTGGGTGCGCCAGCGAGGTGACCTGGCCGAGCAGGTCGGCCATGCGGGCGAGCACGGTGGCGCGGCCGGTGATGGTGGGGGCGTTCGCGAAGGTCTGGGTGATGTCCTCGGCGTAGTAGGCCCCGAGGCGGTCGAGGTCCTTCACCTCCATCGCCTGGAAGTAGTCGGTCAGGAGATCGAGGGTGGCCTGGTCGGCTCGAGGCATGACGGTGTTCCTTTGCTGGTGCTGCTGGCAGATGAGGGCTGGCGGATCAGGGCTCTGGGGGACGGCGTCGCTGGGTCAGCCCGCGGCGGCCGGCGGTTCTGGGCCGTCGCCGGCACGGTGGTGGAAGGCTCCCGGCTCCGCCGCCAGGGCGGTGAGCGCGTCGAGCTGTGCCGTATCGAGCTGAACGTCGGCGGCGGTGGCGTTGGCGCTGAGCTCGTCGACGGTCTCGGCGCCGACGATGACGGACGAGACAGCCGCCCGGGACAGCAGCCAGGCCAGCGACACCTGGTACGCCGTCAGCCCCCAGTCACGGCTGAGCCGGTCGACCTCGCGGGCGATGCCGATCTCGGTGTCGGTGAACCCCGCCGCGCCGAAGCGCTGGTCGCCGGACACCTCCCGGTCGAGCACACCGAGGTCGGCCAGCAGGCCGCCGTGCAGGGGTGCGTACGGGATGATCGACAGCCCGAACCGCTCGCTGGCCGGTCCGAGCTCCCGCTCGGCCGCGCGGTCGATCAGGTTGTACTTCACCTGGCTGGCGACCGGGGGCTGCAGCCGCCGGTCGTCGGCGATCCACAGAGCCTGGGTGACCTGCCAGGCAGGGTGGTTGGACAGACCGACGTAACGGATCTTGCCCTGGCGGATCAGGTCGTCGTAGGCCGCCAGGGTCTGCTCCAACGGCGTATCCGGGTCGGGATCGTGGGCGTAGTAGAGATCGATGTAGTCGGTCTCCAGGCGACGCAGGCTCGTCTCGACCTGACGGATGATGTGCCGGCGGGACAGGCCCCGGTCGTTGATGTCCCGGCCGACGATGCCGTTGGACTTGGTCGCGACGATCATGTCCTCGCGGCGGCCACGGAGGGCACGGCCGAGGATCTGCTCGGCCGGCTCACGGTCGGCGGCCGCCGGGGCACCGGGCCGGTCGAAGACCGGCATGTTGCCGTACACGTCGGCGGTGTCGACGAAGTTGATGCCGAGGTCGATCGCGGCGCCGACCAGCTGGTCGGCGTCCTGCGCGGTCGGGGCGACCCCGAAGGTGGCGGTGCCCAGGCAGATCCGGGACACCTTCACCCCGGTCGATCCGAGAACGGCGTACTGCATCAGCGTTTTCCTTCCTGGGGTGGGACGACGAGTCGGTGGCGCGGGGCCGGCGGCCGAAGCAGCCGCCGTCGGCGGGAGGCGACGCCTGCGGGGAAGCGGCCACCGCCGGCCAGGGCGACCTGACCAGGTGACGTCGTGCTCGGATCCATCCGCGACTCCGTCCTGTGAAGTGTCGAACCATGAACGTTCGTTCACTGCAGCCAAATGTAAACGACTGATAAGATTCCGTCAACCAGTCCGAGAGAGCGGAGGAGTCGATGTCGAGCGAGACTCCCGACACCCAGCGCCGCGGGCCCTACCGCACCGGGGTGCGGCGGCGCGAGCAGATCATCGGCGCCGCGACCGCGGTCTTCGCCGAGTACGGCTATGCCGGCGGATCCGTCCGCACCATCGCCGACCGCATCGGCGTCTCCCCCGCCTCCCTGCTCCAGCACTTCGGCAGCAAGGAGGGCCTGCTGATGGCTGTCCTGGAGGACTGGGACCGACACACCGTCGAGACGCGGCTGACCGACGTGACGGGGCTCGACTACTTCCGCCGGCTGCCGGACGTGATGGCCGCCAACGTCAGCAACCGGGGGCTGCTCGAGCTCTTCATCACCATGGCCGCCGAGGCGTCCAGCCCAACCCACCCCGCCCACGCGTTCATCCAGCGCCGCTACACCGACAACCTCGCCACGTTGGCCGGCCATCTCCAGCACGCTGTCGACGCCGGCGACGTCGCTGTCCTCAGCTCGGCCGAGATCGGGATCGAGGTCCGGCTGGTCACCGCGATCCTGGACGGCATCGGACTGCAGTGGCTCCTCGACCCCAGTACCGACGTCGTCACCAGCACCGCGACCTACGTGAACCGCACCATCACCGGATGGCGCTCGCCTCGGTGACCCGGGCACGCGGCGGGTGCTGTACATCGCTGATGTACAGCCGTCATCTGCCTGGCCATACTCGGTGACAGCGCTGAACCGGCGCCGGACGCGTTCGCGAACGGGGAAGGCAGGACCTCAGGATGCTGCGTGGGATCGTGATCGGGACCGGCTGGGCGGGTGAGGGGTACGTGACCGCGCTCCGTCAGGCGGACGTCGACGTGGTGGCGCTGTGTGGACGAAGCCCGGAACCAGCCCACGCGATGGGAGTGCGACTCGGGATCGCCGATGTCCGCACTGACTGGCGGTCCGCGATCGACGACCTCACGCCCGACCTCGTCGTCGTGGCCACACCGGCGGAGCCGCACTGCGGGATGGTCGAGTATGCAGCGGAACGGGGAGCGCATGTGGCCTGCGAGAAGCCATTGGGACGCAACGCCGACGAGGGCCGTCGCATGCTGACCGCTGTCGAAGGAGCAGGGGTGAAGCACGCCTACGGGACGACGACGCGGTATGCACCCGGACTGCCCCAGGCCCGAGCCCTGATTGTCGATGGGGGTATCGGTGAGGTTCAGGAGCTCGAGGTGGTGGATCACTTCGGGATGTCACCCCTGCATCCGTACTCCTGGATCCACAGCTTGCACCTCGGCGGTGGGTTGCTGTTCAACGCCTATACGCACTTTCTGGCGCAGTCTCAGTATGTGACGGGCGGGGTCGCGCGCTCCGCGACCGGGCGCACCGAGCGTGGGGTTGCCGAGGTTCCGGTAGGTCGGCCGGTGCACGACTTCCGGGAATGGGATCCCATCGACCCGGCCGAAGCAGCCGCGGGGGAATGGCGAGAGAACGACGCCGACTTGTCCGCGACGGTCATCACGGGGCTGGAGCTGCCCGATGGACGGGAGGTCCCGGCGCTGTTCCGAGTCTCGGCCTTCACCGGTGCTCGGGCTCCTGGATACCTGGCGGTCTACGGCTCGACCGGAACTCTGCACCTGGAGGGCCAACCCTGGTTCAATCATCTCCAGCACTTCATCGCCGACGACAACCGATGGGTCGACGTCGCGATCCCCACTGTCGACGATCCGATCCAGTCAGGGTGGAATCAGTTGGTCGCTCACCTCGTCGCAGACATCCAGGGCACCGACGACAGCGAGTATCCGACCTTCCGAGACGGATACGCCGCGAACTTGCTCATCGACCAGGTCCGTGCAGCAGATGGAGCAGCGGGCGCCCCATTCGCTGACGCACGACATTCCGCGACGGTGCACTGATCGCTGCGTTGTCAGGTGGATCAGGTGGATGCTGCCCAGACATACACCGCTGACAACCGGTCCATCAACATCCACCGACGATCGGCTATCACGGACCTGCCATTGCCAAGGGCCTGCCAAGCCGCGCCGGTGTCTTCGGTGATCAGCCCCCAACGGCCGAAGTCGGGGTCGTCCTTGTGGATGCGGCCGGGAAAGTGCGCCTGATGGGTCGGCGAGACTCCAAGCTGCCCGCCGAACGGAACGCCAGACCTGGTCAGGGCGACCTTCAGACCGCCGGAACCTCCTGGTCGTTGAGTTCGTCCAGGTCGGCGGCAAGACCTCTCAGCGACTCCCGTGGTGGTCAGCAACTCGTGTCGGACCGCACCACCCGGTGGCGTCCAGCAGCGCTCGGCACAGTGCTGCTCGAGTAGATGACTGCCCCAGCATGCAGGGCTCGTCTCGTTGCCCCGCCCAGCGCACCCGCGGAGGTCAGGGACCGACCAGTCGCCCGGTCACCACGTCCATTCTGATGGTGATGAAGACATTGCGGGTACCACCAGCCCAAGGCCCCGGGTCGGCTTCAGACCACAACCTGATCAAGTCGTCGGGCCGTGTACCGGAACCCGAGTGCCCGGACACGAGCACACTCCACCCTGTTCGGTCAATGAGGTCGTACTCGTCCACCTCGAAGGCCGCCTTGCGCGGGCGAGCCAGCTCCGCCAGCGCCCCGTGCGCAGACGTTCGGAAGACGATCGCCCGGTGGTGGACGCGGTACGTGACCGGCAGGATCTGCGGCCCGTCGACGGTGTTCCACGCCACGCGTCCGATCACCGAGCGTTCTAGCCTCGTGAGGCACTCGGGCTCCGTCAGGGTGCGCACTCGCTGGTCAGTGGTCATGGTGATCCCGCATCAGCGGCCCGGCTTGCGCGCGAGCCGCCGCACTGGTCGTAGTCCGGCGAGCCAAGGGGTCCTCCTCGTGGGATCTGGCGCGGTGCTGTGCGACGCGAACGGCCCGGCACCAGTCTGGCTGCCGCGGCTGCACCGCATAAGGGCTGAAAGTCCCCCGGTAGGACGGCGTCACGCGGACAGAGGACTCCCGTCTTGCCCAGGTGGGCGTCGGCCGATCGGTGTATCGATCGGCGCAGCTCTCCAGTGCTGTGCGTCGAGGCGAGGCCCGGCGTCGATCGCGGCGCGGGTCGCGGCCGGGCGGGCACACGTCCTGCGAGACGCCTCGAGGACACGCACGTCCTCGGCCCGGCTGCTTCGCATCCGTCAGCTGGCTGAGGGCTGCCACAGGACACAAAAGCTGTTTACGCTGTAGACGCCGCCGGCGCCTCCGAGGTCCCTGACGTTGATCCCGTCGGCGTCGGCGGCGCTGATTCCCACGGTAGCGATAATTCGTCTGCTGGGCGTCGGATTCGGTCGCCGAGTCCAGCGAGCCGGAATCAGGGGTGCCGTTAGCACGGAGTCGCCTGCTGACGGCCTGGTCAGCGACGAAACGGCCGGCGACTGGATGAGGTGTATGGCGCACCCGGAGAGATTCGAACTCCCAACCTTCTGATCCGTAGTCAGATGCTCTATCCGTTGAGCTACGGGTGCCCGTTGACGAGACGACCAGCGCCGCGGCAACGACCGCCAATCCTAGCGTCAAGGGGCGAACATGCCCAAGTCGGACAGCCGGGAGGCGGCCGGTCCGGATCCGTACGGGCGTTTACCGTGTAACCGAACTCACTTTGCCAACACCACTTGCCCACTGGTATCGAGGCGCGTGCACTCGAGGATCGAGTGACCTATTGTTCAGACCACGTTCGACGCCCAGCCGTCGAGTCGTAGCCCGGTGTTCACCGACACCGGACCCCAGCCGTTCCGAGATGGGACACACGTGAGCCTGCTGTTCGTGGTGATCGCCGTCATCGTGGTCGCGTTGATCTTCGACTTCACCAACGGGTTCCACGACAGCGCCAACGCGATGGCCGGGCCGATCGCCACCGGTGCGCTCACGCCGCGGACGGCAGTGATCATCGCGGCCGTGCTGAACGTGGTCGGCGCCTGCCTGTCCACCGAGGTGGCGAAGACGATCTCCGGCGGGTTCTTCGACGACAAGCTGGTCACCGCTCCCATCGTGCTGGCCGGACTCGTCGGCGCGATCGTCTGGAACCTGCTCACCTGGTTGCTCGGGCTGCCGTCCAGCTCCTCCCACGCCCTGTTCGGCGGTCTGATCGGCTCCGTCATCGTCGGCGCCGGGCTGGCCAGCGTGAACTACTCGGTGATCGTGTCCAAGGTCCTGCTGCCGGCCCTCGTCGCGCCCACCGTGGCCGGGTTGGCCGCCGCCGCGGCCACCGCGCTGGCGTACCGGATCACCCGGCGCACCCCCAGCAAGTACAGCGAGACCGGCTTCAAGTACGGGCAGGCGTTCACCGCGTCCCTCGTCGCGCTGGCGCACGGCACCTCCGACGGCCAGAAGACGATGGGGGTCATCACGCTGGTCCTGATCGTGTCCGGCTTCCAGGCCTCGGGCACCGGGCCGCACTGGTGGGTGGTGCTCGCCGCCGGGTTGGCCATCGGACTGGGCACCTACTCGGGTGGCTGGCGGATCATGCGGACCATGGGCAAGGGCATCGTCGAGATCGAGACACCGCAGGGGGCTGCCTCGGGCGCCGCCACGACGGCCACGATCCTCGCGTCGGCCCACCTCGGCTTCGGTCTGTCCACCACCCACGTCGCCACCGGCAGCATCGTCGGCTCGGGGCTGGGTCGCCGGGGTGCCGAGGTCCGCTGGAGCGTCGCCCGCCGGATGGGGGTGGCCTGGCTGCTGACCCTGCCCGGCGCCGCCCTGGTCGGCGGTCTGGCGGCTCTGCTGTCCGGTCACGGCGTCCCCGGGGTGATCGCGTTGCTCGTCCTGCTGGCCGCGGCCTGCACCGTCATCTGGCTGATCTCGCGCCGGAACCAGATCACCCACCGCAACGTGACCGACAGCGCCGAGGTGATGGTCCTGGCGTCCGCGGCCCCGCAGACCTACCCCGACGACCCCCGGCTGTCCGGGAGCAAGTCCAAGCACAAGCGCAAGAAGCAGAAGAGCGTCGCCTGATGAAGATCGACTGGGCCGCCCTCGGCATCGTCGCCGTCGTCGCGGTCGTGGCCACCCTGGTGTTCACCGTGCTGCTGTCGGCCGGCATCCGGCTGGTCTCGCAGGCCACCGTCGCGGCCAACCAGTCGCACCGCTCGGTCGGGGTCCGGACCACCGGCTACGGCCTGCTCGGTCTCGCCGGCCTGGTGGTGCTGTTCGGCATCTACCTGATCGTGCCGGCCCTCCACTAGCGCAGCCGCACCCCCTCCGCCGACGCGCACCCTCCGGAAGCAGCTGCACCCGCTACAGCCGGTGCAGCTGCGGTCAGACGGTGCAGCTGCCGTTCCCCTGCCTTGGACGTCCGGGAGACGACACTCGCCCGGGCCGTGATCGACCCGGGCGAGTGCTGCACGATGGCGGAGGCGGCGGGATTTGAACCCGCGATGGGCTTTAAGACCCAAACCCGCTTAGCAGGCGGGCGCCATAGACCGGACTAGGCGACGCCTCCCCAATGCGTACGACCTGTGGGTCCACCAAGGCTGACTGACCTCGAGGACGACCCGCAGAACCGCCCGGCAAGAGTACCGGCGCGCGTCGACCGGGGCAAAGCGTGAACCCTCGATGAACACTTCACGTGGTGCCGGTGTCCCCGTTCCACGTACAGTTGCTCCGCGCCTCGTTATCAGACACCGCCCAGACCGCGGTGCAGCGACACGCAATGAGACCAAGGGCTGGCCTTCACGCGCCTGCCCACAGCGAGTGGGGAGGGTGGATGTCCGACGAGCAGCCGGTCGGGGGGCGTACCGGCCGAGGTCCGCGTCGGGCCGACACCGATCCCCACTTCCGCCGCACCGTGGCGTTCACCGTCGCCGGGACGCTCATCCCGGGACTCGGACTGATCGCCGCCAAGCGCCGCGTCGCCGGTGGCATCGTGCTCGCGGTCTTCGTCGGGGCCGTGATCGTCCTGGCGGGCTGGGCCATCAGCGATCCGCAGGCCGTGGCCGCCATGGCGGTCCAACCGTCCATGCTGAACGGTCTGGCGGTGGCTCTCGCGATCACCGCCGTGGCCTGGGTCGGTGTCGTGGTCGCCACCCACCTCGCACTCCGCGGCAACCCCACCCGCCCGCAGCGGCTCATCGGCGGGGCGCTCGTCGGCGTCCTGGCTTTCGCGGTGGCCGCGCCGATGGCGGTGGCGGCGCGCTACAGCTACGACCAGGCCGCCCTGGTGAGCTCGGTGTTCAAGAGCGAGAAGGACACCAAGTCCGCCACCCGCCCCAACGGCTGGGACCCCCAAGCGGAGCCCGGCGACCCCCAGCCGTCGGCGGACCCGTGGGAGAAGAAGCCGCGGTTGAACCTGCTGTTGCTCGGCGGCGACGCCGGCAAGGGCCGGACCGGGACCCGCACCGACACCGTGATCGTGGCCAGCATCGACACCAGGACCGGCAACACGACGCTGGTCAGCCTGCCCCGCAACACCGGGCGGATGCCGTTCCCCTCCGACTCACCGCTGCGCAAGTACTACCCGAACGGCTTCACCGACGGGGACGGGAACAACCCGGAGTACTTCCTCAACGCGATGTACGACAACGTCCCCGCGCGGATCCCCGAGGACCTCCTCGGGGAGACCGACAACCTCGGCGCCGACGTGATGAAGCTGTCCGTGGGAGCGGCCACCGGGTTGGACATCGACTACTACGTCGAGATCAACCTCGCGGGCTTCGAGAAGATGGTCAACGCCCTCGGCGGGATCACGGTCAACATCAACACCTACATCCCGATCGGCGGCAACACCGACCTCGGCCGCCCGCCGGACGAGTACCTGAAGCCCGGCCCGAACCAGCACCTGAAGGGGCGCGAGGCCCTGTGGTACGCCCGCGGCCGCTACGGCTCCGACGACTTCGCCCGGATGGACCGCCAGCGGTGCGTGATCGACGCGGTGATCAAGCAGGCTAACCCCGCGAACATGCTGGCCCGCTACGAGGACATCGCCAAGGCCGGCAAGGACATCGTGAAGACCGACATGCCGCGGGAGGTGCTGCCGCTGATGGTCGACCTGTCCCTGCGGGTCAAGGACGGCAACGTCCGCAGCGTCGTCTTCAAGCACGGCGTCGACGGCTTCTCCAGCCCGAACCCCGACTTCGCCCTGATGCGGAAGCGGGTCAAGTCGGCGCTCAAGGAGACCAGGACCGAGGCCCCCTCGCCGTCGCCGTCGTCGAGCAAGAAGAAGTCCACCAAACCCGCCTCGTCGGGAGACGGCAAGGCCAGCGAGGACGTCGCCGACTCGTGCGCCTACCAGCCGTCGGTCGCGGCCACGGCCCAGCCGGCGCGCTGAGCCAAGGCCCCGGACTAGTCCACCCGGTAGCCGCGGCTGGCGTCCAACCGCTCGGCCAGCAGCATCGCGAGCGCCCGGAACGATGGTTGCTCGACCTGGCGCGGGTTGACGTACGCGACAGTGGGCCGGCTCTGGTCGATCGGGGTGACCACCAGACGCGCCCCGACGACGTTGATCTCGGCGATGTCGCGCCAGCTGAAGACGGTGCGCCGGCGACCGGAGACCAGGGTCAAGGTGTCGCGGGCCACCAGCAGCGTGGTCTGGAAGCGCCGGGTGAGCACGGTGGCGGCCAGCGCCAGCAGCAGCGCCACGGTGGCGAGCACGATCCCGACCACCCCGAGGGCGAGGGGCCAGCCGGACTGCCAGCCCACGATCAGCACCGCCCCGACCATCGAGCCGATCGCCGCCAGCAGGTAGGCCCGCAGCGGTGGGGTCGACCGCAGCACGAAGCGCTGGTGGTCCTCGGGGCGTAGCGCCGGGTTGCTCACCTGGGGTGTCCTCGCATCGTCGGAAGGTGGTGGGTCGGAGTGGTGGGTCGGCAGGTCGGTCTCTGCGATCGGGCGGCGAGGGTGGGATTCGAACCCACGGAACGGTGTTGAGCCGCTCGGCCGCTTTCAAGGCGGCTGCACTAGTCCACTATGCGACCTCGCCCGGGGTCGCCGTCATCCTAGTGGTCGTCACGAGGTCGTACGCCGCCGAGCCGGCTCGCCGAGAGGTGAGTTCGGGCGGCTTCACCACGCCCGGAAGCGGCCCGGAAGCACCAGTCGAGGCGTACGCCACGCAGGACGCGGCGTCTCCGGTCGACCGGGTCCGTGTGGCACGCTGGCGGGCATGCAGGCTGTCACCGTCCCCGAGCCCGGCGGGCCCGACCGGCTCGTTCTGACCGATCGGGCGGTGCCCGTGCCGGGGGCCGGCGAGGCGCTGGTCCGGGTGGTCGCCGCCGGGATCAACCGCGCCGACCTGCTCCAGCGCCAGGGCCACTATCCCCCGCCCCCCGGCGCCGACGACGTGCTCGGGATGGAGTGCTCCGGGTACATCAGCGCCCTCGGGCCGGACACCACCGACGGCCGCTGGACGGTGGGGGACCCGTGTCTGGCCCTGCTCGCCTCGGGCGGTTACGCCGAGCACGTCGTGGTGCCGGTGGGCCAGCTGCTCTCGGTACCGGACGGGGTTGACCTCATCACCGCCGCCGGCCTGGTCGAGGTCGCCGCGACGGTCGTGTCCAACTTCGACATCGCCGACGTGGGCGAGGGCGACGTGGTGCTGATCCACGGCGGCGCCGGTGGCATCGGCTCGATGGCGGTGCAGTACGCCAAGGCGCTCGGAGCGACCGTGGCGACCACGGCCGGCAGCCCGGACAAGCTCGCCTACTGCCGGTCGATCGGCGCCGACCTCGCCATCTCCTACCGCCACGACTGGATCGCCGCGGTCCGCGACCTGTCCAACCGGCGCGGGGTCGACGTCATCCTGGACGTGATGGGTGCGACCTACCTGGGCGAGCACGTCGGGTTGCTGGCCACCGGCGGTCGGCTGGTCGTCATCGGGCTGCAGGGTGGCCGGCAGGGCACCCTCGACCTGGGCAGGCTGCTGACCGTCCGCGGGCGGGTGATCGCGACCACCCTGCGGAGCCGGCCGGTCCAGGAGAAGTCGGCCATCTGCCGCCGGGTCGAGGAGGCGGTCTGGCCGCTGGTCGGCGACGGCTCGATCGCCCCCGCCCCGCAGTCCCGCTTCTCCCTGGCCGACGTCGTGTCCGCCCACTCCCACCTGGAGTCGGGCGACAACCTCGGCAAGGTCGTCCTCACCGTCAGCAAGCCGTGACCGCGCCCGTACGCGTCGGTGTCGTCGGCTTCGGGCTGCGGGCGTCGCTGGCCCGGACCGTGGTCGACTCCGGTCTCGGCGACGTGACCGCTGTGCTGGACCCGAGCGAGCGGGGTCGCCACGACGCGCGGAGCGCACTGGGCGGTTCGGTGCGGCTGGCCGAGTCGCTGGACGAGCTGCTCGCCTCCGGCGTCGAGGCGGTGATGGTGCTCAGTCCCGACGACACCCACCACGACGTCGCCGTCGCGGCCCTGGAAGCCGGGCTGCCGGTGTTCTGCGAGAAGCCGCTGGCCACCAGCATCGCCGACTGCGACGACGTGCTGGCCACCGCGCACCGGACCCTCACCCGGCTCTACGTCGGCCACAACATGCGGCACATGCCGGTGGTCCGCCAGCTCCGCGACGTGATCACCAGCGGCCGGATCGGCCGGGTCCGGTCGGTGTGGTGCCGCCACTTCGTCGGCCACGGCGGCGACTTCTACTTCCGGGACTGGCACGCGGACCGGCGGCACTCGACCGGTCTGCTGCTGCAGAAGGGCGCGCACGACCTCGACGTCATCCACTGGCTGTCCGGGGGGTACACGCGCCGGACCTCGGCGATGGGACGACTGGCCGTGTACGGCGAGATCGACGCGCGCCGGGAGCCCGGCGGGGCCCGGATGACCGACTGGCACGACCCCACCGGGTGGCCCCCCACCGCGCTGACCGGCCTGAACCCGACCGTCGACGTCGAGGACCTGTCGCTGATGACGATGGAGCTGGACAACGGGGTGCTGGCCTCGTACGCGCAGTGCCACTTCACCCCGGACTACTGGCGCAGCTACACCGTCATCGGCGACGCCGGCCGGGTGGAGAACCTCGGCGACGGACCCGGCGGCCGGATCGCGGTCTGGGACCACCGGCACCCGAGCTGGGCCCGGCCGGACGACGAGACCGAGATCGGCGGCACACCGGAGGGCCACGGCGGTGCCGATGCGGTCATGGTCGCGGAGTTCCTCCGTTTCGTCCGCACCGGCGAGCCCACCGAGACCTCTCCGGTGGCCGCCCGGGAGGCCGTCGCCGCCGGGGTGGTGGCCACCGAGTCGCTGCGGGGTGACGGCTCGACTCGGGTCGTGCCGGAGCTCGACCCGGACCTGGTCGCCTACTTCGACGCCGGCCAGGCCTGAGCACCGATCGCCGGTCCACGAACGGCGATCAGCTGGTCCAGGCCCGCCAGAGGGCGGCGTACTCCCCGTCAGCGGCGACCAGCTCGTCGTGACTGCCGAGCTCGGCGATGTCGCCGTCGATGACCACGGCGATCCGGTCGGCGTCGTGCGCGGTGTGCAGGCGGTGGGCGATGGCGACCACCGTCCGACCGTCCAGCAGGGAGGCCATCGACCCCTCCAGGTGCCGGGCCGTCCGCGGGTCGATCAGCGAGGTGGCCTCGTCCAGCACCAGGGTGTGCGGATCGGCCACCACCAACCGGGCCAGCGCGATCTGCTGCGCCTGCGCCGGCGTCAGGGTGAGGTTCCCGGCGCCGATCACCGTGCGCAGCTTCTTCGGCAGCTTGTCCACCCAGTCGTACGCGTCCACCGCCCGCAGCGCCGCCGCCACCGCCTCGTCGCTGGAGTCCTCCCGGGCCAGCACGATGTTGTCCCGGATGGTGCCGGAGAACACGTGGTGCTCCTGGGTGACCAGGGCGACCTCGGTCCGCAGCTGGTCCACCGGCAGGGCGACCAGGTCGACGCCGCCGACGGTCGCCCGCCCCGACTGCGGGGGGTTGATCCCCGACAGCAGCCGCCCGAGGGTCGACTTGCCCGAGCCGCTCGGTCCCACGATGGCCAGCCGCTCGCCCGGGGTCAGCTCCAGCGACACCCCGTGCAGCACCTCGTGACCCTCCCGGTAGGAGAACCGCAGGTCTCGTCCCACCAGCTGGGTCCCGTGCGGCCGCTCGTCACCGGCCACCCGGTCCTGCGGCACTTCGGCGATGCCCAGCAGCCGGGTCGTCGAGGCGACGCCGACCTGCAGCCGGTCCAGGTTGCGGATCAGCCGCTCGAGCGGCTCGACCATGGCCTGCACGTACAAGGTGGCCGCCGTGATCTGACCCATCGTCAGCCAGCCGTTGCCGTACCCGATCGCCCCGAGGACCATCACCATCACCAGCGGGGTGTCGTAGGCCAGGCCGATGAAGGAGAACAGGATGTTGCGCAGGGCCATGGTGTAGCGCTCGGCCTGCGCCGAGACCGCGATGTCCTCGTCGCCGACGGTCACCCGGGTGTGCTGCAGGCCGAACGCCTCGACCGTGCGCGCCCCCTCCACTGTCTCGGTCAGGGTGGTGTTGATGGTGGAGTACGTCGAGCCCTCGGTGATGTAGCCCTTCGGCGCCCGGACCAGGTAGCGCCTCACGGAGACGACCAGCAAGGGGGCGGTCACGAGCAGCGGCAGGGTCAGCAGCGGTGAGTTGAGCAGCATGGCGACCAGCGTCAGCACCGTGGTCACCGCCGCGATCACCACCTCGGGCAGACCGAAGCGGACGCTCTCGCTCATCGTCGAGACGTCCCGGGTGACCCGGGTGACCAGGTCGCCGGAGCTTGCGCTCTCCACCCGGCCGAGCGGCAGTCGCAGCACCGTCCGCACGATGTGCTCACGGGCACTGGCCAGGACGTCCTGACCGAGCACCGTCGAGGTGAACAGGGCGCCGAAGGTGAGCAGCGCCTGCATCACCACGACCGCACCGACGGCCAGCCCGAGCGAGGTCAGCCGGGCCACCGGGGTGCCCGGGGCGGCGGCCTCGTCGACCAGGTTGCCCAGGATCCGCGGCACGACCAGTCCGGCCACCGCGGCCAGGGCGTGCAGCCCGAGCAACAGCGCGACCAGACCACGACGGGTCCGCAGCAGGTCCTTCAGGAAGGCCACCACCACCGGGGTGCTCGCCACCGGCAGCCCCCGCTCGGGACTGCGGGAGGACGCGTACGTGTTCCGCGCCCGCTGTTCGCGCTCCAGGTGCCGACCGCGCCAGGCCCGCAGCCGCTCGCCGGCCGAGACCCCGGTCGGCGGCACCAGCGACGGCGGCACCCGCGGAGCGGCAGGTGTCTCGCGCCAGGTCTCGGCCGACCCGGGGAGCCGGGTGGCTAGCTCGGTCATGACAGGAGTCCTTCGTGGTTGCTCGGGGCATCGGCGTCGTCGTCGAAGGCGCGGACGACCACCCGTCGGTAGTCGGCGTTGCGGGTCAGCAGGTCGTCGTGGCTGCCCACGTCGGTGACGGTGCCGCCCTCCAGGAACGCGACCCGGTCGGCGTGGTGCAGCATCAGCGGCGACACGGTCATGGCCACTGTCGTCCGGCCGCGCCGGTGCTCCGGCAGTCGGGCCGCGATCATGGCCTCGGTGTGCGCGTCCACCGCGGACGTTGGCTCGACCAGCACCAGGATCTCCGGGTCGGCCGCCAGGGCACGGGCCAGCACGAGACGTTGGCGCTGCCCACCGGACAGACCTCGGCCGCGCTCGTCGATGACGCCCTGCCAGCCCCCGGGCATCAGGTCGAACACGTCCTCGGCCGCGGCCGTCAGCAGCGCCCGCTCGGCCTCCTCGCGGCTGAGCCGGCCGGCCGGGTCGACCGTGTCCTGCAGGGTGCCGGCGAACACCGCGGCCGCCGTGTGGCTGACCAGCACGGTGCTCCGGACGTCGTCGATCGGCACGTCGGCCAGGTCGACCGACCCGAGGGTGACGCCCCACCGGCGGGTGGCCAGCTCGGCGTCGCGGGCCTTCAGCCGGTCCCGCTCCTCCCGCCGCTGCTGCCGGGCCCGGCGTGCCGCACGCCGGCCGAGCCCGTCCTCGATGTCCAGGCTGACCGGGTCGTGGTCGGCCGGCAGATAGCGACCGAGACGGTCCGCCAGGGCGGCCGAGTCCTCCGGCGTGGCCGAGACCACGATGCTGAACTCACCCGGCCGGGCCACGAAGCCGGACTCGTGGTCGGTCAGCTCCGCGCCGCGCGGCAGGGTCAGCCGCTCGGCGGGCTCCCGCCACGGCGGCTGCTGCTCCATGACGGCCACCGTCTTGCGGGCCGCGATGATGGCCCGGACCCACTTCTGGGCGAGCTCGAAGAAGGTCTGGATGGGCCAGACCATGAACACCGCGTACCCGAAGAAGCTCACGAGCTGGCCGATCTGCAGCTCACCGCCGGCCACCTTCTGGGCGCCGAGCACGGTCAACGTGACCAGGAACATGCCGGAGAACAGCACGCTGGCGGCGTCCACGGCGGCCTGCCAGCGGCCGGCCGAGACGGCCGCCGCCCGGGTGAGCTGGGACTGCTCCGCGTAGTTGCCGGCGAATGTCCTCTCACCGCCGATGCCCCGCAGGATCCGCAGCCCGGCGACGATGTCGGTCGCCAGCGAGGTCAGATCGGACAGCCGGGTGCGTTCGCGCTCCTGGCGGCGCTCGAGCGGCCGGAGCAGCGGCAGGGCCAGGATCACCAGCAGCGGGGCGGTCAGGAGCACGACCAGACCGAGCTCCAGCGACGTCCGCAGCACGATGGCGGCGATCACCAGGTACGCCAGCAGGGCGCCGACCGCCCGGGTCAGCACCTCGGTCAGGGCACCCATCTGGTCGGAGTCGCCGCCGGCCACGCTGAGCACCTCGCCGGTCGGCACCCGCTGGGGCAGCACGTGACCCATCTGGGTGGTCTTGCGGGTGACCAGCTGCATCGACCCGTACATGGCGATCAGCCAGGACCGGACCACCAGCGTGTGACCGAGGACGCCGGCCACGACCCCCACCAGGGCCAGACCGAGCAGGCCCGCGGCGTAGCGCCAGACCGCCGAACGGTCACCGCCGAGGATGCCCTCGTCGATGATCCGTCCGACCAGGTACGGACCCACCGCACCGGGCAGCCACTGCAGCATGGCCAGCACGCAGAGCACCACGAGCAGCGGCCACTGCTGCCGCAGCAGCCACCCCAGGTAGCGGGCGGGCGAACGGGTGTCGGGGTCGGCGAAGGTGGCCGAGCGCGGACCGGCCGTGCTCCGGGGAGCCGAGCCGTCGGAGGCGGCGGTGGCGTTGAACTCCGGGACGACCGGCGGGAAATCATGCATGACCCGACCACCCTAGGAGCGGGCGGGGACACTTCACCACCGAGTTTCGCCACCGGGCGGGGCGGCGCCCGCCAGCAGGCCTCGCGTGCCGACCCGGACCGTGGCTCAGCCCTTGATACCGGTCTCGGCGACCCCCTGGACCAGGTAGCGCTGCAGGAACACGAAGACCAGCACCAGCGGCACGATGGACACCGCGGCCGCGAGGAAGAGCTCGTGCAGGTTGATGGTCTGGGCGGTCAGGAAGGTGGACAGCGCCACCTGAACCGTCCACATCGAGCTGTCCTGACCGATCACCAGCGGCCACAGGAACGCGTTCCAGCTGGCGATGAAGGTGATCACCGCGATGGCGGCGAAGAAGGCGCCGGAGTTGGGCACCACCACCCGCCAGAAGGCGCCGAAGTAGCCCAGACCGTCCACCCGGGCCGCTTCCTCGAGCTCCTTGGGGAAGTTCAGGAAGTACTGCCGGAACAGGAACGTGGTGAAGCCGGAGAACAGCACCGGGACGATGATCCCCTGCAGCGTGTCGACCCACCGCAGCTGGCTGACGATGATGAAGCTGGGGATGAAGGTCACCGCCGGCGGGATCATCAAGGTGACGAGGATGCCGTAGAAGATCTTGGTCGCGTGCTTGTACGGGATCCGGGCCAGGCCGTAGCCCGCCATCGCGCTGAGCAGCAGCTGCCCGGCGGTCTGGAGCACCGCGATGATCGCCGAGTTGGCCAGACTCCGCAGGATGTTGACCGAGGGGTCGGTGAAGAGCTCCTCGAAGTTGCCCCACTGGATCGTGCTCGGGAAGAACGACCAGTCCGCCGACGTGATGTCCAGGTCGCTGGACAGGGCGTTGCGGACGATCAGGTAGAAGGGGATGAGGAACAGCACCGTCGCGATCAGCAGCGCGAGGGTGCGCAGCACCGCCCCGAGGACCGTCAGCGGGGTGCGGCGACGCCCTCGGCGGGACCGGTAGGGCGAGCGGTCCAGGTCGACCGGGCCGTCGACGTCGGTGACGGTGCTCATTCGTTGGCCTTCCCGAAGCCGAAGATCTTGCCCTGCAACAGCGTCACGATCATGATCAGCAGCGCCAGGATGACCGCCCCGGCCGTGCCGTGGCCGTAGTCCTGGTTGCCCTGGGCGGTGTAGTACAGGTAGACCAGCGGCGGCCGGGCGAAGGAGCTGTTGCCCAGCAGGTTGAAGAACTCGTCGAAGGCCTGGTACGCCGCGATCAGCAGCAGCAGGAGCACCGCGACCGAGGTGGCCCGCAGCTGCGGGAACGTGATGAAGCGGAACGTCTGCCAGCCCGGGCGGGCGCCGTCCACCTCGGCGGCCTCGTAGAGCTCCGGGCTGATCCGCTGCAGACCGGCCAGGAACAAGATCATGTAGAACCCGACCTGCAGCCAGAGCCGGGCGGTGACGATGACCAGCCAGTACCAGGGTGGGTCGGTGGTGGCCAACCAGGCGACGTTGTCGATCCCGAACCAGCCCAGCACGGTGTTGGCCAGACCGAACCGGACGCCGTTGAAGATCGACAGCTTCCAGACCAGCGAGGCGACGACGTACGAGCAGGCGGTGGGCAGGAAGAACACCGACCGGAAGAACGCGCGGGCGAAGCGGACCTGGTTGAGCAGCAGCGCCAGGCCCAGCGACAGCGCGAAGGTGATCGGCACGATCAGCGCCGCGAAGACGGTGAACGTGATCAGGCTGTCCAGGAACGGGCCCGGCTGGAGCAGGTCGATGTAGTTCTGCAAGCCCACGAAGTCGTTCGGGGTGACCGTGTTCTGAGCCCGGTTGAAGCTCAGCACGACCGACCAGATGATCGGCACGTAGACGAAGACGAAGAGCCCGATCAGGAAGGGGCCGACGAAGACCCAGAAGGCGCCCGTGGCGCCACGGATCCGGCCGGACCCCCGGCGCGGGGCGACCGTCGTGCTGGTCGCCCGCGCCGGGCTCGCGGTGGCAGTCATGGCCGGCCGGCTCAGCCGAACAGACGAGACAGCTCGGCGTTGACCGCCTTCTCGCAGGTGGCCAGGTTGCTGTCGATGTCACCGCCCTTGCGCACGATGGCGGTCGCGGCGTCGGCGTACGCGTTGTTCATCTTCGGCGTCCAGGCCGGGTTCGCGGCGACGGCGGACTCGTTGAAGATCTTCAGCGCGTCGGCGGCGGGGCCGGACTGCAGCTTCTCGGCCTTGGCGGCCAGCGACTTGCGCGGCGGGATGTGGAAGCCGTAGGAGAGGTTGAAGTCCTCCTGGGCCTCGGAGTTGTCCACCCACAGCCACTTGACGAACGCCTTGGCCGCCTCGACGTCCTTGGCCTTGGCGCTGACCATCGCGCCCCACCCGCCGGCGAAGGTCGACGGGGTGCCGACGGAGCTGCTGAACTTCGGCCAGGCCACCACCCCGAAGTCGTCGCCCAGGGCCTTCTGGATGCCGGGCATGGCCCAGAGCCCGCACCACTGCATCGCGGCCAGACCCTGGGTGAACGAGGACGGGTCCCACCAGTCGGTCGGCGAGCCCAGCAGGATCGACTTGGTCTCGAACAGCTCCCGCATCTTGGCGAAGCTCTGCTTGACGTCGTCGGTCAGGAACCCCGGCTTGTTGTCGTCGGTGAGGAAGTCCGAGCCGACCGTCCACAGGATCGGGCCGAGCAGCGACCCGCCGCCGAAGGAGGGCGTGACGCCGGCGTCGTTGCCGATGAACAGACCCTTCTGGTCCTTGGTGCTCAGCTCCTTCGAGGCGGCGATCAGCTCGTCGACCGTCGTCGGCGGCTGCACCCCGGCCTTCTCCAGCACGCTCTTGCGGTAGTAGAGGACGCCCATGTCGTCGACCATCTTGATGGCGTAGACCTTGCCGTCGACCGTGGCCGACTTCAGGTCGGCTTCGGAGTAGTCGTCGCGGACGTCGGCGATCAGGTCGTCCAGCTCGACGACCTGCTTGCTCTTGACCTGGTCGATGTTGACCCCGGACTCGAACACGTCCGGCCCCGAGGTCGACAGCAGACCGCTGTTCAGCTTGCTGGTGTAGTCGCCCGGCGTCCACTGGACCTTCACGGCGGCATCGGGGTAGTCCTTGGCGTACTTCTCGACGGCCTGCTGGGTGCCGGCCTCGCCGTACTGGTGGTACCACTGGTTGATCGTCGGCTTGCCGCCCTCGCCGCCGCCGGTGTCCCCGGACAGGCCCGAGCTGCCGCCGCTGCACGCGGACAGCAGCGGGGCGCTGCCGACGGCGGCGGCTCCGAGACCGAGAACCTGGAGGAAACGACGTCGGTTGAACTCGGCGAATCGTTCGGGTGCGCTCATCTCACAACTCCTTTGTTGCGCGCCGAACCACTCCCGAGGCATCGCAGGATCGCGACGGGCGGCTGCAGCGGCGTCCATCTGAGAACCGGTCGGTGGACCGGCTCGAACCATGTTGATCGCAGCGTAAGTACGGCGCCGGTCCGTGTCGAGCGCGGCGCGCGAGCAGATGTGAACGCTCGTCTTGCGGCCTGGCGGCTCGGGTGCCCACCGGCCCTGTCCTTCCGCCGACCTAGGATCGCCCGCATGACCGAGCAGCAGCAGCCCGCCGAGGACCCCGCCGCCCGGGGCATCGCCGGCACCACCGACGACGGCCGCGTGTACGTGGTCACTCCCACCTCGATGGCCGTGGAGGGTCCGCCCGCCCCGGACGTCGAGGACCCGGCTGAGGCGTCGAAGTCGGTCACCGACATGGTCGAGCAGCCGGCCAAGGTGATGCGGATCGGGAACATGATCCGGCAGCTGCTGGACGAGGTGAAGGCAGCGCCGCTGGACGACGCGAGCCGGCAGCGGCTGCGCAGCATCCACGCGGCCTCCATCGAGGAGCTCAAGGAGGGGCTGGCACCCGAGCTGGTGGCGGAGCTGGAGCGGATCACGTTGCCGTTCAGTGAGGACGTCACGCCGACCGACGCCGAGCTGCGGATCGCCCAGGCACAGCTGGTGGGGTGGCTCGAGGGGTTGTTCCACGGCATCCAGACCGCGTTGTTCGCCCAGCAGATGGCTGCCCGCGCCCAGCTGGAGCAGATGCGACGCGCGCTGCCCGTCGGCCAGAGCGGCGCCGACCCCCAGGCGGGGCCACCGGGGACCGGGTCCAACGGCATGTACCTCTGAGTCCGGGACCCGCCCCGAAGGCAGTTCTCCGTGAGACCCAGGTCACAGCGACTCGATCGTCCGACGATGTATCAGCACGCCGTCAACGGACTCGGGAGCAGCAGAAGATCCGACCCGGAACTTCTGTAGCGCGGAGGGAACCGATCGACCAGGGGGAACGTCTCATCCGCGCCCCGTAAGCGCCGAGAAGACCCTTGGAGATCGCCATGACCGTCGTCGTCGACCGACCCGCCGTCCCCGTCATCGACACGTCCGCCCGTGCCACCAGTGCCCGTTCAGGCGGCGCCGCCCGACCGACCGCCGTCAGCCGGCTCGCCGCCTGCTCCCCGGCCGGTGCCGACGGAGCCCGCCCGCGCCGCGCCGACGGTGACCGCCCGGCCTGCGCCGATGTCCCCGAGGTGTTCCTGGACCCGGCGCTGGAGTCCGAGCCGACCTCCAGCGCGCCGGCCCGGGTCCGCCGGCAGTACGCGACCCTGGCCGCCGAGGCCACCGAGGTGTGTGCCTCCTGCCCCCTGATCAGCGCCTGCCTCTACCGCGCCGTCGTGGACTACGACGTGGCCGGTTTCGTGGCCGGCACCACCGCACGGCAGCGGGCCGAGGTGCGCAACCGGCTCGGCGTCGAGGTGGAGCCCGAGGACTTCGACAGCCTCGCCGGCGTCGTGGGGGGTCAGCGGACGGTCGACCACGACGAGGTCGTACGCCTGCGTCGGACGCACCCCGACGAGAGCCTGGAGCGGATCGCCCGCCGGCTCGGGTGCTCGCTGTCCACGGTGAAGCGGCACCTGCGACAGGAGCGGCACGAGCCCTCTGCCACGCGGAACCGACTCGCGTCCCGGCCCACCGAGACCCGGGTTCGGCGTACGACGGCCGAAATTCTTGCCGAAACCTCAGGAAACCGTCGCGCTGCGGCCTGATCTTCGATACGTTTCAAGAGAACGCTCACCTGGGAGACCGCAGGGCCTCGGGTGGGCGTTCCCTCACGTTCACCCGAGTCTGGTTCCGCCGACCGGCACGACCGGCACGACCGGCACGACCGGCACGACCGGCACGACCGGCACGACCGGCACGACCGGCACGACCGGCGCCCGGCGAGTCGTGGCGGTCTCCCTGCGCCACACTGAGGACCATGGCCCGGTACGCGGTGAACGACGAAGCGGTGGCGTACGTCCGCACCCTGATCGACAAGCGCCAGTACGTGCTGCGCAGCGAGTGGGGCGAGGTGCAGCCCGATGCGGAGACCCAGAACGCCTACCTCGACCGCCACGACTGGGCGGCGTACGGACGCTGGCACCTCGGACTCACCGAGGGCGCCGGCGAGGAGACCAAGGCCCGCTACGCCTTCGTGGTGGGCGACTTCCGGCGGGTGCACCGCAGCGGCCTGATCGCCTGCGTCTACCGGGCCTCCGAGTGGCGGCACAAGGCCGTCGAGCTCGCCGCGCACGACCTGCTGCAGCACCTCGACGCCACCTCGGGCTGACGGGGCGGTCGCCTCCGCGGACCCGGGCGGCCGGTGGGCTTCTGGCACGACCGGAGGGCTACGTCGCCCCGACCGACGGCCCGGACTATGCAGCCTCCCCCGCCGGCGGCGCGGGCAGCGGAACCAACCGGCGATAGACCCGGCGGATGAGCCAGGAGGGCACGTAGCGGTGGCGCTCCTCGCGCCACACCCGCGCCCGCCGATGCGGACGGACCGTGCGCAGGGCGCGCTGGATGCTCTTCCGGGAGTGGTACAGGTTGACCGGCTCGGACGGGTGCAGCTCGATGCGGCACAGGTACTTGGTGCTCACGAAGCCGTACTGGTCGGGGCTGACCAGCCGCGCCGGGGCCCCGTGCTCGGCGGTCAGCGGCCGGCCGTCGAGCCGATCGGCGATCAGCACACCATCGGCCAGGGCGTCCTCGACGGTGACGATCGAGCGGTAGCCGTCCAGACCGACGAAGACGAGGTAGCCGACACGGGCACGGTCGGCGAGGGCCGGTTCGATCAGCAGCCGGTAGACCTCGGCGAACGGCACGCCCTCCCAGACCAGTCCCACGGCGGACCACCCCGCCACGCAGTGGAGGGCGGACTCTGACCGCCGGCGGGGCAGGGTCGCGAGGTCGTCGGGTCGCAGGGAGACCCGACGGGCGAGCTGCCCGCTGATCTCGATCTCCAGGTCGGTGGGTGGCACCGGCGGCGCACTCTCCAGCTCGACCCCGAATCGGGGAAGACCCTGCACCGCGCGCTGACCCGGTGGGAGCACCATCGGTCGCCTCCTTCCGTACGCTGCCGTATGCATACGGTAAAGTACGGATCGGCCCGGGTCAACGGGATGAGCTGTCAGCAAAGGAGCGGTCGTGCCGGCCCATCTCCGCACCACCAAGGCCGCCTGGATCGAGGCGGGCCTGCGAGCGCTGGCGGCGGGTGGTCCGGACGCCGTCCGGGTCGAGACCGTCGCCGCGGCCCTGCAGGTGACCAAGGGGGGCTTCTACCACCACTTCCGCGACCGCCAGACGCTGCTGGACGCCATGCTCGACACCTGGGAGGAGACCCTGGTCGACCGCGCCATCGAGTCCTCCGACCGCGGTGGTGGCGACGGTCGGACCCGGCTCCGGCGCCTGTTCTCCGCGGCCAACGCCGGCGAGGACCTGCTGGCCCTCGAGCTCTCCGTCCGCGACTGGGCCCGCCGCAACGCCGCGGTCGCCGCACGCGTCCGCCGGGTCGACGACCGCCGGCTGGCGTACCTGCGGCCGCTGTTCGCCGAGTTCTGCGATGACCCCGCCGACGTGGAGGGCCGTTGTCTGCTGGTGCTCACGCTGTTCGTCGGGGAGTCACTGGTGAGCGCCACGCACGGTCGGCGTACCCGACCGGCGGTGGCCGCGGCCGCCGTCCGGCATCTCCTGCGCTGAGGGCTGCGCGGGCGGCCGGCCCCCGGGCACGGGCGCTCGGACGCACATGACATCCGCGTGACCGACAACGTCTTGGAGGGGTAGGAGATACTCCACCGGCGCCCTCCCGCGACCGGAACGGGAAGCAGCAGGGCCGTGGTGGCACGGCGGACGGAGGCCGACAGGTGTACGTGGTGGTGCTGATCGCCCTGGCGTCGGCCGCGCTGTTCGCGGTGGGCAGCTCGCTACAACACCGCTCGGCCGGCTCGGCGCCGACGGACTCCAAGCGCGCGATGGTGGCGACCCTGCTCCGCCGACCCGGCTGGGTGATCGGTGCCCTGCTCTGTGCCACCGCCTTCGGCCTGCACGCCCTCGCGTTGAGCCGCGGGGACCTCACGGTGGTGCAGCCGATCATCCTGAGCGGCATCGTCTTCGCCGTCTTCGCCCGCTCCGCGATCGACCGCCGGCTGCCGTCGCGGGGGGAGATCGGCTGGGCCGGCGTCACCTGGGCCGGGCTCGCGCTCTTCATCGGCATGCTGCGGCCCCTGGACCCCCAACCTCCGCAGGACGATCGGGCCGTGATCATGGTCGGTGTCGGGCTCGTCGTGGTGGCGGCCCTGGGTCTGGCCGGTCGGCGCAGTGCCGACCAGCTGCGCCGTGGCGTCCTGCTGGCGACCGCGGCGGGCACCTGCTTCGGGCTGGTGGCCGGCCTGGTCAAGGTGACCACCGTCCAGGCGTCCCAGGGCGGGTGGGCCGTGGTCGCGGAGTGGTCGACCTGGGTGCTGATCGGTGTCGGCGCCGCCGCCATCCTGCTGAACCAGCGGGCCTACCAGTCGACGCGGCTGTCGGTCACCGCTCCCGTGCTCAACATCGCCCAGCTGCTGGTCTCGCTGAGCTTCGGGCTCGTCGTCTTCAGCGAGCAGCTGTTCGCCTCCCCCGCCACGGTGGTCTTCGAGGTCGCCGGGCTGGCCGTGATGGTGCTGGGGGTCACCCGGCTGGCCACCCGGGCCGCGGACGACCCCGGCACCGAACCGGAAGACGGCCCCGGCCGGTCCGGGCTCAGAACCAGCGGCGCAGCTCGGTGACCAGACCCAGGTCGTCGAACGAGCCGGTCACCGCGTCGGCGACCTGCTGCACCTCCGGCGGCGCCTGACCCATGGCCACGCCACGGCCGGCCCAGGCCAGCATCTCGGCGTCGTTGCGACCGTCGCCGACGGCCAGCACGTCGCCCGCCGTCACCCCGAGACCGAGGACGACCTCGTCGAGGCCGGCCGCCTTGGTCACGCCCTCCGGCGCGATGTCCAACCAGGCGCTGTAACCCACGTAGTACTGCACGCCGTGCAGGCCGAGCTGCTCGGCCAGGGCGACGAAGTCGCGGTCGGAGCGGGCCGGGTCGCGCAGGATGATCCGGGTGACCGGGCGCGAGCTGAGCTCCTCGACGTCCTCGATCGCCATCGCGCCGGACAGGTCCCCCTCCGGGAAGTGGCCGCTCAACCGGTAGCCGCGGCCGATCTCCTCGACCGCGATCAGCGTCTCCGGGGAGTACGCGGTGACCTTCTCGATCACCGTCCGCGGATCGAAGGTGACGGCCCGGACGATCCGCTCCGGCGGGAAGTCGACCACGACCGCGCCGTTGGAGCAGACCGCGGGGCCGGAGGTGAGCCCGAGCTGCTCGATCACGGGCAGGGTGCTGTGCCAGGAGCGGCCGGTGGACAGCACGACCGGCACGTCGGCGTCGGCGACCGCGCGGACGGCGGCACGGACCTCGGCCGGCAGCGAGCCGTCATGGTCGAGGATGGTGCCGTCGACGTCGAGGGCGACGACCCGGGGCCGCCACCCGCTGCTGGGACTGGCGGGCTGGGGGGCGCTCACAACGGCGACAGCTGGGTGCGTCCGCCGAGGAACGGCTGCAGAGCGGCGGGCAGCCGGACCGACCCGTCGGCCTGCTGGTGGTTCTCCAGCAGCATGACGATCATCCGCGGCATCGCGCACAGCGTCCCGTTCAACGTGGCGACCGGACCGACGCCGCTCGCGTAGCGGCCCCGGATGTTCAGCCGTCGGGCCTGGAACTCGGTGCAGTTGGAGGTCGAGGTGATCTCGCGGTAGCGCTCCTGGGTCGGCAGCCAGGCCTCGCAGTCGTACTTGCGGGCCGCGCTCAGGCCGAGGTCGCCGGCCGCCACGTCGATCACCCGGTAGGGCAGCTCGAGGGCGTCGATGAACTCCTTCTCCCACTCCAGCAGCTGCTGGTGCTCGGCCTCGGCGTCCTCCGGGGCGCAGTAGACGAACATCTCGACCTTGTCGAACCAGTGCACCCGGAAGATGCCGCGGGTGTCCTTGCCGTGCGACCCCGCCTCCCGCCGGAAGCTCGGGCTGTAGCCGACGTAGCGGCGGGGCAGCGACTCCGGGGCCAGGATCTCGTCGCCGTGGTAGGCCGCGAGCGGCACCTCGGCGGTGCCGACCAGGTAGAGGTCGTCGTCGGCCAGGTGGTAGACGTCCTGCGCGGCTTGACCGAGGAAGCCGGTGCCCTCCATCGCCGACGGCTTGACCAGCGACGGCGGGATCATCAGGGTCAGCCCCTTGGCGGTGGCCGTGCTCACCGCCAGGTTGAGCAGCGCCAGCTCGAGCTCCGCGCCCTGCCCGGTGAGGAAGTAGAACCGCGAGCCGGACACCTTGGCCCCGCGCTCGATGTCGATCGCCTCCAGCAGCTGGCCGAGCTCGACGTGGTCGCGGGGGGTGAAGCCCTCGGCCGCGAAGTCGCGCTTGGTGCCCCGCTCCTCGAGCACGACGTAGTCGTCCTCGCCGCCGACGGGGACACCTTCGATGATCAGGTTCGGCACGGCCTTGAGCAGCTCGTCGAACGCGGCGGACGCCTCCTTCTCGGCGGCCACGGCCCTCTTCACCTGCTCGGCCAGGTCCTTGGTCCGGGCCAGCAGCCCGGCCCGCTCCTCCGGCGACGCCTTCGGGACCTGCTTGCCCAGCTCCTTCTGCTCGGCCCGCAGCTCCTCGTACGCGGCGATGGACGAGCGCCGGGCCGCGTCGGCCGCCAGGGCCTCGTCGACGATCGTCTCGGACTCACCGCGGGCGCGCTGCGACGCCTTGACCCGGTCCGGGTCGGTGCGCAGCACCTTCACATCGATCACGTCGCCAGCCTAGCGAGGTCGGCGCCCCGCCCCGTCCGCGTGCCCGGCCCGCACCCGTGCCCGCCCCACCCCAGGGTTGTGACGAGCATCGCGATCCCGGCGTACGGGATCTGCGGGCGGCCGGTGCGAAGATCACCTGCATGACCCTGTGCGCCCACCACGCTGCGCGACCCGGACGGCCCGGGGTCGCTCGGTCGGGCACCGCGAGGTCCGGCTCGTGAGCGCGCGTCGCAGCCGCACCTCCGTGCTCATCACCGCCTCGCTGCTGGTGGCCTTCGTCGGCTGGTCGGTGCTGCTCTTCTCCTGGCCGGCCATGCTCGCCCTCGACTACCGGTTGGTCGCTCCCCCACTGGACCCGATGTCCAACCAGGCGCAGATCGCGGCCGCGTTCGCGCTGCTCGCCTGGCCCGGGTTGCAGTACCTCGCCCTGGTCGGTCTGGCCGTCTGGGCGTACCGGCGGCGGCTGCGGGCGCTGACGTACGCGCTGCTGCTGACCGTCGCGCTCGGGTGGGCGGCGGGCAGCCTGATCAAGTGGTTCGTGGCCCGGCCCCGGCCGCCGGAGCACCTGGACGTGATGACGGCGTGGGGCTACGCCTACCCGTCCGGTCACATGGTCGGCATCGTCTCGTCCTGCATCGTGGTCGGGGCCGCCTTCCGGGTCAGCCGGAGCAGCCCGCGGGCTCGGCTGCTCTGGACCATCGGAGCGACGGCCCTGATCCTCGCCGTCGCCTTCGACAGGTGGTTCCTGGGCGCCCACCACATCGCCGACATCGTCGGCGGGGCGCTGCTCGGGGCGTTCTCCGCCACCTTCGCCCTCGTCGTCTGCGGGGTGTCGGTGCCCATCCCGCACACGGCGGTGGTCGAGATCGTCCGTGAGCGCCGCGAGGCGGCCCACCCCACCCCGGTCACCGACCAGAAACGCTGCGCCGTGATCTACAACCCGGCCAAGGTCACCGACTGGGCGCTGTTCCGTCGACACGTCGAGTACGAGCTCAGGACCCGCGGCTGGGCCCGACCGCTCTGGCTGGAGACCACTGTCGACGACCCGGGCCGAGCACAGACGGCCCAGGCAGTGGCTGAGGGCGTGGACCTGGTGGTGGGCGCCGGCGGTGACGGCACCGTCCGGGTGATCTGCTCCGGCCTGGCCGGCACCGGCATCCCCTTCGGCATGGTCCCGGCCGGCACCTCCAACCTGCTGGCCCGCAACCTCGGCATCCCCCGGGACGAGGCGGCCGCTCTCCGGGTCGCCTTCGACGGGGTGGACAAGCCGATCGACCTGGTCCGGGTGACCGCTGACGGGGGCCCGGAGGACCACTTCGCGGTGATGGCCGGGGTCGGCATCGACGCGGTGATCATGCAGGACACCAACCCGGACCTGAAGAAGACGGTCGGCTCGGCCGCCTACTTCGTGTCCGCGGCCAAGAACGCCAACCACCCGGCCCTGCACACCACCATCCGGGTCGACGACCGGCCCGTCCTGAGACGGCGGGCCTCGGTGATCGTGATCGGCAACGTCGGGTTGCTGCCGAGCGGCATCCTGCTCATCCCCGACGCCCAGCCCGACGACGGTCTGCTCGACGTGCTGGTCGCCTCCCCCCGTTCGGTCCGGGACTGGGTCCGGTTGGTCACCCAGGTGGTCACCCGGCAGAAGCGCGGTGACGACCAGCTGGACCGGCTCACCGGGCGGCGGGTCGAGATCACCGTGGAACCGCGCGACCAGTACCAGCTGGACGGCGACACCGCCGGTGAGTGCGCCACCCTGGTCGCCGAGATCGTCCCCGGCGCCCTGACCGTACGGGTGCCCCCGGTCCAGCCGCGCAGTCTGACCGCGGCCGCCGACTCCACGGATCTGACGGACGACCCGAGCGCGTACGAGTCGGAGGCTGTGGGATCAGCCGACGAGGCGGTCAGTGGCCGCGCCGCGCCGGTCCCGGCCGGTCGCTGAGCTCAGCCGAGGAACTCCAGCACCCGGGACGTCAGGAGTGCGGTCGCCTCCGCGTCGTACGACGGCAGCGACCGGTCCTCGAACAGGTGCTGGTCGCCGGGGTAGAGGAACAGCTCAGCACCCGGGACAGCGTCGACGATGCCCCGGGCGGCGTCCACGTCACCCTCGCCCGCGAAGAACTCGTCGGCGTCCTTGCCGTGGATCTGCACCGGGACACCCTCGGGCCAGGGGCCGAACGCCCAGTCCCCGGTGATGGGCACACACGCCTCCAGCAGGATCGCGCCGGCCGCACCGGCTCGCGTCTGAGCCAGTCGCTGGGCCTGCATCACCCCCGACGAGATGCCCAGGTAGACCACGCCGGCGGGCAGCTCGGCCACCGCCGCGTCGGCCAGGGCGTCCAGATCGGGCTTGTCCGGGCCGCTGGAGAAAGCAGCGCCGTCCTGGATGGAGTCGAACCGGCGCCCCCCGTACAAGTCCGGGGTGTGCACCGTGTGCCCGGCGGCCCGCAGGTCGTCGGCAAGGGCTTCGACCCCGGGAGTCAGTCCGAGGATGTGGTGGAAGACGACGATCTCAGCCATGACCGGCACGGTACGTCGCCCGACTGACAACGCAGCGCTGACGTGCCTGACTGGGGACCCGGTCGCTGTACCCGACCGGGAAGAGCACACCCGATGGACCACAAGGTGGACACCAGCGCGGAACCCGTTCGCCGACCACTGGCCGGCAGCAGGAACCTGCTGATGAAGACCGCCGGAAACACCGTTCCCGTTACGGGCCCCGCGCCGGCTGGAGGGTGGGACGGAGCAGGGGGACGGCCCGGAGCCTGGTCGGGGTGACTCAGTCGAACGAGGGTGGCCTCGGCGCGGCCTGGGCTGACGCGGTCGGGTGGGAGTCGTCGGTCGAGGGTGCCCGGGATGCCGTGGCGACCATGGCGACCGTCAGGAGCAGAGCGACGAGAACGACAACGAGGACGAAAGCCAGCGCGAGGTGGGGGAGGCGAACTCGTAGCCGCAGGGGGCCCGGCGGAACGACGCGGACCTCCTTCGGCCCAAGCGCGAGCTGCCGGCGGTGGCCGTGAAGCCATGGCAGAGCGCTGGTGGTCATGGCGTTGGCGTGCTCTGGTGCTGCCCGGCCATCTGGACGTGGCGGACGGCGTCGTCACGAACACCGTCGGTGGTGGTTTGGGCGTAGAACGAAAGCTCGTGCCCGTCGAGGTCGTGGAAGCCAACCAGGCGACCGCTGGCCCCACTGATCACCTCGGTGTGTCGGATCTGCAACCGATCCAGGTGCGTCCCGCAGCCGGCGAGGTCCTCCTCTGCGGGGACCCGGACGTTGAGGAAGCCGAAGCCGTGGGTTGCCGCCGCCGCAACGCCGTGCTCACGCAACGCCAGCAGCACAGTCCCCAAGCCGGACAGCGCGACGCCACGGACCACACCGTCGGCGTCGGGCCACTCCATCACCTCGGTGAGGCCGAACACCTCGGCGTACCAGCGTCGGCTCGCCGCCAGATCCGACACCGGGATCTTCACCGACATGACCTGCAGTTCCGGCAGTTCGTTCATGACTCGCTCCTCAACTCGACTACAGTATCACTGTAGTCATATGAAATCACTACAGTGATGCTGGCGTCAATAGAGTCGAGGAGGTAGTTGGTGTCGAACGCCGCAGGCGAGACAGCAGTGACCGCAGGCGGGACAGCAACGTCAGGGCCACATCGAACGGACGAGCGGTGAACGAGTGCGGGACCGTCGAGCCGGACACCGACGGGCCGGATCCCAAGCGTGAGTACCGGTCGCCTCGAAGGCTGGCAGCCGCGCGGGAGACCAGAGCCCGGATCTGCGCGGCAGCCGGGACGCTGTTCTTGGCAGATGGTTATGCGGCCACCTCGATCCGGGCGATAGCCAGGGCTGCAGGGGTGGCCGAGAAGACCGTGTACCTGCAGTTCGCCACCAAGTCAGCGGTGCTGAAGGAAGTGGTGGAAACCGCGATCGTCGGCGACGACAGCACCGTTCCCGCGGCAGCCCGATCATGGTTTCTGGCGGCCGTCGCCGAAACCGACCTCGACCGGAAGCTCAACCAGCTGGTCGTCCTCACCTGCGACCTGCACCGACGCAGCGGTCCCGTCTTCGCTGTCGCCCGGGGCGCCGCCGCCGTCGATCCCGACGTCGCAAGCCTGTGGGCCGCCGGGAAGCGGGGGCACTTGGCCGACATGACACGAATGGCCCAGAGTTTTCACGAAGCGGGTCTGTTGCCGCCGGGTTTGGATGTGGGCTGGGCCACCACCACGTTGTATGTGCTGCTCGGCCCCGAAACCTGGCACCTCGTCCGGGTCGAGCTCGAACAAGACGAGATGGCCTACCGCACCTGGCTCTCCAGTCAGCTCCGGCAGGCGTTCGCTGCAGCCACACCCACCGAACGAGTGAGCACCTGACTCCGGATACCCGATCTCCTGAGCGCCGGATCCTCGACGTGACCACAACCCGGCACCGAATCCCGGCCCCGGCCAGCGGTGGTCTGGGGATCGATGGTGAACCCTGGCGCAGGGCCGTGTCACGTCGATACAACTGGGTGATGCAACGAGTCGTCGTGGGTGTGGCAGTGGCCACGATGGTGTGGGTCGCTGGGTGTACGCCGGCGGCGGAGCCGCAGGCCAGGGCCGCAGCGGCGGCCTTCCAGGGTGCGGTGGACCGCGGGGATTCCACAGCTGCCTGTGAGCTGTTGTCGGAGGCGGCGCGGGAGAACCTGGAGTCGGCCAGTGTGACCCGGTGCGCCGAGGCGCTGACTCGGCTGGAGCTGCCCACCGGCAGCGTCGCTGAAGTGGCGGTGTGGGGCGGCAACGCGCAGGGCCGACTCGGATCCGGAGTGCTGTTCCTGGCCGAGTTCGGCAGCGGCTGGAAAGTGACCGCTGCCGGCTGCACCTTCCGCAGCGAGAAGCTGCCGTATGCCTGTGCCGTGAAGGGCTGAGCGGTGCGGATCATGTTCGTGGGCCTCGTGGTGTTCATCGTGGTCGGGCTGGTGTACATGATCACGATCGGGGTGCTGCAACGATGAGGCGGTTCGTCCGGGAGAACGGGCTCACCGTGTTCTTTTCGACCATCCTGCTGCTGGCCCTGGCAGGTCAGTCGCTGGTCGGGATGGCTGAGTTCAACGACCAGCAGCTCGCCGCAGGCCAGGAGCCGGTGTCGTACGGGCACTATCTGCTGAGCTCGGACTTCGCGGTCGATGTGGCAGAGAACTGGCAGTCGGAGTTCCTGCAGTTCACCTTGTACATCTTGGCCACCGTCTACCTGGTGCAGGTGGGGTCGAGTGAGTCGAAGAAGCCGGAGGAGGTGGGGCTGCAGTCCGATGAGGACCAGAAGGTCGGCCGGTACGCACAAGCCGACTCGCCGCGATGGGCCAGGAGCAGCGGTTGGCGGCTCGGGCTGTACTCCCGGTCGTTGACGCTGGTGATGGCCACGATCTTCGCGGTGTCGTGGCTGGCCCAGTCGATCGCGGGCCGTGCCGCCTACAACGGCCAGCAGCTCACCCGGTACCAAGATCCGCTCAGCTGGGGCAACTACGTGACATCGGCGGACTTCTGGAGCCGAACCCTGCAGAACTGGCAGTCGGAGTTCTTGGCCGTCGCCGCGATGGCGGTCTTCGCCGTCTACCTACGGCAGCGGGGATCGCCGGAGTCCAAACCGGTCGGCAGCCCCCACACCAGCACCGGTCAGGAAGGCTGACAAACCCTCAACCAGGCGGCCCGCGGGCGACAGCCGCGGCGCCTTTCACCGCGGCCGGCGCCCAACCGCCAGCGGCCTACGCCAGCCCTTCGGGCACAATTTGGCCATGGGCAGCGGGGGGGCTCTCCCAGCGGATGAGGAGCTGGTAGCCAGGTTCAGCGGTCGACTCGACTACAGCGTCGGCCAGTTCGTCGGCCGGCCCCACGCCGACCAGTGGGTGTGGGACGAGCACCTGGATGCGATCCTGGGCCACCCCGGACTCAAGCCTTCGGTGTCGCTGCGATCCTTGCTGCAGCAGGTCGCCGACGACGATCGCGAGTTGGCTGCCGACGCGTTCCAGGCCGCCGTCGAACACGGCGACCAGGTCATGGTGTCGTGTCGTCTCCACGCCGCCGGCGGCGGCGTGCGCTCTGTGCTGATCACCGCGGAGGTCAGCGACGACCAGCCGGACGGGCAGCCGATGTGTGCCCTGCTGCGCAAGAACCATGTCGCCGCTACCACCGGCCCGTGGCTGGTCGGTCAAGTCCTTGATCTCACCAGCCTTCGACTGAGCGCAAGCCGGGCAGCGGCAAACCATGCCGTCAACCAGTCCGCGGAGCATCGGGCGGCCATCGAGCAGGCCAAGGGCATTATCATGGTGACCCACCGAGTCGACGCCGACTGCGCGTTCGAGCTGCTGCGCCGCCACAGCCAGAACACCAACACGAAGGTTCACGATCTCGCCGACCACCTGGTCGGCCACGTGACCACGCTCCACCTCGAAACAGCCAGGGCCCAAGTCGACGCCCTCCTCCAGCAGCCGTACGAGCATGAGCCCAGCCAGCCGACACGCCCAAGGGTTGATCCCGCTCCTGTTTGAGTACAGGAGGACAACCAGCACGCCGATGGAGATCGATGAGGAGCTGAAGCCAGAGCGGTACGACTGGTCGATGACCACCAGGGCAAGTACAGCGACGGAGTGCGCCGCCCGCTTCCTGTCGCGGTTCACCGAGCTGCGAGGACGCTCACCGAAGCCGACCGCTTGCGTGGGCTGAGTGAGACTAGGGTGAAACGGTGGACAGGTGGCAGGCGCTGGAGGGTGGCCCGCTGCTGGTCGTGATCGGTGAGGTCCTGCTCGTCGTCTGCAGTCTGAGCTACCTCGTCTGGTGGACGATCACGTACAGACCGTCGGTACGGGCTCCACCCGGCGGTGGACTCTTCCTGGCGGGGGCGGTGCTCGGCGGCCTCGGCGGTCTGGTTCTGCTGGCGGTCGGCATCGCGGCCCTTCTGCCGAAGGCGTCATTGCTGGCGCTGGGGGCAACGATCGTCGGCGGAATGCTGGTCGGTGCCCTGCTGCTTCACGTCACCTCCAGCATCGCCCACCGGCCCGTGACCACCGAACTCCCGCTGATCATCGTCTGGTCCACCATGCAACTCGCTGCCGGCATCACCTTGTGGACGGCGGGGGCGCTGAGGGCACCGGCGGCGTCCGCCTGGATCGCCGCCACAGCGATCGCGACGTTGGTCGGGCTGGCCTGTTACCTCCTCTTCTACCGGCTGAATCCGATCCCCGCGTACTGGATCGGCATGGTGCCCCTCGCCGTCGACGGCGTCGTGGCGGCGACGTTGGCCGGAATCGTGGCGCTGACGCGAATCCCGTGAGTGACCACCTGTCGGTCCTCAGCTGAGTCGTGGTCCTGCATGGCCAGCAAGACATCGCCAGCCGCCCGCATCTCGGATCCACAGGGTGGTCATGGGCATTCTGAAGGTTGCTCGACCAGCACCGGTGGTGACGTCATCGGTCACTGTGCAGCACAAGATGGCGACATCGCCGACGACCTGGATGTCGGCATCGCCGAGTCGCTGACTGTGCCACGCGGTGCGGCCGCTGGTGTTCGCGTCCACATAGCTCTCGCGCTCGAACGTTTCGCCCCGGTGGGATGTCCACCTGAACTGCGGGTGAAGCAGTGATTCCAGTGCATCCCGGTCACCGCGCTCGAGTGCCTCGGCTCTTCTGGTTGCGGCAGCCATGACCTCGTCTTCGGCGCTCATGTCATGAGTCTTGCGAACACCCCGTGGCCCCGATAGGCGCTCTGGGCGGTCCGCTTACGTCGATGTGTCGTCGACATCGTCGAGCCGCAGGTGGTCACCACCCTCAGCCCGGTTTGCGGCCCTGCAGGTAGAGCCTCCGGGTCGGGGCCTCGTCGGGGAGCGGACTGCGGACGTACCACTCGATGTCGACCAGTCCGGCGGCCTCGGCGGCGGCGATGACCACCTCGGGGTCGTGCAGCACGAAGTCCAGCTCGGTCGGCTCGCCGAAGAGCTCACCCGGGTGCTGCACCTCGTCCCCGACGTGGGTGGCGATGGCCAGGTGGCCGCCCCGGCACAGGACCTTGGCCAGGGCCGCGACCGCCGGGGCGATCTCGGACTGGGCGAGGTGGACCAGGGCGTACCAGGCCGTGACGAGACCCCAGCCGGGCTCGCGCGGGTCGCTGCCCCGCGGCATCGGCGGCACGGCGAAGGTGCCCTGGACGAAGGTCACGTCCGGGTGGAGCTCGCGTGCCTGCTCCAACATCACCGGGGACAGGTCGAGGCCCGTCATCTCCATGTCGAGCCCGGCCAGCAGTCCGGCCACCTGACCCGGCCCGCAACCGACATCCAGTCCTTGACCAGGGGCGGAGTTGGCCAGCTCCTCCAGGAACCAGCGGTCAAACGGCTTGTCGGCGAGCTCGTCGCCGAGGGCGATCGCGTACGCCTCCGCGAGCTGGTCGTACTCGGCCGTGACCTTGCGGTCCCGCGCCAGCCCGCCGGAGCTCAGCACCTGCTCGCGGTCCACGGCCGCCACCGGGGTCATGGCCTCGGGCGGCAACTCGGCCCCGAGCAGGTGGACCCACCGGCTGTCGTGCCGGCCGGCCTGGCGCTCCAGCTCGCGGACCAGCGGCGGGTCCTCCGCCGCCAAACCGCGCAGCCGCTCCTCGACCGCCTCCTTGTCGGCGAAGGCGTGCAACCGGTCGGTCCGGGGCCGCAGCTCGCCAGGAGTCTGGGGTCCGCGAAGCAGCAAGGTGGCCAGCAGCGCGACCGCCGACGCGTCCAGACCGAGCTGCTCCTCCAGCCGCTGGTGGTACTTCACCACCCGCAGTCCCGTCGGCTTGACGAAGCGGACCAGCTCGCGGTCCCGCAGCCGGTTGAGCGTGTCCACCAGGGTGGCCTCGTCGTACGTCACCACGGGGTCACGACTGGTCGACTGGTTGCAGGCCGTCCGCAGACCGTTCAGCGACAGCGGATAGGAGTCGGGCACCGTGCGCTGCTTCTCCAACAGGGCGCCCAGCACGCGTTGTTCGACCGGATCCAGCACGGGGAGATCGGGCACGGGTGCAGCCTGTCATGCCGCGCTCGCCGGCGACGAGAGAATCCCGCGGGCCGTCGGTCAGGCAGCGGCTTCGAGGGCCTGCCGGAGCGTCGACGGGTCACTGCCCGCCTCGGTCAGCACGCTGGCGAGGGCGCTCTCGGCCGGCAGCCCCGGCCGGAGCAGACCCAGCAGCAGCATCCGCCCGTCGATCCGGCGCGACCGCAGCCGGACCGCTTCCCGCAGCGCCTGCTCCATCGCCTGCTTCCCGTCGGCGGCGAACGGAAGGTGGCCCTTCCGGGGCGACCTCTGCCCGCGGTCCAGCGCCCCGGCCCCGAAGACGGCGTCGGCCCGCTCCCGTACGGCGTCGAGGTCGATGCCGATCGAAGCGAGGGACTCCGTGTCCAGACCGCACAGCTCGGCCCGGAGCGACGCGGCGAACGCCGCCGGGTCGACCCCCACCTGGTCGAGGGTCCGGGCGGCGATCCGGTCCCCGGCGACCAGGGCCAGCAGCACGTGCCGTGAGTCGATCGCGTGGGCTCCCGTGGAGCGGGCCTCCTCCTGGGCGGCCACCACGGCCTCCCGGGCCTCGGCGGTGAACTTCTCGAACATCAGATCCTCCTGCCGTACTTCTTGTGGACTGCCTGCTTGGTCACTCCGAGCGCGTCGGCGATCTCCTGCCAGGACCACCCCAGACCCCGGGCCCGCTCGACCTGAAGGTGCTCCAGGCGGTCGGCGAGCTCGCGGACGGCACAGACGGCGCGGAGACCGTGGCGGGGATCCTCACCGGCGGCGGTCAGCAGGACATCGGACATGTCGTCAATCTAGGTTGACGATCGCCGGTTTGTCAACTGCGGTTGACGCACGGATCAGCGTTCGACCTGGGCGTCTGTAAACCTTTACTAGACGACCGCCCTGATGACCGCTAGAGTTTCCAGCAGTGGACCGTAAAGGTTTTCACTCCGTCACCGAACCGGCAGGGGCCGCATGTCACGCGCCACGATCAAGGACGTCGCCGAAGCGGCCGGCGTCTCCATCGCGACCGTCTCCCGGGTGCTGAACGACCGGGGCGGCGCCAGCGCGACGGCCCGGACGGTGCGGGAGGCGGCCGAGCGGCTCGGCTACGCCCCCAACGCGCTCGCCCGGATGCTCATCACCCAGCGCAGCATGACGGTCGGGCTGTTGCAGCCGATGGTGTCGGACTCCTTCGCGGGCCAGGTGCTCGACGGGGTCGAGGACGCGGCGTACGAGCTGGGCTACTCCGTCATCGTCTGCTCGACCGGGGCCGGTTCGTCCCGCCTGGAGCACTACGCCCGGCTGCTGGCCAGTCGCCAGGTCGACGCCGCCGTGGTGATGTCGACGGCTCTCACCCAGACGCAGCACGAGCTGCTGCGGGCCCTCGCGCTGCCGTACGTGGTCGTGGCCGGCAGCACCCCGGACCCAGGCGTGCCGGTGGTCGCCATCGACGGGCAGCAGGCGGCCGCCGATGCCACCACGGCGTTGGTCACGGCCGGGCACCGACGGATCGGGATGATCGCCGGCGGCGCCGACGATCCGGTGGCCGGCATCCCCCGCGTACGAGGATTCGTGGCTGCCTGCGACACCGCCGGGATCGCGCCGGACGACCGGCCCGTCGAGCACGGCGACTTCGGGTACGACAGCGGGCTGGTCGCCATGCGCCGGCTGCTGGAGCGCCGGCCCGACCTGACCGCGGTGTTCGCGGCCAGCGACGAGATGGCCGTGGCCGCCATGACCGTGGCCGACGAGCAGGGCCGGCGGGTTCCCGAGGACCTCTCGGTCATCGGTTTCGACGCCATCCCGTTGGCCCGGATGACCCGGCCACCCCTGGTCTCGGTCGCCCAGCCCCTGCGGGCCATGGGCTACCGCGCCATGCAGGCCGCCGAGCAGCTGGTCCGGGGGGAGCCGCTCCCGGCCGCCGCCCCGGTCGCCCACGCCCTCACCGTCGGCGGCACCGTCGGCCCCCCGTCCGGCGGCCCCCCGTTCGGGGACCCTGTCGGCCCCCCGTCGCCCCGCAGCTGAACCCGAGCACCCGCCAGACCCACCATCAGCCGGCTGGTCACAGACGGCACCGCCACCCAGCAGAGGAGACCCGATGTCCACCCCCACGAACGACGCCGCCACGAACGCCACCCGCACGAACGACACGTCCGACCGTCCCGACGGCTGGTGGAAGTCGGCCGTCGTCTACCAGATCTACCCGCGGTCGTTCTCCGACAGCAACGGTGACGGCATCGGCGACATCCCCGGGATCGTCTCCCGGCTGGACTACCTGGCCGCGCTGGGTGTCGACGTGGTCTGGCTGTCCCCGGTCTACACCTCGCCCCAGGACGACAACGGCTACGACATCTCCGACTACCAGAACATCGACCCGACGTTCGGCAGCCTGGCCGACATCGACGCTCTGATCGCCGGTCTGCACCAGCGCGGGATGAAGCTGGTGATGGACCTGGTGGTCAACCACACCTCCGACGAGCACCCCTGGTTCGTCGAGTCGCGCGACCCCGCCTCGCCGAAGCGCGACTGGTACTGGTGGCGGCCGGCCCGCGACGGCGTCGAGCCCGGCACCCCCGGCGCGGAGCCGACCAACTGGGGCGCGGCCTTCTCCGGCTCGGCCTGGCAGTACGACGAGGTCTCCGGCGAGTACTTCCTGCACCTGTTCTCGCCCAAGCAGCCCGACCTCAACTGGGAGAACCCGGAGGTCCGTGAGGCGGTCTACGCCATGATGCGCTGGTGGGTCGACCGCGGCGTCGACGGCTTCCGGATGGACGTGATCAACCTCATCTCCAAGCCGACCGAGCTGACCGACGGCGAAGCGCCCCCCGGCCGCCCGTACGCGTCGGCGTTCGTCGTGGCCAACGGACACCGGCTGGACGAGTTCCTGGCCGAGATGAACGAGCGCGTCGGACTGGACGCACAGAACCTGCTCACCGTGGGCGAGATGCCGGGCTCCTCGATCGCCACCGCGCGGGCCGTCACCGACCCGGCGAACCACGAGCTGAACATGGTCTTCACCTTCGAGCACGTCAGTCTCGACCAGACGCCGGACGGCTCCAAGTGGGACCTGGCCGAGCTGCCGCTGCCGGTGCTCAAGGCCAACCTGGCCGAGTGGCAGGACGGGCTGGCCGAGGCCGGCTGGAACTCCCTCTACTGGAACAACCACGACCAGCCGCGCGCCGTCTCCCGCTTCGGAGACGACAGCCCGGAGTTCCGCGTCGCGTCGGCCAAGACGTTGGGCACCGTGCTGCACCTGCACCGCGGCACCCCGTACGTCTACCAGGGTGAGGAGATCGGCATGACGAACTCCTACTTCACCGACATCGCGCAGTACTCCGACCTGGAGTCGGTGAACTACCACGCCGAGGCGCTCTCGCTGGGGATGGAGGCCGAGGCCGTCCTGCAGTCGCTGTCGGTCAAGAGCCGGGACAACGCGCGCACGCCGATGCAGTGGGACGACCGCTCGCACGCCGGTTTCAGTGAGGGCGTCCCGTGGCTGCCGGCCAACCCGAACTACGTCGTGGTCAACGCGCACACGGCGGTCGCGGACCCGTCCTCGGTGTTCCACCACTACCGGGCGCTGATCGAGCTCCGGCACGGCAACCCGACAGTGGTCGACGGCCGCTTCTCCCTGCTGGCGCCCGACCACGACCGGCTGTGGGCCTTCACCCGGACGTCGGCGGACGAGACCCTGCTGGTGCTGGCCAACTTCTCGGCCCAGCTGCTCGACCTGCCGACCGACGGCCTGCCGGACACCACCGGCGCCATGCTGCTCCTCGGTACTCACGGCGACGCCGGCCCGGGTGACACCCTCGCTCCCTGGGAGTCGCGGGTCCTCCGGCTCGCCTGAGCCGGCTCGCTGGTGCGCGCTGCCGCCGCGGGGTCGCCGTACGCGACTCCGCGGCGACATCCGGCCCACCCGTACGCCCACCCGACCGCCGTACGCGACTCCGCGGCGACATCCGGCCCACCCGCACGCCCACCCGACCGCCGTACGCGACTCCGCGGCGACGTCCGGCCCAGACGGGCGGAGCGGCGGCATAGTGGTGCCACCGACCGAACGGAGCGCGCCGTGAGCGATCCCGCCAGCAGCCAGACCAGCACCCCCGGGCTGATGCCGGCCGCCTTCCTCGGGCACGGCAACCCGATGAACGCCTTGGCCGACAACCGGTACACGCAGGCCTGGCACGCGCTGGGTCGCGCAATCCCGCGACCCCGGGCGATCCTGGTGGTGTCGGCGCACTGGTACATCAACGCCACGGCGGTCACGGCGATGCCGCGGCCGCGCACCATCCACGACTTCTACGGGTTTCCGCAGCCCCTGTTCGACGTCGACTACCCGGCGCCGGGGCTGCCGAGCTTCGTCGAAGAAGTCAGCGACGTCGTGCACCCCACCTGGGTCGGCGCCGACGTGGACTCCTGGGGCATCGACCACGGGACCTGGTCGGTGCTGATGCACGCCTTCCCCGACGCCGACATCCCTGTCATGCAGCTGAGCATCAACGCGGACAAGCCGTTCGACTACCACCTCGATCTCGGGGCGCGGCTGGCGCCGCTCCGGGAGCAGGGCGTGCTGATCATCGGCAGCGGCAACGTGGTGCACAACCTGGGCGGGATGACGTCGACCATGCCCGACGGTGGGTTCGACTGGGCCGAGCGGTTCGACGAGCAGGTCAAGGCGTCGATGGCCGATCAGCCGACCGAGACCGCCGCTCTGGACGGACACCGCGACTTCCGTACGGCGGTGCCGACCCCCGACCACTACATCCCGCTGCTCTATCTCGCGGGGCTGGCCGGCGCCGCCGGTCGGGGCGCGGACGTCCTGGTGGACGGCTACGCGTACGGGTCGCTGTCGATGACCGCGTACACGCTGGACCTGGCCTGCCCGGGCGCCGGCGACGGCACCGAACCGGCGGCCGCCCTGCCCGAAGGTGTGCCCCCGGACGGCTCCAACATCTGACCAGGGGTGGGTGGCGGAGCTCAGGCGGCGCGGACCTGGATCCGGTTGGCCCAGGGGTCCTCGAACTCGACCGTACGGCCGTCGTCGCGGGTCTCCACCCCGAAGAAGCCGAGCCGGTCGGTCAGGGCGCCGAGGTCGTCCAACGCCGGCACCTCGATCCGGACCAGCCCCAGCCCCAGGGTCAGCCGGCGGCGACCGGCGCCGCGGCTCTGCCAGGTGTTCATCGCCATGTGGTGGTGGTAGCCACCGGCGCTGACGAACAGGGCGGTGTTGCCCAGCTCGGCGGTGGTCTCGAAGCCCAGCTGGTCGACGTAGAACCGACGGGCCGAGTCCACGTCGCCGACGCACAGGTGCACGTGACCCACGGTCGCCGGTCGGGCGGCGGCCGCCGCCACCGCGGCCGGGTCGAGGTGCTCACGCAGGAACCTGTTCGGGTCGAGCATCAGCGTGGCCATCTCGACCTGACCGTGGGTCCAGCTCCAGGCCGACCGGTCCCGGTCGGTGTAGAGCTCGACGCCGTTGCCCGCCGGGTCGGTGAAGTAGAACGCCTGGCTGACCAGGTGATCCGCACTCCCGGTGTACGTGCCCGGGTGCCGGCTGGCCACCGAGTGGACCGACGTGGCGAGATCGGCCTCCGAGTCGAACAGGATGGCTGTGTGGAACAGGCCCGCCGAACGGGACGGCGCGTGCCGCAGCTCGGGAGCGTGGACCAGCCGCAGCACCTGCTCGGCCCCTCGGCCGAGCACCACCTCCGACGCCGAGGTGGACAGCACGCTGAGCGTCACCGCGTCGCGGTAGTACGCCGTCATCGTGTCGAGGTCCGCCACCCGGAGGGTCACCGCTCCCATCCGGGTGTCGGCGGCCAGCAGGTCGGTACTCACGGCAGTCATTCTCCTTCTCCGGTCAGTGGTCCGCGGCGTCAGCGGACGACGGCGAAGCCGCCGGTCCAGCCGATCTGCTCGCCCACGGCGGCGGTCAGCTGCAGGAAGCCGATGGCCTCCAGCTCGCGGGCCCGCTTGAGGGAGCCGGCGTCGACGGCGCGCAGGCCACCGGCGACCACCAGGTCGGACAGGGTCTGCTTGGCGGCGGCGTCGTCACCGGCCACCAGGACGGTGGTGGGCTGGTTGTCGCCGACCGTGCCGCTGGCCAGGGTGGCGGCGAAGTTCGTGTTGAAGGCCTTGAGCACCGAGGCCGACGGCAGCTGCGCGGCGATCTCGGCGGCCTTGGAGCTGTCGGCCGGCACCACGAGGGAGTCGAAGGTGGCGAAGTCGAGCGGGTTGGTGATGTCCACCACGATCTTGCCGGCCAGCTGGTCGCCGTACCCGGCGATGATCTGATCGACGGCGGGGTGCGGCACCGCGAGCACCACGACGTCGCCGGTCACCGTCGCGTCGGTGTCGTCGCTGCCGACGTGGGTCACGGTGGCGCCGCCCTTGCCGAGCACGCCGGCGATCGCGGTGCCCATGTTGCCCTTGCCGAAGATGGTCACGTCAGTCATCGAGTCCTCCTGGAGTCGTTGTTTGTTGTATGTACAACTAATCTAACAGGCAATCGTTGTAGATACAACTGTTTGCTAGAATCGACGCCATGGCTGACACCCCGTGGCTGGACGACGACCAGCACCTCGCCTGGGTGCGGTTCGCTGCCGTGCTCGAGCTGCTGCCGAGATTCCTGGACTCCCAGCTGGAGCGCGACGAGCACCTGAGTCACTTCGACTACTACTGCCTGGCCATGCTGTCCGAGGCCCCGCAGCGCACCCTGCGGATGACCGTGCTCGCGTCGATGACCAACGCCACCCTGCCCCGGCTGTCCCGGGTGATGAACCGGCTGGAGGACGCGTCGTACGTCCGTCGCGAACCCTGTCCCGGAGACCGGCGCGCCACCAACGTGGTGCTCACGGAGGAGGGCTGGGCGAAGGTGGTGCAGGCGGCTCCTGGTCACGTCCGCCAGGTCCGCCGGCTGGTCATCGACGCCCTCGACCCCGAGCAGGTCGAGCAGCTGTCCGCGATCAGCACCAGGCTCCTCACGGTGCTGGATCCGGACCAGAAGATGATGGCGAGCGCGCTGCGTCCGACCCAGCCAGCACGCTGACGCCCCCTTTCACTCGCCGGCGCCACCCCTGCAGAGGGGGCGTCACACAGCGAAAGGGGGCGTCACGCAGCAAAGAGGGGGCGGCGGCGGCGTACGGGAAACGGGGCTCCCGAGAGAGGTCAGGACCCCGTCGCCGTCAGGAGCCGTCGGCGTACAGACGACAGACCAGCTCGCGGAACGCCCCGGCCCCGGCGGGCGGGTCGTCGCGCCACCAGACCAGCCAGACCGCGATGGGTGGGGCGTCGAGCACGGGTCGGTAGCGGATCCCGGGGTGCGGGAACTGGTCCGCCGTCGCCCGGGAGGTGATCCCCACCGCCTCCCCGGCCGCCACCACCGTGAGCCACTCCTCCATCCCGTGCACCTCGCGCAGGTCGCTCGGGCCGGCCCCGGTCGGCCACAGCTCGGTCGACGTGGTGCCGGTGGCCCGGTCGATCGCCACCGCCCGGCGACCGAGGTCGGCGAGCGTCAGCCGCCGGCGACGGGCCAGCGGATCGTCCACCGCGAGGGCGGCGCACCGGGGCTCCGCGCCGACCAGCGAGGTCTCGAAGCGTGCGTCGGGCAACGGTCGTCGGACCACCGCGAGCTCGACCTCCCCCTCCAGCAGCCCGGCGGTCGGGGTGTTGGACTGCACGAACACCACCGCCCCGTGGTCGGCCTGCCACCGGCGCTGGATCGGCGTGGTCAGCCGCCCGAACACCGACCAGGCGAAACCCACCCGCAGCTGGTCGGAGCGCTGCTCGGCCAGCCGCTCGATGATCGCGACCTCGGCCAGCACCCGGCGGGCGTGCTCGGCGACACGACGGCCGAGCACCGTGGGCCGCGCACCCCGGCTGGTCCGCAGCAGCAGCCGGACGCCCAGGTCGCGTTCCAGGTCCGCGACCGCTCGGGAGACCGAGGCCTGGGACGTGCGCAGAGCGATCGCCGCGTCGGTGAACGTGCCCTCGTCGACGACGGCGGTGAGGGCACGCAGCTGCCGCAGATCGGTCATACCCACAGCGTATAGCTGGCTGATGGGATGCATTGTGCGTATCGCTGGGGCCTACGAGAGTGAGGACGTGACCACCACCGACCTCGCCCACCCGGACCACTCCGCACCGGAGCCGGGCTCGGCTTCCGCCGCCGCCCGACCCGCTGTGGACCGACGCGGTGTCGCCGGATCCGGCCTCGCCCGACCCGGGCGCGGCATCGCCGCCCTGCTGGCCGGCGCCGCCAGCAACCAGACCGGCGCCGCCGTCGCGGCGCACGCGTTCCCGGCTCTGGGACCGGTCGGTGTGGTGGCCGTCCGGCAGCTCGTGGCCGCCGTCGTGCTGCTCGCCGTGGCCCGGCCGCCGCTGCGTCGTTTGACCGCCGCGCAGTGGGGGCCGTCCCTGGCCCTGGCCGCGGTGTTCGCGGTCATGAACCTCGCCCTGTACGCCGCGATCGAGCGGATCGGGCTCGGACTGGCCGTCACGCTGGAGTTCCTGGGTCCGTTGACCATCGCGCTGCTGGCCGCGCGCGGTCGCCGCGAGGGCCTGCTGGCCGCGGCCGCCGCCCTCGGGGTGTACGTCCTCGTGCTGCCCGGACCGTCCAGCGACCTGATCGGGATCGGACTCGGTCTGGTCGCGGCGACCGCCTGGGCCGGCTACATCCTGGTCAACCAGGTCGCGGGCCGACGGCTCCCGGGTCTCCAGGCCCCCGCCGTGGCCAGTCTCGTGTCGGCGACCGCCTACCTGCCGGTGCTCGTCTGGCTCGGTCTCGACGGGCGGCTGTGGGGCTGGCCGCTGCTGCTGGCCGTGGTCGCCGGCCTGCTGTCGTCGGCGGTGCCGTACGCCGCCGACCTGACCGCCCTGCGTCACCTGCCGGCCCAGTTCTTCGGCACGCTGTCCAGCGTCCAGCCGGTGTTCGCCGCCGGAGCCGGTCTGCTCATCCTGGGCGAGCGGCTGTCGGCGCACGAGTGGCTGGGGATCGCCCTCATCGTCGCGGCCAACGTCGTCGTCACGTGTCGACCCGGCCGCGCAGCCCGCCGCGACCGCCGGGCGGTAGGGGGAGCATGATCGTGCCCCATCACGCCTCGAGAACCAGCCACGCCTCGCTCGAAGGAGCAGCCATGCCACTCGTCATCGGAGTCCCCCGCGAGATCAAGGACAACGAGAACCGCGTCTCGGTGGTGCCGGACGGGGCCGCCGAGCTCGTCCACCACGGCCACCGCGTGCTGGTCCAGGCCGGGGCCGGCGCCGGGTCCCGCTTCCCCGACGAGGAGTACGCCGCCGCGGGCGCCACCCTGGTGGACAGCGCCGACGACGTGTTCGCCGAAGCCGACCTGATCGTCAAGGTGAAGGAGCCGATCCCGGCCGAGTACCACCGCTTCCGCGAGGGTCAGCAGCTGTTCACCTACCTGCACCTGGCCGCCGACGCGGAGCTGACCGAGTTCCTGCTGGACCGCCGGATCGACTCGATCGCGTACGAGACCGTGCAGACCCCCGACCGCCGGCTGCCGCTGCTGACCCCGATGAGCGAGGTGGCCGGCCGGATGGCCGTGCAGGCCGCCGCCCACGCCCTGGAGTCCCCCGCGGGCGGCGCCGGCATCCTGCTCGGCGGCGTGCCGGGCACCCCGGCCGCGCGGGTCACCATCATCGGCGGCGGTGTCTCCGGCACCGAGGCGGCCAAGATCGCCATCGGCATGCGCGCCATCGTCCGGGTCCTCGACACCAACCCGGCCCGGCTGGCCTACCTCTCCGACGTGTTCGGCGGCCGCCTGGACCTGGTCATCCCCAACCGGGCGGTCACCGCGGCGTCGGTGGCGGAGTCCGACGTGGTCATCGGCGCCGTCCTGGTGCCCGGTGCCAAGGCGCCCAAGCTGGTCAGCCGGGAGATGATCGCCACCATGCGTCCCGGCAGCGTGGTCGTCGACATCGCCATCGACCAGGGCGGCTGCTTCGAGACCAGCCGGCCGACGACGCACTCCGACCCGACCTACGTCGAGGAGGGGGTCGTGCACTACTGCGTGGCCAACATCCCCGGCGCGGTGGCTCGCACCTCGACCTTCGCCCTGACCAACGCCACCCTTCCCTACCTGGTACGGGTGGCCCGGCACGGTGTCCTCGGCGCCGCCGCGGCCGACCCGGCCCTCGCGCTCGGCCTGTCCACCGTCGCCGGCGAGCTGGTCAACGCCGCCGTCGCCGAGGCGCACGGGTTGGCCTACACGGACCCGGCCGGGGTGCTGGCTCGGGCCTGACGGCCGACGTCCGCCCGCTGCCGGCGGCGGGACCCGACCCTCCGAACGCGTATCAACGTCCGCGCGCCGAGGCTCTTGTTGCCAGGCACGGCGGCGGGAGCGGCATGGCACAGCGATCCGGACGGGTCCGGGAGTGGATCGGGCGATATCTGGTCGCCGAGCTGGCCGGGCTGACCACGGCGCTGCTCGCGGCCCTGGCGGCGACGGCCTGGGCTCCGGACCGGCTGGCGGTGGCCGCCTACGCCTCGGCGCTGGGCGAGGGCGTCGGCTTCTACGCCGGGTTCCTGCTCGTGCGCTACCTGCGGGAGGACATCGAGGGCCCGCCCCGGCGACGCCTCGCCGTGATCGTGGCGGCGGCGGTGGTCGAGTTCGGCCCGGCCGAGATCCTGGACACGGTGCTGATCCGCCCGGCCGCCATGTACCTGGCGTCCTGGGCCACCGGCAACGTGATCGTCGGGGTGCTGATCGGCAAGGTCGCCGCCGACGTCGTGTTCTACGGTCTGGCCATCACCAGCTACGAGACGCTGGTCCGCCGCTTCCTGCACCGCTTCCGTCGCTCGCCTGCGGCGCTGGAGCCGGAGCCGCCGGGGCTGACGGCGCCGTCGTTGATCGCCGAGGCCCTGATGATCGACACCGCGTCCGCGCTGGCCGGAGCCACCAGCGACGCCGAGCTCACCGCGGCGGACGACCCTCGTCGGTCGGCCGGGTCCGGAGCCGACGTGCCGCCGACCGGGCCGGAGCTGATCATGGACCTGGCCGTGGTGACCGAGCACCACCGCCGCTTCCGGCGGGCCCTGCCCGGGGTGGCGGTGCACTTCGCGATGAAGTGCCAACCCGACCGGCCGCTGCTGCGGCACCTGGACGCCCTGGGCTGCCGGTTCGAGGTCGCGTCCCTGCCGGAGCTGGCCACCCTCATCGAGCTCGGCGTCGGCCCGGCCGACGTGATCTTCAGCAACCCCGTGAAACCCTGGTGGCACGTCCGCGGTGCGTACGCGGCCGGTGTCCGCCGGTTCGCCGCCGACAGCGACACCGAGCTCACCAAGCTCGCCCGCTACGCCCCCGGAGCCGCGGTCATGATCAGGCTCGCGGTGACCCCGGCCGCCAGCGACGTGCCGAGCGAGGGCAAGTTCGGGGTCGATGCCGACGAAGCCGGACGACTGCTGCTGGCCGCGCGCGACGCCGGTCTGCGGCCGTGGGGGCTCACCTTCCACGTCGGCTCCCAGATGACCGACCCGGAGGCCTGGACGGCGCCGATCAGCCAGACCGCGATGATCATGGAACGGCTGGTCCACCAGGGCGTGCGCCTGACCGGTCTGGACATCGGCGGTGGGTTCCCGGCCGACTACGGCTCACCCGTCCCCCCGATCGAGGACTACGGCGTGGTCATCTCCTCCGCGCTGGCCCGGCTGCCGTACGACGTCGAGGTGCTGGCCGAGCCCGGTCGTGGCCTGGTCGCCGACGCGGGTCGGCTGCACACCACGGTGATCGGGCTGGCCGAGCGGCGGGGACGGCGCTGGGTCCATCTCGACGTGGGGGCGTTCAACGGTGGGATGGAGGCCCTCGAGACCGACCGCCGCTTGGTGCTGCCGATGACCGACGAGCGGGTGGGGCCGACCGTGCTGTCGGTGGTCACCGGTCCGAGCTGCGACAGCCAGGACACCCTGCGCGACGACGCTCTGCTGTCGGCGGACCTGCAGGTCGGGGACCGGGTGACCCTGCACACCGCCGGCGCGTACACGACGGCCTACGCCAGCGAGTTCAACGGGTTCCAGGTCCCCACGATCCGCTACGAGAAGCCGACCGCCCGGCCACCGGCCGAGCCGGCGGCCCGAGCGGGGTCAGTCGCCGTCCCCCGGCCCGTACAGGCGGGCGATGTCCGGCGAGTCGAGCCAGCCCTCGTACGTCTCCCGCTGCGGCCAGCCGTCCGGTGAGTCCTGCCAGACCTCCTGGCGGCCCCAGGGCAGCAGGTCGACGAGCGGGAACTCGTGGCTCAGCTGCTCGGTCCCACGACCGTTGGTGTGCCAGGTGCGGTAGACGGTGTCACCGTCGCGGAGGAACACGTTGACCGCGAAGCCGCCGCCGGCCGGTGCGTCGACGTCGGCGCCGAAGGGGCTGTCGGCGGTGGAGTACCACGTCATCTGGTTCCCGACCTTCTCCTTGTACGCCAGCGCCTCCGCGATCGGGCCCTGGGTGACGATCACGAAGCGGGCGTCGTAGCCGGTCAGGAAGTCGAGCCGGTTGAACTGGGCGGTGAAGCCGGTGCAGCCGCCGCACTGCCACTCCGCACCCGGGTTCCACATGTGGTGGTAGGTGATGAGCTGGCGCCGCCCGGCGAACAGGTCGACCAGCCGCACGGGACCTTCCTCGCCCCGCAGGGTGTAGTCCGGCAGGGCCACCATCGGCAGCCGGCGACGTTGCGCGGCGATGGCGTCCAGCTCGCGGGTGGCGGCCTTCTCGCGCCGGCGCAGCTCGTCCAGCTGCTCGCGCCAGGTGCCGGCGTCGACGATCGGGGGCAGGGCCGTGGCGGTCTCAGTCGTCATGGCTGTTGGGACTCGTGCACCTGCCCGAACTCATCGGCCTGACCGCCGTCAGGCGAGCTCGACCACCGCGACGTCGACCAGGATCTCGGTGGCGAGCTCCTCCAGGTCGGTCCGGACCGCGTCGAGGGCCGCGTCGGAGTCGACGGTGACCACCGCGCTCGCCTCGAACAGCAGACCGCCGGCCATCGGGGCCTCCCGGGTGAGGGTCTGCAGGTCGGCGACCCCCAGACCGTGCCGGGCCAGCACCCCGGAGACGGAGGCGACGATGCCGGGACGGTCGTTGCCGAGCAGCTCGAGCCGGACCCGCCGGCGGCTCTCCCCCGGCGCAGGATCGGCGTCCGTCGTCCGCACCGCGACGTCCAGCAGGCCCTCGAGCGGAGCGAGGGCCGCCCGCAGCTCGTCGGCCCGTCGGTCCGGCACGGTGACCAGCACGACCCCGGCGAACGTCCCGGCCAGCTCGGCGAGGTGACTGCGCTCCCAGTTGCCGCCGTTGCTGGACACGATGTCGGCGAGCGCCTTCACCAACCCGACACGGTCGTCACCGACGACGGTGAGCACGAGAGTCGTCACCGGCGCGATGCTAGCGGTCGCCTGCCGAGCGTGCCGGGCGTACGCCACGGGACGCGGTCGGGAGCCGGTCAGCTCTCGTCGGTGCCCTGGTGGAAGCGCTGCCGCCAGTCCCCGCCGTCGCGGACCCACCAGGAGCTGCGCAGGGTGCTCCGCTGGTCGCTGACCGCGCGCCAGAGGAGCAGGATCGTGGTGTCGTCGATGCGGCTCACGGCCACGGTGTCCAGGGTGACCGGCTCGGCCAGCGGAGCGATCACCGCGAGCAGCTCGTCCCGGCTCCAGAGCGTCCCCGTGCGCCCGATCTCACACCAGTCCGGGTGCAGCAGGGCCGCCACGGCGGCGGGATCGGACCGGACGGCGTCGCCGAGCAGGTCCCGCTCGAGCGCGACCACCCGCTCCTCGTCGGTCGGGCGGTCCTCCGGGAGCTCGTCGTCCAGGAGCGAGAACAGGTCGGCCTCGGGCTCCGGTCTGGGGGTGGGGACGTAGCCCGCGTGCGCATCTCCCAGGACCGGGGCCGGTCCGAAACCCGGGCCCGCCTCGGGCAGCCGGCCCTGGCTGTAGGCGAGCGCGGCCGCGTTGGCCAGCCGGTCGGCCTCCTCGTTCAGCTCGTGCCCGGCGTGCCCCTTGACCCACTCGAAACGGACTCGTCGGCCCTGCATGGCGGCATCCAGAGCCTTCATGATCTCGACGTTCTGCACCGGCTTGCCGTCACCCTTGCGCCAGTTCTTGCGCTTCCAGCCGGCCATCCACTTGGTGATCGAGTTGATCGCGTACGTGGAGTCGCAGTAGACGAGCAGGTCGTCGTCGGCGGCCGCGGTCTGCTGCAGCAGGTCGAGCACGGCGGTCAGCTCGCCCATGTTGTTGGTGCCGTGCGGCCACCCGCCACTGGCCCAGCGGTCGTCGTCGATGTACCAGCCCCAGCCGGCCGGTCCGGGGTTGCCGAGAGCCGAGCCGTCGGCCGCCGCGATGATCGTCACCGGGGCATGCTGCCAGATCCGGCCAGCGAGGGCCGCTCAGCGCAGGGCACTGACGATCCCGGTCAGTCGTCCAGCCGCTCGGTGGCGACGGTGAACCCCCGGTCCCGGAGCCGCTGCGGGAGGCACGACCCCAGAGCCACCATCGGCGTGACGACGCCGGCCCGACCGAGCTCGGATCCCTGGGCCAGGGCGAGCGCAGACTCCCCGAGCATGACCGCGGTCCCGTCGTAGCCGGGATCGTGGTCCGCGGCGATGGTGGTCCGGTAGCGCGCCCCGCTGACGGTGTCGGCGCGGACCTCGACCCGGAACCGGCCGCTCTTCCGGCGGCGTTCGTCCGGCCCCTGACCGGGGGCGGGCAGCACCCGGTCCAGCAGCGAGCGGGTCGTCGTGTTGGCCATCCCGGCCATCAGGGCCCCGAGGCCGACGGTGATCGCCCCGGCGGTCACCGCCCCGACCGGTCCGCGTCCGGTGTCGATGACCTCGCGGTAGGTGAACTCGCGACCGTACGGCCAGTCGGCCAGTGCGTTGCTGCGGTGCACGATCTGCCCGTTGTAGCCCCCCATCACGAACGGCGCCTGCCAGGTGCCGCGCTCGTCCCGACCGACCGGCCAGCCGCCGCGGTCGTCGGACGAGCCGTACCGCTGACCGGAGACGTCGTCGACCAGTGCCCGCTCGTCGCCGGCCAACCGGCGGGCGGTCGGGTCCTGCGCGGACTCGATCAGCTGCTGGCGCAGCGAGTCGATGGTGCCGCCGCTCACGCCGCCGCGCAGGCTGCGGACGTGCAGCACGGCGCCGGTGAGCTCGCCCGCACCGTCGGCGGCGGCCTGCGCCGCGGTGAGACCGACCCCGAGGTCGGAGGGGATGGAGTCGAAGCCGCACGAGTGCACGATCCGGGCCCCGCTGGCCCGGGCCGACTCGTGGGCGGCGTCGATGCTGCGGCGGACGAACAGGGTCTCCCCGGTCAGGTCGGCGTAGTGGGTGCCGGCCGCTGCGCAGGCCTCCACGAGCGGTAACCCGTACCGCAGATAGGGCCCGACGGTGCTGGCCACCACCGCGGTCCGGCCGGCCAGCTCGGTCACGGCCGCCACGTCCAGGGTGTCGACGGTGATCACCGGCCAGATCGACGCCGACCCGGGCAAGGACGACCGCACGCTGACCAGGCGGTCGACGGACCGGCCGGCCAGAGCCACCCGCAGACCGGCGGGGGCGTGCTCGGCCAGGTGCCGGGCGGTCAGCCGGCCCACGAAGCCGGTGGCTCCGACCAGGACGAGGTCGAACTCGGGTCGAGGATCATCGCTCACCCGGGCACGCTACGGCACGGCGCCCAGCACCGGATCCGAGCGGACGAGACGCGTCCGGCACGGCGGGTCAGGCCCCGGGGCGGCTCGACCCGGCGCCGCTCGACCCGGCGCCGCCGACGGCAGTCCGCTGACCGGGACGGTCCCGGTGTCCCGGCGGGTCGCTGACCGGAGCCGGTCCGACGTCGTACGCTGACGGTCACGGCGCGCCCGACGCCGAACCTCCACGGTCCGTCCCCAGCACGGTCCAGCGGGATCCGTCCGCACCGCGAGGCAAAGGGACTCGGTCTCAGGGGTCGCTGTCAGACCACACCCGTAGCGTCTCGGGCCGTGCTGCTGGGGAACCGGGTCGAGACGTGGGAGTCCGGATGACAGCCGATCGAGCCCTGAAGCGCCGCGTACGGGACCGTGCCCGGCGCACGGGCGAGTCCTACACCGCTGCCCTCCGGCACCTCCGACCCCCACCAGGAGCGAAAGTGCCCACCACCTCACCCACCTCGCTGCGGCTCGCCGTGGCCCAGACGACCCACCACACCGACCCTCGCGACACCGAAGCCCTCCGCGCCCTGGGCGTGGAGATCCGCGCGCTGATGCACCAGGCCAGTGTCGCCGGTGCCGACCTGATCCAGTTCCCCGAGGGCACGCTCTGCTTCCCGGACAAGCGGCTGCTCTCCCGCGATCCGGACCAGCTTTCCGAAGCCGACTGGACCCGCTTCCCCTGGCTGGTGCTGGACGACGAGATCATCCGGATCCGTGCTCTGGCAGCGAAGCTGCGGTTGTGGACCGTGCTCGGTGCGCAGCAGCGCGCCGGCTCCGACCGCGGCGGGGACGGCGGGAGGCCCACGACCAGCCTGCTGATCATCGACCCCGCCGGCGAGGTCGTGGGGCGCTACGACGAGCGGATCCTGTCGCGCAGCAAGCAGGCCTATCTGTACGCCGCCGGCACCGAGAGCGTGGTCATCGAGGTCAACGGGCTGCGACTCGGCTTCACCTCCGGCCTGGAGGTGCTGTTCCCGGCGCTGTTCAGCGACTACGAGGAGCAGGGCGTGGACGCCGTGCTGTTCTCCACCGCCGGCCCGGCGGATCCGGCCGAAGCGGACTCGCTGTCGTCGTCGGCCCGCACCCACGCGCTGCAGTGCGGCCTCTGGGTCGGCTACGCGGTGCCCAGCGACAAGGCCCCGTACGCGGCGGCGGGCATCCTCGCCCCCGGAGGTGAGTGGGTGGCTCGCTGCCCCGACGAGGCGATCCCCGCCATCGCGGTCGCCGACGTCACGCCCCGACCCGAGCACCCCGGACGGACCTGGCGACGGACGATGCTGCAGGCGCTGGCTGACTGAGGGGAGCGTGTGGGCGCGGCGTCGACCGTGGTGCCGAGGGTGCGCGGGCCGAGGCGCCGACGTGGCGCCGAGGGGTGCGTGGAGCCCGTACGTGACTCCGCGGCGAGATCCGGTCAGATCAGCCGCTCGACCCACCACCGTCCGTGACTTCGCGGCGTGATCCGGTGCGAGCACACCGTCAGCCTCCGTCGGCCTGGCGTGCAGCCAGATCGAGGAGAGCCCGGCCTTGGATCCGGAACCCCTGGCGCAGCTGCCATTCCGCGCCGGCCAGCCGACGCAGCAGGAGGTAGAACCCGACCAGCTCGGCCAGCTCGCCCTCGGGTTCGTCGGTGTACCCGGTGAGGACACCGCGGATCAGGTCCGGGTCGGTCAGACCGAGGACGGCGAGATCCATCGCCAGGTCGCCGGGCCCGACGTCATGCAGGTCGATCAACCCGACCACGCGACCGTCCCGGACGAGGACGTGCTCGGCGCGACCGTCGAACAGGGTGAGACTCCCGGAGCGGTCGGCGAGGACCGGAGCAAGATCATCGAGCCGCCGACGCAGCGTCCCCACCTGGTCCTGCGTACCGCCGGCCGACGGCCACCAGGCGATCAGCTCCTCGGTCCACGCGGTGATCCAGCCGTGGACCGTCGGCTGACCCGAGTACGGCGGCCCGCCAGGCAGCCGGTGCACCGTACGCAGCATCCGGCCGACCTCTCGTTGCGCCCCCAGCGGGCTGCGCGAGCTGATCGGGTCGCCGTCGATCCAGCGCAGCACCAGCACCGACGGTGAGCCGTCGACGTACGCGACGATCTGCGGCACCGGCAGACCCTCGGCGGCCAGGATCGCGTTCGCCTCCACGTCCCCGGCCAGAGCGCCCGGTGCTGACGCGGTCTTGAGCACGAACCGCTCGCCCGACCTGTCCCGGGCCTGCAGCGTGGCGCGACCGGGTCCCGCCTGCAGCATCCGCATCGGCTGGAGCCCGACGCCTGCGGCCAGATCGACCAGTTCTGCGGTGACCTGATCGTGCACGTGCGTGCCGGTCAGCGCCGGATGGGCGGCGGGTCGTCGGGCACCACCGTCTCGCCGATGAGTCGCCACAGCTGATCGGCGGCGTTCGCATAGCCCCCCGTGGCCGGGTCGAACGCCTCCGGCTCGAACGTGACCGCCACCGCGATCGACGTCCTCGTCGGCGGGTGGTAGCCGAAGGCTCCCGCCGCCCCACTGAACAAGGGATTCTGCAGCACCCAGCTGCCGCTGGTGACGATGCCGAGGCCGTAGCTGTAGCCGACCGACTGCGGGAAGCAGGTCGGGCAGCCGTCGATCGCGGTGGTCTTGCCGATCAGGTCACGGGTGATCATCTTCTGGTACGACTCGGGTTTCAGCAGCCGGCCGGAGCCGATGGCGTGTGCGGTCGTGTTCAGATCGAAGATGTTCGTGGTCTGGACCGCTCCCCGGGTGATCGTCCAGGACGGGTTCCAGTAGGTCGACTCCTCGATGAAGGGCTCGCCCGGCTTCAGCTTCAGGAACTCCCGGCGCTCGGAGGTGAACGCGTGCAGCGCCGGTTCGGGGATGGCGGCAGTCCCGGGGTCCTCCGTGTTCTCCAACCCGAGCGGACCCAGCACCTTCTCCTGCAGCAGGTCATCGACCGACCGACCGGTCGCCTTCTCGATCACGAGACCGAGGATCACGTAGTTGGTGTGGGAGTAGTTCCAGTTGGTGCCCGGTGCGTACACCAGTGGTTTCCCGGTGCTGTAGGCGATCAGCTCCTCCGGCGTCCACGGCCGGAACGGCTCGGCGTACTGGGCGTCGGCCATCAGCGGGTCCGCCACGTAGTCGGCGTACCCCGAGGTCATCTGGGCGAGCTGGCCGATCGTCACCCGATCGGCGTACCGCAGGTCCGGAAGATACTGCGACACCTTGTCGTCCAGGCTGAGCGCGCCCTGTTCCTCCAGCAGCAGCGCCAACGTAGCGACGTAGGAGATGGCCACCGCCCCGTTGCGGAAGTGCATGGCCGTGGTGGCCGGCACCCCCGTCATCGACTCGCCGACCGCCTCGGTGAGGATCTCCTGATCACCCGAGGTGACGCGGACGATCACCGCCCGCAGGTGGGATGACGCCCGTACGCTCTCGACCACCGCACGGACCGCCTCCGCCTTGGCCGGATCCGCGGTGAGCGGCGTTCCCTGGCTCTCGGAGCGCTCTGACTCAGGGTCCAGTGGCGGCGCCACGTGACAGGCTGTGGCCAGGACGGCTACCGCGACGAGCACACCGGCCAGCCGGGTCCTCGACCCTCGTCTCCGCATGCGAACTCCGTCCTCGACCAGCCAGACGCCGACGGAGTGGACCCGTCACGACGGATCGTACGGGTCGTCCCTGACGCGGTTCGCCGGTGGCGAGACGGACGAGCCCTCCGCCGGACTGACCGAGCAGGAGGTTCTGTCACGCTTCCGACCGCTCAGCGCGCCAGAACCTCCTCCTCGAAGGTTCGGACACGACCGCTCGGAGATGATCGTGGTCACGATCAACGGTTGGCGCCGCAAGATCTCGGATCGTCACGCTGGTTCACGTCGGAGCGGGAGGCTCCGGTAGGGGCAATGATCTTCTCCAGATGACAGCGCCGGGCCTACCCTGATGGGCGGAGGGGCTTTATTCGAACATGTGTTCGACTATACTTCAGACATGAACCGGCCGACTCCTGACGAGACTGCGGATCATCCGCTGCTCGCAGCGGTGGATGCGGCCGAGACAGCCGTCGAGCACCTGATCAAGCTGGTCGACGACGGCGCCCACACCGATCTCGGGGCATTCGGCCTGGTCGAGGTGCTCCGGCACGTGGAACGGGTCCGCAACAAGCTCCCCGTCGTCGACGGCGCTCTCATCGAGTTCGGGAGTGAGCAGGGTGCCTCGGGAATCCTGTCGGAACGGTCCATGGTCGGGGTGCTCGTGTCCGGTCTGCGGGTCTCGGCCGGGGAGGCGTTGCGACGGGTGCGGGCCGCCGAGCACCTGGCCGAGCGGCGCTCACCGCTCGGAGAGACCCTGCTCCCGATCCGTGAGGAGATCGCTCGTGCACGCCGCGACGGACTGGTGGCGCCGGAGCAGGTCGCTCTGATCGACGGGGCCCTGCGCAAGGTCGGTCACTGCGCTCCGGCGGATGTCGCGGCTGGGGAGGCGTTGCTGACGGAGCAGGCGACCCGGCTCGGTTTCAAGGACCTGCAGACAGTGGTGACCAAGGTGGTCGAGGCCATCGACCCGGACGGCATCCTGCCCACCGACGAGGCCGAGCACGAGCACCGCCGGTTCCTGCACCTGAAGCAACGCACCGACGGCTCCTGGGCGGGCGACTTCCGGTTCACGCCAGCCGTCGGCGCGAAGCTCGCCGCCCTGCTGGGGCCGTTGATGCATCCCCGCACAAGCACCGACCGACCCGACGATGCCGAGGGCGCGCCGGGCCGGAGGCGGGTCCTCGACGACGAGCGCACCATCGGGCAGCGCCGTCACGACGCCTTCGCCGAGATCCTGGACGCCTGTCTGCGATCGGGCGAACGACCGGAGACCCAGTCCGGGACACCGGCGACCTTGATCCTGACCTTCACCTGGGCCGAGTTCACCGAGGCCAACGGGATCGGGACCTACGCCGACGGCACCCCCTGCTCTGCCCGCACGGCACGCGACCTGGTCGGCGAGGCCGAGATCGCGTTCTGCGTGACGGGCGCGAGAAGGCAGCCGCTTGACCTCTACCGGGCGAAGCGGATCGCCTCGACGGCTCAGACGCTGGCCCTGATCGCCCGAGACGGCGGCTGCTCGTTCCCCGGCTGCCAGGTGGCTCCGCAGTTCTGCGAACGTCACCACGTGATCTCGTGGTGGGACGGCGGGGACACCAACATCCACAACCTGACCCTGCTGTGCAGCTACCACCACCGCCACTTCGCCCAGCGGGGCTGGCAGTGCGTCATCACCACCCAGGGTCTGCCGGTCTGGGTCCCGCCCCGCTGGATCGACCCGGAGCAGCGACCGATCCTCCACCACCGGATCATGATCAGCACCTGGGACGTGCAGGACCCGTTGACCTTCGATTCCCCTGATCGGCTTGAGCCACCTGAGGAACCAGACCCGCCCGATTGAGGCCGATGCCGATCTAGCGGCCGAGTCACCAGAACGGATCAGCACGGCCGACGCGTCGGACCGGGAGCAGCATGTCCGCTGGGAGGCTGCCACCCAGGAAGACGCCTGGGGTGGCTGCTGGCGCGCGCGACCAGGAGTTTGCCGCGTCAGGCCAGGACCGCCGGTTCGTCCGCTGCCACGACGCGGGCGTGCGAACGCCTCGCCGCCTCGCGCGCGTGCGAACGCCTCACCACGCGCTCCCCTGCGTGCAGCAACGGCCGACTCCCACACTCCGCGCGCAAGAACAGCCGACGTCGTAAGCCCCATGCGGCCAGCCGAAGCCGGGTCAGACGGAGATGCCTGCCTGGTCGGCGGGAGCGTCCGCCAGACGAGCGGCGAGACGGGCGGCGGCGCGCCAGGCCAGGGCGACGGTGGTGAGGGTCGGGTTCGACGCGGTCGCGGTGGGGATGACGCCGTTGCCACCGAGGTAGAGGTTCTTCACGCCCCACACCTCGAGGTCGGGGCTGCAGACCGAGGTCCCGTCGTCGGTCGGACCCATCCGCGTGGTGCCCTGGTAGTGCAGGGACGAACCGCCGGCGGCCAGCTCCGGCCCCTCGGCGGTGGTGCCCAGACGATCCGCGACCGCCACCGACACCTGCCGCATCTGCTCGATGACGGCGAGGTCCGCGTCGGTGCGGGAGTAGCGGATGTGCATCCGGGGCATGCCGTAGAAGTCGACCTCGGTCTCGCTGAACTCGACGGCGTCGGAGTACTGGATGTCCTTGGCGGCGTAGCAGGCGGTGACGGCCAGCCGCGACGTCGACAGGTCCTCGGCGCCCGGGCCCCCGCCCATCGACATCTTGAAGGCGGAGTTGGCCAGCGGGATCACCCCCATCTGCAGTGGGCGGGCGTCGGAGAACGGCGTGATGAGGCTCATCACGTTCTCCGGGTCACGCTCGAACTGCTGCGGGTCGAACTCGTCGGACAGCATCAGGAAGTTCGCCATCTGGAAGTGTTCGTTCAGGTAGTGACCGAGGGCCGGCGGGCGGATGCCGGACGCGAAGAGCACCTGCGGCGTCCGCAGACCGTCGGCGCAGACGATGACGTGGGTGGCCCGCACCTCGTACGTGGTGTCCGACCGGCGGTCGCGCAGTCGAGCGCCGACCGCGACGCCGTCCTCGACGAGCACCCGCTCGGCGAGCGTCTCGGACCGGAGCTCGAAGCCCGGGACGTCACGCTCGAGCTCGCCCAGGATCGCGCCGGTCCCGGCGAAGCGCAGCGAGCCGTTCTCCCAGCGGGTCGAGGTCGGCATGAACCCGGTGGGGTTCAGGTCCGGGCCGTCGAGGACGCCGGCCACCGCCGTGCGCAGCGCCTCGGGCAGCCCCCGCCCCGGGATCGGGTGGGCGGTCGTGCCGAGCAGCTCCTCGGCCCGATCGAGCGCGGCGTCCATGTCGTCAGCGTCGATGAACGGGATGCGCTCGGACTGCTGCGGGCGCGGGCTCGACGTCCCCCAGTGGATGCCCATCCCGCCGACGCCGCTGGCCATGCTGGCCGCGGGCAGACCGACCTCACCGGGTTCGAGCGCGGGCCGTGGGTCGACGAAGAAGAGCCCCGGCAGGATCGTCTGCCGGAACTCCAGGCTCGGGTCGATGCCAGGCGCGATGTCGGACAGGGCCTGGGCGCGCACCACCCCGGCGTCCGGTCCCTGGGTGAGCAGTTGCGCCGCCGCCCGCTCCTCGTCGGTGAGGTTCTGGGTGTGATCACCGCGCGAGCCGGGGACGACCGGGCCGACCTCGACCATCAGCACGCGGGCGTGCGGCGCGGCCTCGCCGATGGTGCGGGCGTAGGTGGCTCCGGCGGGGCCGGAGCCCACGATCACGACGTCGTACGTCTCGCGCTGGTCCATGTCAGGTCGTCCGTTCTGGTTCGGGTTCAGGGAAGCAAGGATCTGGGGGTCAGGAAGCGGGGACGGTGGTCGAGGTCAGGTCGACGACGTGGCCCGTGTGGACCCACGGGTCACCGCCGGTGCCTTCGTACTCGATCGTCAACGGGCCGCAGTAGCCGTGTCGGTCGAGGATGCCGAGCGCCCGCGGCAGGTCGATCGGACCGACCGTCCCGTCCTGTCCGACGTGGTGGGCCTTGACGTGCACCAGCTCGGCCCGCGCCGCCAGGGCGTCGATGCCGTCGTAGAGAGAGGTCAGGTCCAGACCCGCGAACGGGTCGGCCGCTGCCGTCCCGGGCTCGGCGAAGAGAGCCGCCATCAGCGGCTGCAGCAGCGCGTCGAAGTTGCCGAGATCGAGCAGCAGCCCGGGCCCGTCCGGCCCGACGCCGTCGAGGAGCGCGTTCATCCAGACCGGGTCACTGGACGGCCCGCCGTGGTTCTCTACCAGGAGCCGGATGCCGCGCTCGGACGCGAAGGCGCCCAGCTCGGTCAGGGCGTCGATCAGGTGAGCAGGGGGTACGTCGTCGTGCTGCGCGCTGAACGGCGAGCCGGCGTTGACTCTGACGAACCTGAACCCGAGGTCGGCGCAGCGGGCGATCCACCGCTTCAGCTCGGCCACGTCGGCCGCGAGCCGGGCCGGATCGGTCTGGGCGAGGTCACCGACATCCACGGCCACGTTCACCAGAGCGAGGCCGGCGTCGCGGGCTTCAGCTGCGAAGGCGTCCAACCGGTCGTCATCGAGTCCGGTGAACTGGAACGCGACCGCCTCGACGCCGGTGACGGCGTACGTGCGGGCAGCCCGGGCCGGGAACTCGGTGATGTCGAGCAGCTTCGGGAAGTCCTGGGCATACGTCTGCTCGGCGCCGTTCGCGTCGGTGAACGCGATCGAGATCGGGCCGAGCTGCTCGCGGAGGCTGTAGGACGAGATCGACAGCTGGGTCAAGACGGTGGCCACCTCTTCGTGTCGGAGCTCCCGATCCGCAACCGCGAATCGGTAGTGACTACCACTTTATCGGCGAGCCCAGGTCCGGGTCAATAGTGGTAGTGACATCCGATCGGAAGTGAGCACTAACCTGGGGTCATGGGACTTCGTGAGCTCAAGGCCACCCGGACGCGGCAACGGATGACCGACGTCGCTCTCGAGCTCTTCCTGAGCAACGGCTTCGACGAGACGACCATGGAGCAGATCGCCGAGCGCGCCGAGGTCGGCACGACGACCCTCTACCGCTATTTCCCCACCAAGGACCAGCTGCTGCTCGACCCGCTGGTCGAGGCGATCGACCTCGCGCCGCACCTGCGCAGCCGCCCGGTCGACGAGCCGCTGGCCGAGTCCCTCGCGGCGGCCATGGTGTCGGCGGCCGCCGCGTTCGACGGGGCCGGCCCCCGGATCGCGGAGCTGCGCCGGTTGGTGGACACGGCCCCGGTGGCCAGGGCCCGGCTCTGGGACCGGGTACGGACGCTGCGGGAGGATCTCGAGGCGGTGATCGCCGACCGGATGGGCCGGAGCGCTGACGACCTGTCCGTCCGGGCGACCGCGGGTCTGGCGCTCGACCTGTTCCACCTGGTGGACCGGGACCGCGACGCGACCCGGACCCGGACCCGCGAGCAGATGCTGGCCGGACTGCTCGGCGACCTGCCCTCCAGCACCCTCGTGGTCCCAGTGCTCCCCCACCCAGCGGCCGAACCGGACGACGACGCTCAGAGCATCATGTCGGCGAACCGGCTGTAGTGCCCCTGGAACGCCACGGTGATCATCTTGGTCGGGCCGTTGCGGTGCTTGGCCACGTCCATGTCGGCCTCGCCGGCACGGTCGGACTCCTTGTCGTTGATGTCGGGGCGGTTCAGCAGCACGACCATGTCGGCGTCCTGCTCCAGCGAGCCGGACTCACGGAGGTCGGACAGCATGGGGCGCTTGTCGGTGCGCTGCTCGGGACCACGGTTGAGCTGGGACAGGGCGACCACCGGCACCTCGAGCTCCTTGGCCAACAGCTTGATCTGCCGGCTGAACTCGCTCACCTCCAGCTGGCGCGACTCGACCCGCTTGCCCGACGTCATCAGCTGGATGTAGTCGATCACCACCAGCTTGAGGTCGTGCTTCTGCTTCAGCCGACGGGCCTTCGCCCGGATCTCCATCATGGTGAGGTTCGGGGAGTCGTCGATGTAGAGCGGGGCCTCCGAGACCTGACCCATCTTGGACGCCACCCGGCTCCAGTCGTCGTCGCTCATCCGACCGCCGCGGATGTGACCCAGCGGGATCGACGCCTCGGCCGACAGCAGCCGCATGGTGATCTCGATCTGGCTCATCTCCAACGAGAAGATGACCGAGGTCAGACCGTTCTTGATCGACGCCGACCGGGCCAGGTCCAGCGCCAGCGTCGACTTCCCCATGCCGGGTCGCGCGGCCACGATGATCATCTGCCCCGGGTGCAGACCGTTGGTCAGCTCGTCGAACTCGGCGAAGCCGGTCGGCACGCCGCCGAAGCTGCCGTCCCGGGAGGAGATGGCCTCCATCTCGTCCAGGGTCGGCTGCATCAGCTCCGACAGCGGCTTGTAGTCCTCCGAGGCGCGGCGGTCGGTGACGGCGTAGACCTCGGCCTGGGCGCGGTCGACGATGTCGTTGACCTCACCCTCGGCGGCGTACGACATCTGGGCGATCCGCACCGACGCGTCGGCGAGCCGGCGCAGGATCGCCTTCTCCCGGACGATGTCGGCGTAGAAACCGGCGTTCGCGGCCAGCGGGACGCTGGACAGCAGGTCGTGCAGGTAGGGGGCGCCGCCGATCCGCAGCAGCTCGCCGCGCTTGCCCAGCTCGGCGGACACGGTGACCGCGTCGGCAGGCTCGCCCCGCCCGTACAGGTCGATCACGGCGTCGTAGATCTGCTCGTGCGCGGGTCGGTAGAAGTCGTTGCCCCGCAGCGCCTCGATGACGTCCGCGATCGCGTCCTTGGACAGCATCATCGCGCCGAGCACGCACTGCTCGGCAGCCATGTCCTGCGGCGGGGTGCGGTCGAGCCCCCTGGTCGAGTCGTCTCCGTACTGCGGGATCGCCTCGGCCAGACTCACTCCGCGTCCTCCTTCGGCCGACCCACGAGCGGGGCCAATAGCATGCATGTTCGTACGGTAGGTGCCGCCTCCGACAGTCATCGATCTCGCTCCGACGGCGACCAGCGGGGCAGGCAGCGTGGGCCAACGTACGCCCCGCCGGGCGGCTCCGCCACCCGAGATGAACAAGTTATCCACAAGGAGTGTGGATAACCGGCAACCTCGTGTGGAGGACACGCGGTGGGGTTGTGCACTCCCTGGGCACAAGCCTGGGGACAACCCGGCTCCGCCCCGGTGAAACTGCCCCTGACCAGGGCCTTCACTCCGAAGTACCCGTGGACGGAGATTTC
>NZ_BAAAYX010000009.1:159509-276413 GCF_039536605.1 Microlunatus aurantiacus
GCGGCCTTGACAAAGGGGTGACCTTCGTGGGATCCACAGCACTTGTGCACAGTCGACCTGCGCAGGACCGGCTGCCGGAGCCCCCTGTCGGCCATCGTGCGTTTCCTTGTCGTTTCCCCGCCCGACTTGGGCAGACGCCCGAATCCACATACTCTAGGGGGGTATCCATCCCGGGCCGCCTTGGGCCCGCTCTGTGAGGAGCCCCGATGTCCCAGACCCAGTCCGCCGAGGTGGACCCCGCGTCGCACGTCCTCGGCCCGCCGGAGGGAGAGGGTCATGCCCCCCACGGCTACATCGGCCAGAAGGAGGACTACCTGAAGCGCCTGCGGCGGATCGAGGGGCAGGCCCGTGGGCTGCAGCGGATGGTCGAGGAGGAGAAGTACTGCATCGACATCCTCACCCAGGTCTCCGCCATGACCAGCGCGCTGCGTTCGGTCGCTCTCGGCCTGCTGGACGAGCACCTGCAGCACTGCGTGGTCCGCGCCGCCGCCGAGGGCGGCGAGGAGGCCGAGACCAAGCTGCACGAGGCCTCGCAGGCCATCGCGCGCCTGGTCCGCTCCTGATCTCCCACCACCGTCCCGCCACAGAGAGCTGATCCGATGAGCACCACCACCGAGTACGTCGTCACCGGCATGACCTGCGCCCACTGCGTCAAGGCCGTCACCGAGGAGGTGACCGGACTGACCGGCGTCACCGACGTCGCCGTGGACCTGACCAGCGGCGCACTCACCGTCGTGAGCGACACCGACCTGCCGTTCAGCGAGATCGAGCGGGCCGTCGACGAGGCCGGCTACACGGTCGCGCCGGCCTGACTCCGGTCGCTCGTCGCGCGAGCCGCGACCGGCGCTCGGTCAGGCTGGACCCGTGAGCTCGTAGCGCAGGGTGGCGAAGTCCTCCCCGTGCGCCGTCGCGCTGACGAGCCGCAGCCGGGGCGGGGTGATCCGGCGCGGCAGCAGCGGCGCACCGCCGCCGAGGAACACCGAACCGACCCCGAGGATGAGGTCGTCCAGCAGCCCGGCGTCGGCGAACTGGCCCACCAGGTCACCCCCGCCCACCACCCAGACGTTCCGACCCGCCGCAGCCGCCACCATCTCGGCGTGCACCGGTGCGACCTCGCCGGAGACGAACCGGATGTCGGCCCCGGGCACCACGGGCAGCTCGCGGCTGGTGAAGACCCAGGTCGGCTGCGGGTACGGCCAGCTGCCCGGTCGCTCCACCAGCCCTTCGTGGTCGAGGATCCACTCGTACGTGGTGGAGCCCATGGCCAGCGCCCCGACCTCGGCGATGAAGTCCGGATACTCCTGCTTCGAGGCCTCGGTCTGGCGCAAGGTGAACAGCCAACCGAGCGAGTTGTCGGCGTCCGCGATGAACCCGTCGATGCTGGTGGCGGTGTAGTACTGGGTGCGCGTCATCGCGGCAGCCTGTCACCCGGCACCGACACCGCCAAGCAGCACCGGCACCGGCCGGCGGATCCGGCAGCGGGCGGACTCCGGTCGGGTCGTGACGGCGCTACGGTCGGTCCATGGTCACGAAGACGATCGTCCTCACCGGCGCCACCGACGGACTCGGACGCGAGGTCGCCAAGGCCCTGGCCGCCCAGGGGCACCGGCTGATCCTGCACGGCCGTCGCCCGGACGCCCTGCAGGAGGTCCGGGACGAGGTGGCCGCGGCGGGCGGCACCGACCCTGCGACCGTGCAGGCCGATCTGGCGGAGCTGGCGCAGGTGCGTACGCTGCCCGAGCAGATCGCCCGGGTCACCGACCGGGTCGACGTGCTCGTCAACAACGCGGGCGTCGGACCCGGCGAGAACGGGCATCCAGGTCGGCTGACCGTCGACGGCAACGAGCTCTGCTTCGCCGTCAACTACCTGGCCCCGTTCGACCTCACCCACCGGTTACTGCCCATGATCACCGACGACGGGGGCCGGGTCGTCAACGTGGCCTCCCTCGGCCAGGCCCCGATCCAGTTCGACGACCTCACCCTGGCCGGCGATCATGAGCCGTGGTTGGAGTACAACCAGTCCAAGCTGGCCATGATCACCTGGGGCTTCACCCTGGCCGAGCGACTGGGCGGGGTGACCGTGAACAGCCTCCACCCGGGGACCTACATGCCCACCAAGATGGTGCTGGACAAGGGGATCCCGCCGGTGCACACGACTGCGTCCGGGGTGGAGGCCACCACTCGACTGATCACCGACCCCGCCCTGGACGGGGTGACCGGGCGGTTCTTCGACCAGCTGGCCGAGGCCCGTGCCCACGTGGCCGACGCCTACGACCCGGCCGTCCGCGAACGGCTCTGGCGGGTCAGCCTGGAGCTCACCGGCGCGCCCGAGCCGGCCTGACCGGTCGGCGTGAGGAACCGGAGTGTGACCGGTCGGCGCGACAGAGGGCCGGCTCAACGGCGCGAACACGGCGTGTCGCGGGCGGAACGACGTTGAGCCCCGGGTTTGTCACGGTTCAGGCCGCCACCCCGGTCCCGCCCGCCCGGTAGCGCTCCCCGGCCCGCTCGCCCCGGCGACCCACCGGGATGGCGCCGGTGGCCTTGGCCAGACCGCTGACGGGCATCCCGGCGTAGATCGACTCGGCCACCGCGACCTGGAACGTCTCGTGCCAGATCCCCACCGCACCGGGCGCCTTGCGGGCCCGCCGGTTGAAGCGCGTCCACGCCGGCCGGTGGGCGGCCTCGGGGCGGGAGGCGTAGGCGTAGAGCTTCTCGTGGCTGTCCCAGTACATGATCATCACCGGTCCGCCCTCCCCCAGGGTGACTCGGAACCCGAGCATGCCGGAATCGGGATCCTTCGCCAGCTCGGTCAGCATCGGCGGCATCGCGTTGAACACGGGCAGCCACTGGTCCGGCCGCCACCAGCTGTTGATCCGCATGCCGATCAGGAACACGACGAGCTCGCCGCCGTGGTCGTGGGTCATCCGCCCGGTCTCGATCTTCGCCATCGTTGCTCCTGATAGATAGTCGCGCTCTCTGCTCTCTATTATTAGATAGTGCTACTGTCCGTTGTCAAGTGCTTCACGGAGAGGAGTGCGATGCGCATCTCGGAGCTGTCCCGCGCCACCGGCGTCCCCGTCGCGACGATCAAGTTCTACCTGCGGGAAGGACTGGTGCCCGAGGGCGTACGGACGTCGCCGAACCAGGCCCAGTACGACGACGCCCACGTCCAGCGACTGCGGCTGGTGCGCGCCCTGGTCGGGGTCGGTGGACTGTCCATCGCCGCCACCAGGGAGGTGCTCGGCCACATCGACGAGCCCGCGCAGCCGACCCTCGACCTGCTCGGCGCCGCGCACCAGGCCGTCGCCCCCGAGCTCCCCGACGACGTCGACGTCACCCCGGCTGTCGCGCTGGTGCGGCGTTGGGGCTGGAGCTCGTGCGTCGACCCGGTCGAGGGCACGAGCGGCGACGGGATCGATCTGGGGGTCGCCGGTCTGGCCGTGGCCCTGGCCGCGCTGGACGATGCCGGCTTCGTGGTGGAACCGGACCGGATGGACACCTACGCCGAGGCGATGATGCGGGTGGCCCGGGCGGAGATCGACGATCTGCCGACCGAGACCCCGAGCGCCGCCGTCCGCTACGTGGTGCTGGGCACCGTCCTGGTCGAACCGGTGCTGCTCGCCCTCCGCCGCCTGGCGCAGCGCGAGGCGTCGGTGGCCCGCTTCCCGCCGGCCGCTCCCCACGTCTAGGAGCGAAACCCACGCCTGACGTGGATAGCGGTGCAGAAGTCGCGGAGGACGCTAGCCAGACTGGGGCCATGACGACCGACTCCGTCCTCACCGCGCTCAACGATCCCGGCCGGGCGTTCATCGCCGGGCTGCCCAAGGCCGAGCTGCACGTGCACCACGTCGGGTCGGCGTCGCCGGCGATCGTGGCCCGGTTGGCGGAGCGGCACCCGGGCACGGTGCCGAGCGAGCCCGAGCGGTTGGCCGACTACTTCCGGTTCCGCGACTTCGCCCACTTCGTGGAGATCTACCTCTCGGTGGTGGACCTGATCAGGACCGGCGAGGACGTACGACTGCTGACCTACGAGGTGGCCGCGGAGATGGCCGCCCAGAACATCCGGTACGCCGAGCTGACGGTGACCCCGTACACCTCGCTGGTGCGCGGCATCGCGGCCGAGGCGTTCGTGGAGGCGATCGAGGACGCCCGGGTGGCCGCCGAGCGTGATCTCGGCATCGTGCTGCGCTGGATCTTCGACATCCCCGGCGAGCTCGGTCTGGAGGGCGCCGACGGCACCCTGCGGTTCGCCCAGGACCACGGGCCGTCGAGCCTGGTCGGGTTCGGGCTCGGCGGCCCCGAGATCGGCGTGCCGCGGCCGCAGTTCAAGCCCCACTTCGACGCCGCCCGGGCGGCCGGTCTGCACAGCGTCCCGCACGCCGGGGAGACGACCGGGCCGGAGACCATCTGGGACGCCCTGCACGAGCTCGGGGCCGAGCGGATCGGGCACGGCACCTCCGCGGCCCAGGATCCCGAGCTGCTGGCGTACCTGGCCGAGCACCAGATCCCGGTCGAGGTCTGCCCCACCTCGAACCTGGCCACCGGGGCGGTCACCGATCTGAGCACGCACCCGATCATCGCCATGGTCGAGGCGGGGGTCCGGGTCACCATCAACAGCGACGACCCGCCCATGTTCGCCACCACGCTGAACGACGAGTACGGCGTCGCCGCCCGGCTGCTCGGGCTGGACGACATCGGGGTGGGCAACCTGGCCAAGGCCGCGGTCCGCGCCTCGTTCGCCGACCGCTCCCTGCAGGACCGGCTGCTGACCGAGATCGGCGACTACGTGGCGGCGTCCGCCTAGCCCTCCGAGCGCCGCCGGCGGTCAGAGGCGGTGGCGGGAGCCGATCGGTTGCAGCTGGCGGATCGCCTTGGGCGGGCCGAAGGGGAACAGCTCCTCCCGGTCCGGCTTGCGCCACCACAGCACGATGGCCACCAGCACGGCCACCTGCACCAGCGGCGAGATGCCGTAGCGGAACACGCCCGAGACCACGTCCAGCGGCAGGCTCATCTCCACCGCGCGCCCGGGCACGTACGACAGCGACAGCAGCGTGATCCGCATCAGCATCATCCGGTCGAGCTTGCTGGCCGCCAGCACCGCCAACGGCAACCAGGCGATCAGGTCGTACCAGGACAGCGTGTACATGGCGGTCACCAGCCAGGCCACCGACAGCACCAGCGAGGTGCGCAGGGCCACGGTGAGCGGGTCCAGCCGCGGGTCGGTCCCCCGGGCGAGTCCCGGCGCCGCGGTCCACGGCACCACCTTGGACAGCATCCAGGCGATCACCACCAGACCGCCGTACGAGATGACGCCGACGATGATCTTGGCGACCCAGTCGGCGAGGAACAGGTCGAGGAACAGGAAGACGGGGTTGGCCCAGGACCCGACCGACACGTACGAGCCGTTGCGGAGCACCTGGAAGAAGGCTGTCGGCTGCCACACCACGTAGGCCAGGCCCATCGGGATGACCGTGCCGAGGCAGAGCAGGACGGCCTTCTTGGGTTCACGCCGGTACGCCCACAGCATGGCCAGTCCCCAGATGCCGATGCTGAGCTTGGCGCAGCCGGCGAGCCCGATCCCCAGACCCGCGCCGAACGGGCTCTTGCGCATCAACATGATCCCCGCCACCGCGAACATCACCGACAGGGCCTCGTTGTGGGCGGCGGCCACGACCGCCCAGATCAGCATCGGGTTGCAGACGGTGAGCAGGGCCGCGCGGGCCTGCCGGCGCTTGTCGCCGTGGGCCAGCTGGACGATGCCGGCGCAGGCGATGATGAACGGCACCACAGTGATCACCTGCAGCCAGAACACGATGTCGTGCATGTTCTCGCCGCCGAGGTAGTTGGCGAACCACTGCAGCCAGGACGTGATCGGCCCGTAGACGCTCGGGGTGTCCTGCCACGGCTGCTCGGTCCACTTCAGGACCGGGTCGAACCCTCCGCGGAACACCTCGGCCGGCGTGATCTCGTACGGGTTGCGGCCGATCATCTGCAACCGGCCGTACCCCGCGTACATCAGGATGTCCGCGCTGGTCAGCGGCGGCACCAGGATCGTGACCAGACTCAGTCCCGTGCCCAGCCCGAAGATCTTCCGCGGGTTGGGCAGCCAGCCGCCCGCCAGCGCCCGCATGGCGATCCACAGACCGAGCGCACCGGCCACGATGATCACCCAGACCAGCGCCGTGACCAGCCACTCGTTCGGCTGGACCACGCCGCTGGGGAGATACCACGGTGGCAGCAGGCTGTCCCGCGGGCCGAGCATCAAGGTGACCACCGACGGGCCGAGGAAGCCGGTGATCAGGGTGACCACGGTGGCGGTGATGATCAGGCCCATGCCGTACCGGTGGTCGCGGTGCCACACGCTCGGCGCGTAGCGCTGGATCGGTGGGTGCGCGGGGTTGCGGCCGGCGACGTGGTGGTGGGGGCGGGGTCCGTCGCCGCTCCCCGGGCGGCCGGATCTGCCGCGCCCGTGCCCGGAGGCGCGGCTCATCCGCGGAGCTTGTCGATCAGACCGCGGACCCCGCCGGACTCCTTCAGCCCGTCGAGGCCGTGCCGCACCAGACCCCGGGCGGTCAGCGCCCGGGTCACGTCCTTCAGGGTCAACGCCCGGTCCAGCTGCGCGGCCAGGCCGGTCGCCGGATCGGCACCGACGAGATCGAGCTCGACCTCCCGTACCCGCAACCCTGCGCGGAGCAGGTCGATGGTCATGCCGAGGTCCGCGCCGTCGCCGGCGGCCAGCGGGCTGGCCAGCTCGTACGCCTTGCGGGTCAGGCAGCGGTTGGTGGCCAGCGGGGACCGGGAGGTGAAGTCGGCCAGCTCGGTCAGTCCGCGGGCGGCGGTGGTCTCGACCAGGTCGAAGCCGGCGCCGGAGTCCCCTCCGGCGTCCGTGGGAACGGCGATGGTCAGGTCCGCGCGCTCGGTGACGACCGGACCGATCAGGTGCGCGGCCCGGGTGGCGGCGGCGCCGAGGTCGGCGTCCAGCAGCAGGACGGTCCCGCACTCGGGCCGCTTGTCACGCTGCTCGAGCACGCCGAGGGCGTTCACCCCGGACTCGACGGCGGCGGCGCGTCCGCGGCCGCGCTGGTGGGTGACGACGATGGCGCCCGAGGCGGCGGCGTAGTCCCCGGTCGGGTCGCTGCTGCCGTCGTCGACGACGATGACCACCTCGACGCCCGGGACGGCGCGGGCGGCGGTGACGGTGGCCTGGATCCGGTCCGCCACGTCCCTGGCCGGGATGATGCAGGCGACGCGGGCGAGACTCACGGGAAAACCTTAGGCGATCATCGGGGAACGCCCCCGTCGCCAGGTGGCTGCCGGCCCTGCCACCGGGTCAGGGCTGCCGCCGCCACCGCCGGGTCGTCGGTGGTCAGACCGGTGACCCCCCGGTCCAGGCACCAGGCGATGTCCCGAGCCCGGTTCACCGTCCAGACGTGCACCTCGTGGCCGTGGGCGAGCACCCGGGCGATGTAGGCGGGGTCCTGCCGCAGCAGCAGGTGGTCCGGTCCCACGGTGCCGATCCCCTCCGGCAGGTGCCCGTCCCGCCACTCCCCCAGGTCGCGTTCGATCAACAGGGTCCGGGGTAGCGCGGGCAGCACCTCCGCCGCCCGCTGCAACCCGGGCAGGAAGAAGGAGATGATCCGCACCGGCGCTCCGGCGACGGTCCAGCCGTACGGGTCGAGCAGGGCCGCGACCCCCTCCTCCACCTCGGTGGTCCGCGGGTTCGGGTGCTTGGTCTCGATGGCCAGGCTCACGTCCACCCCGCGGGCCCGGGCCGCCGCGGTCAGCTCGATCAGCTCGGCCAGGGTGATCAGGGTGCGCCGGTCGACGTCCGGCCGGCGACGCTTCCAGGAGCCGAAGTCCAGCGTCTGCAGCTCGGCCACGGTCCGCGCGTACGCCGGCCCGGAGGTGGTCGAGGTGCGGTCCACGGTCAGGTCGTGCAGGCAGATCAGCTGGCCGTCGGCGCTGAAGTGGACGTCGGTCTCCAGCCCCAGGGGGACCCCGGTCCGTTCGGCCCAGGCGATGGCGGACAGGTAGGCGGCCCGGGTCATCTCCGGTTCCTTCGCCGCGTAACCGCGGTGGGCGTAGATCATCACCACGTCGGCCAGCCTGCCCTACGGCCGCTCAGCCCCTCTCCGGACGGGCTCGCTGCGGTTCGCCCGGACCACCGGGCGGGTCAGCGAACCCAGGGTGGAGCCGACGGTCGAGCCGATCGCGAGCGCGGTGAGCCGGGGGTCGAGGGTGCTGACCATCTGGGCCATCGCGGCGGCCACCCCGCCCGGCTGGTCGTGCCCGGTGAGGTACGCGCGCTGCCGGTCCGGTGGCAGCCGGAAGAACGCCTCGAAGAAGGCAGGCACACCGTCCGGAGGCAGCCGGAGCAGGGTGGCCAGACCCGCGCCGCGCAGCAGCCGGACCACCTGGCGCCGGCGGCTGCGGAGCAGATCGGCGGCGTCGGCCGGCACCCCGGCGGCGATCAGGACGGCGAGGTCGTCGGCCAGCCGGAGCGACGGGGCCACGCTGTACCCGGTGGCCGGGTGCATGATCCCGCCCCGCGCCCCGATGACCAGGGGCCCGGCCCGCCCGCTGCGGCTCAGGTGCTCGGGCTCCACCGCGAACCGCACGTGCTCCTCGGGCTCGTCGCCGCTCAGCCGGACACCGCGGTGGGCGAGCCGCGCCGCCAGCCGGGTGCGCAGCTCGCGGTAGCCCAGCGGAGGGCGGCCGACCAGGCAGGTCTCCTCGACCAGCACCCGGTCGTCGCCGACCGGGACCACGTACAGGAAGGACGGCGGGGCGTCGGCCGGGGCGCCGTTGTCGTGCCGCCAGTCCATGAACCAGGAGCCGGAGATCGCCCCCGTACGGTCCCGGGGCAGCACCACACCTACGGCGGTCTGCTGGGCCTTGGCCGGGGACAGCCGGCTGCCGCGCGCGTCCACCACGACGTCCGCCGAGAGGTGGCGTCCGTCGGCCAACCGGACGGTGTGCGGGTCCACGACGGTGTCCACCCGCCCGGCCAGCAGCCGGTCCCCGTCCACGGCGAGCGCGGCGTGCAGGCGGGCGGGGTCCAGCACCACGTACCGGTCGGCGATCACGTGCTCGGTGCGGGCGAAGGCGCTGACGGTGTCGGTGCCGGCCACCACCCCCGCCGGCAGCCAGGCCGGCAGCTCGTAGGACCAGAGCGCGTACGTGGCTGTCCAGGGTCGCTCCGGCGCCGGGTCGATCCCGATCGCGTTCACTCCGCGAGCAGTCAGCCGGGACAGCAGGGACCGGCCGGAGGGGCCGAGACCCAGCACCAGGACCTCGACGGTCCGACGGGCCGAGGCCGTGTTCGTCACGGCCCCAGCCTGCCGTACGGCTGGACGACGAGGGCTCAGGCGCCGGCGATCCGGCGGCGGGAGAGCCGACCGAGCACCACCATCAACACCGCGGAGACCGCGATGGCGGCGACCGAGGAACCCAGCCAGGTGGGCGGGGTGAAGCCGATGGCGGCGTCCACGGCGTACCAGAAGTCCGCCCACACCGGCACCGTGCCGGGGTAGACGAGCTGGTAGGCGACGAAGCCGGCGGCCCAGGCCACCGGCGGGGCCCAGCGCAGCCGGGCGGTCGGGCTGACGTCCCAGCGCTGCCCGCTGACCAGCAGGAAGTCGGCGGCGGCCACGGCGAACAGCGGGACGAAGACCGAGCCGATCAGGAACAGGAACGACTGGTACTGACCGAAGTCCAGGAAGCCGGCCAGCAGTGTCGCGATCACCCCGATGGCCACGGCCACGATCCGGCGGTCGAGGTTCGGGGCGATGTTCTGCACCGACATGGTGGTGGAGTAGATGTTGGCGAAGGCCTCGTCCACCTCGTCGGTGAGCAGGATGCCCAGGGCGATCGCCCCGGCCGGCAACGCGACCAGGGCGGCGATCACGTCGGTCGCGCCGAGGTGGGCCACGGCCAGCACCCCGAGCGTGTAGTAGGCGACGGCGGCCAGTCCGTAGCCCAGTGAGGATCCCCAGAAGGCGGCCTTGCGGGTCTGCGAGTGCCGGCTGTAGTCCGCGGCCAGCGGGGCGAAGGAGACCACGCCGGCCACGGCCAGGTCGACCGCCGGCCAGAAGCCGAGCACGGCGTCCTGCGGGATCGCCTGCCGCGGCTGCGACAGCACCTGGACGAACAGCACCACCGAGGCGATGAGCACGAGCCAGACCATCACCTTGCGCAGCAGCCGTACGCTGCCGAGCGGCTTGACCGCCATCAGGGTGGCCACGGCTCCGGCGACCAGCACGAACGGCCACCGCCACTGGTCACCGAGGATCGCCGACGCCGCGGTGGCGATGACGATGATCTCCATCGTGGCCCAGCCGATGTTCTGGCCGATGTTGAGCACCGTGGGGGCGATCGAGCCCCGCCGCCCGAGCAGTCCGCGCAGGGAGACCATGGCCGGGGCGCCGGTGGTGGCGCCGAACAGAGCCGAGGTGCCGAGCAGACCGGCGCCCAGGGTGCAGCCGACCACGATGGCGCCGATGGCGAGCCAGACCGAGCCGGTGGTGGCGGCGATCAGGGCCCCGGTCAGCGGGCCGAACAGGCTGATGCCGAGGTTCGCCCACATGGCGAACTGGTCGAGGAACCGCAGCGGTCGGGGCGGTTCGGTGGTGAGGACGATCGGCGCCTCGGGCCGGCGGCCCGGAGCCGACGAGCCCTCGACGGTGGTCGGTGCGGAGGTGGACGTGGCCATCAGCGGTAAACCCTCCCTACGCCGGCATTACCCGGTCAGGTTCGGTCGGTCGGCGGACCCGCGGTCCTCTCGGACCGGCACTCCGCCCTCTCAGCCCACCACGTGGTGTGAGCTCCCGATGTGTGTCGTTTGGATCCAACCTAGCGCGTCCGGCGCCAGGCCGGACTGCTGTCCTGGTGCCGGTGGACGGACGCGACTGCGTCGACGTCAGCTCGACCTGACCGCTGCGCGGCGTGTCGCGGTCTTTTCGACCAGGTCGAGCTGCGTTCGACGCAGGGTCAGGCGACGACCGGCTTGCCTTCGGCGGCCCAACGCTGGACACCGCCGACCAGGTTGACCGCCTCGTGGCCCTGCTGGGCCAGGTACTGCGCCACCCGCTCGGAGCGGCCGCCGACGGCGCAGATGCAGACGACCCGCTCGGGGATCTCGTCGAGACGGGCCACCACCTGGTCCATCGGGATGTGGACGGAGCCGTCGATGCGGCCCTGGGACCACTCCTCGTCGGTGCGGACGTCGAGCAGCGTCCAGCCCTCTGTGCGGTGCCGGTAGACGTCGTCGGGGGTGATGGTGGGAATCGGGTCGACCATGCGGTCGAGGTTAGTGCGGGTTCACCCCGACTCACTGACGTCACGTCGCGAGCGGCCACGAACGAAGCGCCGAATCGATCTGGACTGACGAGCGTGCAGACACGCTTCACCGTCTGCTCGCGAGCAGGGAAGATCGATTCCTGAGCGCGCAGTGAGTAGCGAGTGACGACGTGCAGAGCTACTTGAGCAGCCGGGACATCCGGCGGTCGGCCAGCTTCTTGCCACCGGTCTGGCAGGTCGGGCAGTACTGCAGGGACGAGTCGGCGAACGACACCTCCGCGATCGTGTCGCCGCACACCGGGCACGCCTCACCCTTGCGTCCGTGCACCCGCATCCCGGACTTCTTCTCGCCCTTCAGGTCCTTGGCCGCCAACCCCTCGGCCCGGCGGATCGCCCCCGCCAGCTCGTCCCGGATGGCGTCGTAGAGGGTGGTGAGCTCGTCGTCGGACAGCGAGCTGGCCGGCTTGAACGGGCTCATCCGGGCCACGTGCAGGATCTCGTCGGAGTAGGCGTTGCCGATGCCGGCGATCACCCGCTGGTCCTTGAGCACGCCCTTGAGCTGGGAGCGGCCGGCTTTGGCCAGCAGGGCGGCCAGGGCGGCCCGGTCGAAGTCGTCGGCCAGCGGGTCCGGACCGAGGGTGGCCACGTGCGGGATCTGCGCCGGGTCGGCGACCACGTACACCGCGAGCTTGCGCTGGGTGCCGCCCTCGGTGAGGTCGAAGCCGGAGCCGTCGTCGAGGTGCAGCCGGACGGCCAACGGATTGCGGCCCGCCTTGGGCGGCGCGGTGGGCTGGGTGTCCTTCCAGCGCAACCAGCCCGCCCGGGCCAGGTGGAAGACCAGGTGCATCCCCTGGGCCGAGACGTCGAGGAACTTCCCGTGCCGGGTCACCCCGTCGATCTCGAGGCCGTACAGCGCGGTCGGCGGTGGGTCGTAGGTCTTGAGGGCGCTGAAGGCCACCACGTCGAGGCGGGTGATCGTCCGGCCGACCAGCTTGTCGGTGAGGAAGACCCGCAGCGACTCCACCTCGGGCATCTCGGGCATGCCCCATTATGCGGCGGCCCTGGATGGTCGCGCCGTGGGTTCTGCTCGGGTTTGTCGGTGTTGCTCGGTCTATAGATCGAGCAGGTCCGACAAACCCGAGCAGAACCAGGGTGGGCCACGCGCGACCGGCGCTGTCCAGACTCAGCTGGTGCTGCGGTGCACCTGCCTGACGCCCACCCAGAGCCCGGCGGCGCAGGTGAGCACGGCGGCGAGGACGGCCCAGCCGATGGCCGGGTCGGCGAAGGAGCCCGAGAACAGCGCCCGCTCCGCGTTGACGATCCAGGTGAGCGGGTTGAAGGCGCCGATCACCTGCATCCAGCGCGGCCCGTTCTCCAGCGGCAGCATCATCCCGGACAGGATCAGCAGCGGGAACAGCAGCGACTGCTGCACCGCCCAGAACATCCACTCCCGCTTCCGGGCGGCGATCGCGAGCGCGTACGAGAACGCGCCCATGCCGACCCCGAACACCCCGAGCAGCACCAGCCCGACGATGACGTGCAGGGGATGGAGCACGAAGCCGAACGGGATCGAGACGACCACGATCAGCGCGGCCTGGACCACCAGGGGGGCGAGCTCCTTCAGGGCTCGGCCGATCAGGATGGCCGACCGCCGCAGCGGGCTGGCCAGCACCCGCTCGTACGACCCGAGCGAGATCTCGAACAGCAGGTTGGAGCCGGCCGCCCCGGTGCCGAACAGGCAGATCATCACGATCACGCCGGGCAGGAACCACTGCAGCGGGGACTGCCCTCCCAGCGCCGCCGGGTCGATGGAACCCCCGAGCAGCGGGCCGAACAGCGCCAGGAAGACCAGCGGCTGGACCAGGGAGAAGATGAGCGAGAACGGGTCCCGCAGCACCAGGAACATCTCCCGCCAGAAGACCGCGACCACGTCCCCGACCAGCGAGCTCCGTCGATCCTGCAGCGGGCCGGCACCCGCCGTCGCCACCGCGGTCATGCCGCCACCTCCACGTCTTCGCGCAGACTGCGCCCGGTCAGACTCAGGAACACGTCGTCCAGCGTCGGCACCCGGACGTCGGCCGCCCGCACCGGCACCCGGTCGGCGTCCAGCTCCCGCAGCACCACCGGCAGCAGCTGCCGGCCCTGGTCGACCCGGGCGCTGACGGCCACCCCGTCCGCGTCCGGCGACTCCTCCAGCCCGAGGGCCCGCCGCCCCAGCACCGCGCGGGCCCGCTCCACGTCCGCCGGCTCGACGACGACCGTCAGGCGATCCCCGGCCAGCCGGCTCTTCAGGTGCTGGGCGGTGTCGTCGGCGATGATCTCGCCGTGGTCGATGACCACCACCCGCTCCGCCTCGGCGTCGGCCTCCTCCAGGTAGTGGGTGGTCAGCACGATCGTGGTGCCGAGCTCGACCCGCAGCCGACGGATGTGCGCCCACAGGTTGGCCCGGTTCTGCGGGTCCATCCCGGTCGACGGCTCGTCGAGGAACAGCAGCCTGGGCGAGTTGACCAGACCGAGCGCCACGTCCAGCCGACGCCGCTGTCCTCCGGACAGGGAACCGACGGTCCGCCTCTCCAGCCCGGTCAGGTCGAGGCTGCCGACCAGCTCGGCGGCCCGGGCCGCCGCTGCGGCGTTGTCGAGCCCGTAGAACCGACCCTGCGAGCGCAGCTCGTCCAGCACCCGGAAGCTGTGACCGCCGCCGTTGCCCTGGCCGATGTAGCCGATCCGGGAGCGCACCAGCGCCGGCTGCGCCACGATGTCGGCGCCCGCCACCTCGGCCGTGCCCGAGGTCGGCGGCAGCAGCGTGGTCAGCATCCGCAGGGTGGTCGTCTTGCCGGCGCCGTTTGGACCGAGGAAGGCCACCAGCTCCCCCGCCTCGATGTCGATGTCGACACCCTTGACGGCCTCGACCGTCTCTTTCCTGCTCCTGAACTGCTTCCGCAGCCCGCGCGTGTGGATCACGCCTGGGTCCTCCCCCTCGTCGATCGGATCTCGGCGCGACCCGTGCTCATCTCCGTACGCCGTACCGAGTAAGAACACCATACACTGTACGGAGTCGTACTGACACTGCCTCGCCCCCGATCCGGGAGGACCACCGATGACCGATCCCGCGCACCCGGACGGCCCCTCGGCCGACGAGCTCGGGACCGAGCAGGGACGCCGGATCCTCCGGCTGCTCTGGGAGCCCGCACCGGCCGCGCCGAGCCGGGGGCCCAAACCGAAGCTCACCCTCGAGGACGTGGTCGACGCCGGAGTGGCGATCGCCGACGCCGATGCGCTGGCCCAGCTCTCGATGCGCAGGGTCGCCGCGCGACTCGGGGTCGGGGCGATGTCGCTCTACACGTACGTGCCCGGACGCGACGAGCTGCTCGAGCTGATGGTGAACCGCGTGCACGCCGAGCTGGGGCCGTCCGCCGGCGGGTTGTCCTGGCGGGCCGAGGTGGAGCACCAGGTGGGTGAGCGCTGGCGGATGTACGAGCGGCACCCCTGGCTGCTGGACCTGAACACGGCTCGGCTGCCGGTCGGCCCCCACGTGCTGGACGCCGACGAGGCTCTCTACGCCGCGCTCCAGCGGGCAGGGCTGCGGGGCACCGACGTGGTCTCCTCCAGCAACCTGATCCTCTGGCAGCTGCTCGGGGCGGCCCGCTCCCAGATCACCGACTCCGACCAGGCCCGGCGGACCGGCACCTCGGCCGAGGCCTACTGGGAGTCTCGGGCCAGCTTCTGGTCGACGTACTTCGACGAGGGCCGCTATCCCACCATGGCGGCCGTGTGGGAGGCCGGCGGCTTCGACGACGACCAGGCGTACGCCTTCGACCGGCTGCTGGCCCGGCTGCTCGACGCCCTGGAGGCGAGCCTCCCCGACGCCTGAGCGCGACCAGGGGCGCCGAGGCGGACAGGGGCGTCAGGGCGGACAGGGGCGGCAGGCCGGTCAGGCCGTCGGGTCCGCCGAGCACGGGGAAGGGCGTCAGACCGGCTTGAACGGCAGGGGGGCGGTCCGCTCCTTGCCCGTGGTCACCACGCAGCGGCTGAGCTCGTCCGGGGCCGGGAAGACCCGGTACGGGACCGCCTCGATGTCCCAGAGGACACCGGCGCGACCGGAGGCCAGCCGGCGGTTGAGCACGTCCTTGGTGCACAGCTCCTTGATCCGCGGGTCGTTCTCCAGCTCCGACTGCGTCCGGGGGGTCTCGGGCAGCTGCACCGCGACGAAGGTCTGGTAGGCGTGGGTGTCGGTGCACTCGGCGGGGGTGGCCAGCAGCGGGACGTCGCCGAAGTTCTGCAGCCCGGCCCAGCACTCCGGCTCGACGGGGCACAGGGCGCCCTCGCCGAGCTGCGCGCACGGGACGAACCCGTCGGGCGGGCTCGGCGAACCGCTCGGCGACCCCGAGGCCGAGGCGGAGGCACTCGAGCCGTCCGGGCTCGGCCCGTCGGCCGTGGGACCGGTCGTGCCGGTCGACGGCGTCGCGGCGCCCACCGGAGGGGTGGTCGCGCCGGTCTCCCGGCCGGTGAGACCGAAGTAGAGCGCGCCCGCCCCCACCAGCGCCACGACCAGGACCAGCACGGCGACCAGCAGCGTCCGGTCCCGACGTCGGGTGCTCCGCTCGCCGGTGGTCTCCCGGTCCGGGTCGACGTCCCCCGACACCCCACCCGAGGGCCCGCCCCCCGACGCGCCGTCCGGGGGCCCGTCGCTCGCCGACCGGCCACCCCCCGACTCCGCCGACGCCGCCGCCGACGCCTGGGCCACGGACCCGCCCGGGTCGGTCGCCACTCCCTGGGTGCCCGCTGCTCCGCCGAGCCCCAGCGCCCGCCGGTCCACGGTGGCCCCCGGTCCGAGGTCGACCCCGGCCAGCTGGTCACGGAACTGCGCGGCGGTGGGTCGCTCGGAGGCCTCCTGCGCCAGGGCGCCGGCGAGCACGTCCGTCAGCGCCTGCGGCACGTGGGGCAGCGTCGCCGCCGGCTCCGCGTGCAGCTCGATCAGCTCCGGCAGGGTCGGGGTGTGCCCGTCGGTCGGCCAACGCGGCGGGTGGCCGGCCAGCAGCGCGTACAGGGTGGCCGCCAGGGAGTAGACGTCACCGAACTCGGTGGCGGGGTGGGAGTGGAACATCTCCGGCGGCGCGTACGCCGGGGTCAGTGCCTCCATCGTCACCGACGGCTCCGACCCGGGTTCCGGCATCGCGGCCAGCCCGAAGTCGGTCAGCCCGGCGTGCCCGTACGCGTCGATCAGGATGTTCGCCGGCTTCACGTCCCGGTGGATCACCCCCCGCGCGTGCGCGGCGGCCAGGGCGTCGGCGATCCGGACCCCGACGTCGCGGACCCGGGCGACCTCGGGTCGCTTCTCCGGGGTCAACCAGGCCGACAGCGACCCGCCCGGACACAGCTCCAGGACCAGGTACGGGCGGTCGTCGGGCAGGATGCCGGCGTCGTGCACCGTGACGATCCCCGGGTGACCCGACAACCGGCCGGCCGCCCCGGCCTCGCGCAGGAAGCGGCGTCGCTGCTTGTCCTCGTCCAGGGGACGGAAGTCGACCTTGACCGCTACCTGGCGGCCGAGCGAGTCCTGACGCGCCTGCCAGACCGCGGCGAAGCCCCCTCGGGCGAGGGGTCGCCAGTCGGAGAGCCCCTTGATCTCGGGGTGCGCGGTCACCACCGGGTTCACGGTACTCGGACGATGCCCCTCCGGCGGGCGCCGCGACGAACGACCGCTGCCGGCCGGACGGGTGCGGCAGGCTCGACGCCAGACACCCTGACGGACCTCCGGTCGTGACCACTAGGGTCACGACCATGACTCGGAGCGTCTACATCGCCTCGCCCGAGGGCCTCACCGGGAAGTCAGCCATCGCCATCGGGCTGATCGACACTCTGACCCGCGAGGTCGGTTCGGTCGCGGTGTTCCGCCCTCTCGTGCACGGGCACCACGACATGCTCGCCGACATGCTGGTGAACCAACCCGGCATCACGCAGAGCTACGACGACGCCATCGGGGTCACCTACGACGAGGCCCGCGAGAACCCGGACGAGGCGATGCACGTCATCGTCGAGCGGTTCGGTCGGTTGGCGGAGACCTTCGACGTCGTGCTGGTGCTCGGCTCGGACTACACCGACATCTCCACCGGCACCGAGCTGACCGTCAACGCCCGGATCGCGGCCAACCTCGGGGCGCCGGTCGTGCTGGTCGTGCACGGCCGCGACCGCACCCCCGACGAGGTGCGCTCCACCGCCGAGGTGGCCATCGCCGAGCTCCGGCTGCACCACGCCCACACCGTCGCGGTGATCGCCAACCGGACGGCGGCCGACCAGCTGGCCGAGACCCAGACAGCCCTGGCCCAGCTGCCGGGCGTGGTGGTCGCGACGGTCCCGGAGAGCCCCATGCTGTCCGCCCCGACCGTACGGGCGCAGGCGGCCGCCGTCGACGCCGAGCTGGTGCTGGGCACCGACTCCTGGCTGGACCGCGAGTCGCAGGGGCTGATCGTGGCGGCGATGAGCCTGCCCAACGTGCTCGACCGGCTGCGGCCCGATGTCACCGTGATCGCCCCCGGCGACCGGGGCGAGCTGCTGCCCGGGCTCCTGATGGCCCACCAGTCGGGGACCTTCCCCTCGCTGGCCGGGATCGTGCTGACCGGCGGCTACCCGATCCCCGAACCGGTCCAGCGGCTGGTCGAGGGCGTCCCGCACAACCTGCCCATCGTCTCCACCGAGCTCGGCACCTTCACCGCCGCGGCCCAGCTGTCGGGTGTCCGCGGACCGATGTCCAAGGAGTCCACCCGCAAGCTGGAGGTAGCCCGTCGGCTGTTCTCCGAGCGGGTCGACGCCGAGGCGCTGATGAAGGCGATCAACGTGTCCGCCTCCGAGGTGCGCACCCCGCTGATGTTCGAGTACCAGCTGATGGAGCGGGCCCGCGAGGCCAACAAGCACATCGTGCTGCCGGAGAGCACGGATGACCGGATCCTCGAGGCCGCCTCCATCCTGCTCCGGCGCGGCGTGGCCCGGCTGACCCTGCTGGGGGACGAGAAGCTCGTCCGCGCCCGGGCGTCCGAGCTCGCCCTCGACCTGGAGGACGTCACCGTCGTCTCCCCCACCGACCCCGAGCTGGTGGAGCGGTTCGCCGCCGAGTACGCCCGGGCCCGGGCGCACAAGGGGATGACGATCGAGCGGGCCCGCGAGGTCGTCACCGACGTCTCCTACTTCGGCACGATGATGGTCCACCTCGGACTGGCCGACGGCATGGTCTCCGGGGCGGTCAACACCACCGCGCACACCATCCGCCCGGCCCTGGAGTTCATCAAGACCAAGCCCGGGGTGGCCACCGTCTCCAGCGTCTTCCTGATGTGCCTGGCCGACCGGGTGCTGGTCTACGGCGACTGTGCCGTGGTGCCCGACCCGACCGCCGAGCAGCTGGCCGACATCGCCGCCTCGTCGGCCGAGACCGCTGACCAGTTCGGGATCGAACCGCGGGTGGCGATGCTGTCGTACTCCACCGGGTCGTCGGGGTCGGGCGCCGACGTGGAGAAGGTGCGCGCGGCCACCGCGCTGGTCGCCGAGCGCCGGCCGGACCTGCCGCTGGAGGGTCCGATCCAGTACGACGCCGCGGTCGACCTGGACGTCGCCCGGACCAAGCTGCCCGACTCGGCCGTGGCCGGCCGGGCGACGGTGTTCATCTTCCCGGACCTGAACACCGGCAACAACACCTACAAGGCGGTCCAGCGCAGCGCGCACGCCGTCGCCATCGGCCCGGTCCTGCAGGGTCTGCGCAAGCCCGTGAACGACCTGTCCCGAGGAGCCCTGGTGGACGACATCGTGAACACCGTGGCGATCACCGCGGTCCAGGCGGCCGGCAACGACGCCGCGGCCAGCGCCCCGGGCGGGGGCGCGGCGTGAGCTGGACCGCCGCGGGCCCGGTGCTGGTGATCAACTCCGGGTCGTCGTCGCTGAAGTACCAGCTGGTCGTGCCGGACACCGCCGAGGTGCTGGCGTCGGGGTTGATCGAGCAGATCGGCGAGTCGTCCGGTCGGATCTCCCACTCCACCGGGGAGCAGTCCTGGACCCGGGAGGACCCGGTCGCCGACCACGGCGCCGCCCTCACCCTGCTCCGGGAGCAGTTCGCGGCCCACGGACCCGATCTGGACGGCGTCGGCATCACCGCGGTCGGGCACCGGGTGGTGCACGGCGGGTCCCGGTTCAGCGACCCGGTGGTCATCGACGACGACGTGCTGGTGGAGATCGAGAAGCTGTCGCCGCTGGCCCCGCTGCACAACCCGGCCGCGCTGGCCGGCATCCGGGCCGCCCGCGAGCGGTTCGCCGTCCCGCACGTGGCGGTCTTCGACACCGCCTTCTTCGCCGGTCTGCCGGCGGCGGCGAGCACGTACGCCATCCCGGCCGAGCTGGCCGCCGAGCACGCGATCAAGAAGTACGGCTTCCACGGCACCTCCCACGAGTTCGTGTCGCGGCGCGCGGCCGAGGTGCTGGGTCGGTCGACCGAGGACTTCCGGGTGATCGTCTTCCACCTCGGCAACGGCGCGTCGGTGTCGGCCGTCCGCGGCGGCGCGGCGATCGAGACGTCGATGGGTCTGACGCCGTTGCAGGGCCTGGTGATGGGCACCCGCTCCGGCGACATCGACCCCAGCATCTACCCGTACCTGCACGACGCCGCCGGGCTGTCCATCCCCGAGATCGACACCCTGCTGAACAAGAGGTCCGGGCTCAAGGGACTCTGCGGGGACAACGACTTCCGGGTGCTGGACCGCCGGATCGCCGACGGCGACGAGGCCGCGGAGCGGGCGTTCGCCGTCTACGTGCACCGGCTGCGGACCTACCTGGGCGCGTACGCCTTCGCGCTCGGCCGGCTGGACGCGGTGGTGTTCACCGCCGGTGTCGGGGAGAACAACGCCCGGGTGCGAGCGGCGGCCACCGCGGACCTGGAGCACTTCGGCCTGGTGCTGGACGAGGCGCGCAACACGGAGCGCTCCCGGTCGGCCCGGGTCGTCTCCGCCACCGACTCACCGGTGACGATCATGGTCGTGCCCACCGACGAGGAGCTGGCGATCGCCCGCAAGGCCGAGCAGCTGGTCGGATGAGCTCCGCCGCCGGCGCGGGTCGGACCGCGACCGAGCCGGTGCTGCGGAGCTGGCGCAACGCCGTCTTCGTGATCTTCTGGCTGTGCGGTTTCCTGTTCGCCAGCTGGGCCTCCCGGGTGCCGACGGTCCGCGACATCCTCGGCGCCACCACCAGCCAGATGGGTCTGCTGATCTTCGGGCTGGCCGCCGGGTCGGTGCTCGGTCTCTTCGCCTCCAGCCACGGATCGCCCGGTTGGGCGCGAGCCGGACGCTGCTGATCTGCCTGTCGCTGGCGTCGGCCGGGATGGTCGGCATCGGCGTGCTGGCGGAGGTCGCGCCGAGTCTGGTGATCTTGTTCGTGGCGCTGATGGCCTTCGGTGTCGGCTACTCGATCTGCGACGTGGCCATGAACCTCAGCGGCGCAGCCAACGAGCGGCGGATCGGCCGCACGCTGATGCCCGTCTTCCACGCGCTGTTCAGCGTCGGGACCATGATCGGTGCCGGGGTGGGCGCCCTGATGGAGCACCTGTCGGTGCCGATCGGCGTGCACCTGGTCGGCGTCGGGGTGCTCGGGTTGGTGGCGGCGCAGGTCTCCGTCCGGTTCCTGCAGCCCGCCGAGCACGTCGAGGAGCCCGCGGCGGCCGGGGCCGGCGCGACCGGCGTCGACACCATGGCCGACCCGTTGTCCGACACCCCCGACCCGGCCGGGTGGCGGTCCCGGCTGGCCGTCTGGCGGGACCCCCGGATCCTGCTGATCGGGGTGATCGTGCTCGGGATGGCCTTCGCCGAGGGCTCGGCCAACGACTGGCTGAGTCTGTCGATGGTCGACGGGTACGGCCTCACCAACGCCGGCGGCGCGGCGATGTTCGGTGTCTTCGTCACGGCCATGACCGTCGGTCGGCTGCTGGGCGGCAGGGTCTTGGACCGCTTCGGTCGGATCCCGGTGCTGCGCGGGACGGCGGTGCTGGCCGTGGCCGGCCTGCTGCTGGTCATCCTGGGCCCGAACATCGGCGTGGCCGCCGTCGGGACCGTGCTCTGGGGTCTGGGCGCCTCACTCGGCTTCCCGGTGGGGATGTCGGCGGCGGCGGACGACCCGCGGACCGCGACGGCGAGCGTGGCGGCGGTGGCCACCATCGGCTACTTCGCGTTCCTGATCGGCCCGCCGCTGATCGGTCTGCTGGGCGAGCAGGTCGGGCTGCTGAACGCGTTCTGGGTGGTCGGCGTGCTGGCCGTCCTGGCCGGGTTGTGCGCCCCCGCCGCCCGCGAGCCGCAGCCTGTTTCCCGCTGACGCCCCCTTTCGTTCATCGACGCCCCCGCTGCAGTGGGGGCGTGAGTCAGCGAAAGGGGGCGGCAGCCGACCTCAGAGCCGGCCGACCTCAGAACCGGCCGACCTCAGAGCCGGTCGACCTCGTCGGCGATGACCCGGCCGATCTCCAGGGAGGCGGTCGCGGCCGGGGACGGGGCGTTCAGCACGTGGATCTGGCGGGGCGCCCGGACGTACGCGAAGTCGTCCACCATCGTCCCGTCCCGGCGCAGCGCCTGGGCCCGCACGCCCGCTGGGGCCGGCACCAGGCTGTCGTCCGGCAGGGCCGGGACCAGCTCGCGCAGGCTGGCCAGGAAGCGCGCGGGGGACAGCGACCGCCGGATCTCGCCGAGGCCGGTCTTCCAGTACCGGCGGCCGAGGCGCCACGAGCCGGGCCAGCGGAGGTAGTCCGCAACGTCGGCCGGCTTCACCGTGGTCCAGGAGTAGCCCTCCCGGGCCAGGGCCAGCACGGCGTTCGGGCCGGCGTGCACCCCGCCGTTGATCATCGTGGTCAGGTGCACCCCGAGGAACGGCAGCGTCGGGTCCGGCACCGGGTAGATCAGCCCGGTGACCAGGTGCTCGTACGCGGGCTTCAGCTCGAAGTACTCCCCGCGGAACGGGACGATCCGCACGTCCGGCTCCAACCCGGCCAGCCGCGCCAACCGGTCGGACTGCAGCCCGGCGCAGTTCACGAAGCGCTCGGCCCGGTGCTCCCCGGACCGGGTGGTCACGATGACGCCGTCGCCGCGGGTGTCGACGGCGACGATCTCCTCGCCCGTGAGCACCTGCCCGCCACCCGCGGTGATCAGGCTGTCCAGGGTCCGGCAGACACGTGAGTAGTCGACGATGCCGGTGGACTCGACCCGGAGACCCGCCACGCAGGAGACGTACGGCTCGAGCTCGCGGGCCTCGTCGGGGTCGACCCGGCACACCGGGACGCCGTTGGCCCGACCGCGATCGTGGAGGCGGCTCAGTGCGGCCAGCTGCTCGGGCCGGGTGGCGACCACGAGCTTGCCGCAGATGTCGACGGGGATGCCGTGCTCGCGGGCGAAGTCACGCATCGAGGCCGCCCCGGCGGTGCCCAGCGTCGCCTTGAGGCTCCCCGGCGCGTAGTACAGGCCGGAGTGGATGACCCCGGAGTTGCGGCCGGTCTGGTGCCGCGCGATCTCCGGCTCCTTCTCCAGCACGGTCACCCGGTGACCCCGCGTGGTCAGCTCGCGCGCGGTGGCCAGTCCGACGATGCCCGCACCGGCCACCACGATCTCGGCCACGTTCCCCGCCTCCGCTCTGGACGCTTGCGAGGACACCGTAGGCGACCGGCGTGGCGCGCGGCCCGTGGCCCGCAGAGCTCCGGCCCGCAGGGGGCGCCTGCCGGCTCTCGGTGCGGGCGGTCAGTCGGCGGTCAGTCGGGGGTAGAGCCGTCCGCGCGCTCCTCGGCCTGCTGCCGCAGCTCGCTGTTCTCGTCCTCGAGGTCGAGCACCATCCCGATCCCGGCCAGGTTCAGACCGGCATCGAGCAGGTCACCGATGCGGCGCAGCCGGTCGAGGTCGTCGGCGCTGTAGCGGCGGGTGCCCCCCTCGGTGCGGTCCGGCTCCAGCAGCCCCCGGGCCTCGTACGCCCGCAGGTTCTGCACACCCATGCCGACCAGGTCCGCGGCCACGGAGATCCCGTAGACGCCGCGGTGGCGATCGGGTCCGGACGATGTGGTCACCGACGTGCTCCTCGAGAATCTCGCGGCAGCTGCTTGCCTCATCCTGCCATCTGCGCTACAAAATACCTATAGCGCATGCCATAGATCGCAGACGGCGATCGGTGGCCCATCCGGAGCATCGTGACAGCAGACGGAGGTGATGATGATGCTGATGCGCACTGACCCCTTCCGAGATCTCGACCGCCTGGCCCAGCAGGTCTTCGGCGCCGACGGCACTCAGGCCCGCCCCTCGGCCATGCCGATGGACGCCTGGCGGGAGGGCGACACCTTCCTGGTGGAGTTCGACCTCCCCGGCGTGGACGTCGACTCGATCGACCTCGACGTCGAACGCAACGTGATCACCGTCAGGGCCGAGCGACCGAACCGGGCCAGCGACGCCGAGCTGCTCGCCGCCGAGCGGCCCCGCGGGGTGTTCAGCCGCCAGCTGGTGCTGGGGGACAACCTGGACACGCAGCGGATCGGCGCGAACTACCGGTCCGGGGTGCTGACGCTCCGGATCCCGGTGGCCGAGAAGGCCAAGCCGCGCAAGATCTCGATCACGCGCGAGCACGACGACCAGCAGGCCATCAACGCCTGACCCGGGGCCCGTGATGTCCTCGCCCGCTCGCTCTCCCAGCCCCGCCGACACCGACCGGCGGACCGACTTCTGGACGCTGCTGCTGGCCGACCCCGATCTGCTGCGCGCCGAGTTCGACGCCCTCGTGGCCGACGTGTGGCCGGATCGGCCGGGACGTCCGCCCCGTCGCGGGATCCCCGGGGTCCCCCACCCCGGCGGGCGGGAGCGGTGCCCGGCCGCGGCCGGCTGCCGGGTGCCGGTTGGTCGTCGGAGCGCGGAGGACGGGCGACCACGGCAGCGCTCGCCGCCCGGGGCGGTGCTCGGGTCCTGAGTGAACGGCCGGTCCCGGAGAGGTCCGGGACCGGCAGCACCCCGGCTCCGTGCCGAGGACTACCCCGACACGGTGGTCGTGGACCCGTCGGCCCAGACCACCAGGCCCGTGCGACCCACCCGACCTCGCAGCCAGTCGGCGGCGCCGGCACCCTGCGCGAACGCCGCCGTCGCATCGATGTCGGCCCAGGTGAGGTCGGGACCGATCACCGTCACCGACGCGACGCCCTCGACCGGTCGGCCGGTCCGGGCGTCGTACAGGTGGGTGCCCCGTCGCGCGGTCCCGGACGTCGCCACCGCGCCCCGGCGCACCGGGACGGTGGCGATCAGCCGGGTCGGATCGAGGGGGTGCTCGATGCCGATCTGCCAGGACGGCCGGCGGGGATCGGCGACCCGGCAGACCAGGTCACCACCCGCTGACAGGCAGACGTCGGTGTCGTCCAGCGCGGTGAGCCGGCGGGAGGCCCGCTGGACGGCCCACCCCTTCACCACTCCGGACGGGTCGAGCCGTCGACCGTCGACGGCGCCCCCACCCGACCTCGGCAGCCGAACCGAGAACGCGCCACCGGACTGCTCCTCCGCCTGCTGGCCCAGCGCCAGCACCTCCCGTACCTCCGGTGGGCAGTCCGCGAGGTCGATCTCCCCCCGGCCCAGACGGCTGATCACCGAGTCGTCGCGGTAGGTGCTGAACACCCGGTCGACCCAGTCGAGCTCGGCGACCACCTCGTCCCAGGCACGCTCCCCCTGCGCGGTGTCGGCGTGGCGTCCGCGCAGCGCCAGGCTGATCGGCATCCCCATCAGCTGGACGACCCGACGGCGGACGGGCGGGGACGCCACCGGTTCGTGGCGGTCCCGGGCCGTGGCGGTCACAGCCCCGCCTTGTCCAGCGCCGACTGGAGCGACTGCACGTAGCCGTCGCTCGTCACCGTCGCGCCGCTGACCATGTCGATCTTCGCGCTCTGGGCCTTCAGGGTGTCCTGCACCAGCACCGGCAGCGCGTAGTCGTTGATCTCAGCGTCCTTGGGGTTCTCGCTCGGGTGCTGCAGGACGTCGACGGCGGTGATCCTCCCGCTCTTGACGGTGATCTGCACCTGCACCGGGCCCCAGCGCGTCTGCACCGTGGACCCCTGGTACGTCTGGGCGGCCGAGGACCCGGCCGCCGTCGGTTGACTGGACGGATCCGTCGGTTCACTGGACGGATCCGTCGGTTCACTGGACGGATCGGGGGGCGCGGCCGACCCGGCCCCGCTGCCGGTCGACGTGGCGGACGTCTGTGACGACGCCGACGTCGCCGCCGGCGAGTTGGTCGACGTGTGGTAGCCGAACAGCAGCACCACGACGGTCACGGTCGAGGCCAGCCAGAGGACTATGCGTTTCATGGGTTCACCAACCAAAGCTCTCGGTGTGGATGTGGGTGGGCGGTACGCCGGCGGCGACCGCGAGGCGGGCGAAACCGGCGGTCCAGGCCGTGGGACCACAGAGGTAGACGTCGTGCTCGGCGAGGTCCGGGATCCAGTGCCGCAGCGTGGCCAGCTCGTCGTCGCCGGCCATCGGTCCGAGGACCGAGTCCGGGCGTCGGCGAGGTCCGGGCAGCCCGATCACCCTGAGACCGCGTTCGGTGGTCAGAGCCTGCAGCTCGGGAACGAACAGCGGCTCGGCCGTGAAGCGGTCGAGCAGCACGGCGTCACCCGGCGCGTACGCCAGTCCCTCGGCGAGCGCCCGCAGCGGGGTGATGCCGACCCCGGCGCCGGCGAGCAGGACCTTGGGCCGGGTCCGGACCCGGTCGCTCAGCCGCCCGTACGGACCCTCGAAGAGCACCCGGGTGCCCGGACGGAGGTGGGCCAACCGGGCGCTGCCGGCGCCGAGCGCCTTGGCCGTGATCCGCAGGCTGCGACCGTCGGGGGCGGCTGACAGCGAGAACGGGTTGGCCCGGCTCCAGCCGGCACCGTCGAGGAAACGTACGGTGAGGAACTGACCGGCCCGGACGGGCAGCCGGTCCAGCCGGCGGCCGGTGAGGTAGACCGAGACCACGTCGGAGGCCTCGCGGTGCACCGAGGTGACCCGCAGCCCGTGCCGCAGGCTCCGGGTCAGCGGCAGCACCAGCCGCCAGATCACGATGGCACCGGCGGCGCACCCCCACAGCGTCCACCAGAACGCGGTGCGTCCCGGCGAGGAGAGGAGCTGCTGGCCCGTCCAGAGCTGGTGCGGCAGGGCGAGCCCCACGCCGAGGTAGGCGTACAGGTGGATGAGGTGCCAGGACTCGTAGCGGAGCCGGCCACGGGCCTTCTTGATGCTGGTGGTGGCGACCATGATCAGGCAGACCATCCCGGCCACCGAGAGCAGGATCCCGCCGCCGGTGGTGATCAGGTCCCAGGTGGTGCTCGGCACCAGCGACCACCGCGCGCCGGCGTAACCGGCGAGGATCGTGATCACGTGCAGGAGCATCAGGTCGAACGACAGGAAGCCGATGACCCGGTGGCTGCGGGTGAGCTCGTCCCGGCCGAAGGCGTTCTCCAGCGGAGGCAGCCGCGACATCATGATCACCTGCACCAGCAGCAGATCCGCGGACCACAGTCCACTCAGTCGACCGACCGACGTGAGTCCGGTCTCCCAGCCGGTGGTCAGGTCGGTGCCGCCGCCGTCGGTGATCCACCAGTAGGTGACCAGCAGCAGACTCAGCCACAGGGCGACCCCGGTGGCCACCCGCACCCGTCGGTCGCGACCGGCGTCGACGCCCAGCCGCTCGATCGTGGGAACCCCGACCGCCGGTCGGGTGAGCAGCGCCGTCACGACGACTGCTCGGAGTCGTCGGCGCCGCCCTGGAGAGCCGTGTCGGGCGAGCCGGCGCCGTCGGCGCCGTCACGGTGATGCCGGCCGTCGCCGTCGGCGTCGTCGCCATCACCGAGGCGAGGGACCTGCGGGCCCGCCTCGTCGCCCCGGGCCCCGCGGCCGAGACCGGGGTCCGGCGCGGCATCGCTCACGGCGGCCGGCTCGTTCGAGCCGGGCTCCTGCGCCGCCTGCACGTAGGCGAGGCCGGCCGCCGAGGCACCGAGGGTGAGGACGGCGGCGAGCGCCGCCAGCAGCGGACCGCGTCGGCGGCGACTCCTTCGGTCGTCCGGGGCCCCCACCCCTGGGGCACCGAGGTCCGGAGGGGCCGCTGAGTCCGCTCCGGACACCGGGGCGGGGCCGGCCCGGCCAGCGGTCGGGTCGGTGGCGGCGGGTGGTTCCCAGCGGGAACCGCTGTGCTGCGCCGGTTGGTCGTGGCTCACGGTGGTCCTCTCGTTCTGTTCTGCTGGAACGAGTCCACCCGAGCTTTCTTAGACCGGGATCAGTGCGCGCGCCGATCCTGCCGCCCGGGCGGCAGGTCCGGCTGTCCCCTGTCTGCTGGGACCGGCCTGGCTGGGATCTGGGGCGCACCTGTGACGCTCTAAGAATTCACTGATCCGGCTGCGTCACGCTCGCGCCGTGACCGTGTTCCCGATGCGCGCTCAGCGCTCCGCGGTCTCGTCCCGCGTCGAGAGGTTCCACCCCATGACCGTGTTCGGCCTGCCGCTGCACCCGTTGATCGTCCACGCCACGGTGGTGGTCGTGCCGACCGCCGCACTGGCCGTGCTGCTCGCGACGTTCTGGCCGCGGTTCCGTCGCTGGGCGTCCTGGGGCCCGCTGGCCCTGGCGCTGCTGTCGGTGGTTCTGGTGCCGATCACCACCTCCAGCGGCGAGTCGCTGGAGCACACGCTGCCGCACTCCGAGCTGGTCGAGGCGCACGCCCGTCTCGGTGACCAGCTGCTGCCCTGGGTGATCGTGCTGGCCGTGGGCGCCCTGGGGCTGAGCTGGCCGCTGATCACGCGACTGCTGACGGGCCTGCCCGATCGTCCCCGCTGGCTGACGCTGCTCGTCGTCGCGATCGTGGTGGTCGGTGCGCTCGGCACGTTGGTCCAGGTGGTGCGGATCGGCCACAGCGGGGCGACGGCGGCCTGGTCCGACGTGTCGTGAGCACGCCGGTGCGGCATCCTGAGCAGGTGAGCGGCGCGGCGCGGACGGCGGCGGCGGACGGCGGCAGGCCGGCGCCCGACTCCCCCCGGATCCTGCTGGTGGAGGACGACCGCACGCTGGCCGGCATGCTGGAGGAGATCCTGGGCTCGGCGGGCTACGCGGTCGAGGTCGCGTACGACGGGCAGCTGGGGCTGCACCTGGGTCTGAGCCACCGCTACGACGTGATGGTGCTGGACCGCGGTTTGCCCGCCCTCGAGGGCCTCGACCTGCTCGGTCGGCTGCGGAGCCGCGGGGTGCTCACCCCGGTGCTGGTGCTGTCGGCCCTCGGGCTGGCCCGGGACCGGGTGGACGGCCTGGACGCCGGCGCCGAGGACTACCTCAGCAAGCCGTTCGACATCGACGAGCTGCTGGCCCGTCTCCGGGCTCTGCTGCGCCGCCATCACGACCGCGCCGACGACCTGCCGGTGCCCGGCGGGCGGTTGGTGGTGTCGACCAGGACCGTCACCACCGACGACGGTGCGGGCACGTTCTTGTCGGAGCGGGAGTGCGCGCTGCTGGCGGTGCTCGCCCGGCGCCCCGCCCGCGTCTTCACCCGGTCCGAGCTGGTCGCCGCCGTGTTCCCCGACGCCGACGACGACGGGGTGGTCGACACCTATGTCCACTACCTGCGTCGCAAGCTCTCCCGGAACGCGATCCGTACCGTCCGGGGCCTCGGCTACCAGCTGGGGTCCGACTAGTGGTCGGCGGTCGCGGGCGGGGCGCACCGAGCACCGACCTCCGGCGCACCGCGCGGCGCATCGGCCTGCAGACGGCCGGTCTGCTGATCGGCGTCCTGCTGGTGGTGAGCACTGTCGCGTACGTCGCGGTGGTCCGCAGCCAGGAGCAGCAGCTGAACCAGACCCTGACCGACGCGGTCTCCGCCGCCGCCACCGGCCGTGCGGACCGCGGTGGGGACGGCGACGGCGACGACCGGCGGCTGCGGCTGCGCCTGGAGGGCGGCACCTTCACCGCCGTGCTGCACGACGGGAAGGTGGTGACCTCCGAGCAGCTGCCGCCCGGCCTGCCCGACGTCACGGTGATGGAGCAGGTGGCCGCCGGCGGCGTCACGGACCGCCGCCGCGTCGACCTCGCCACCGGGCCGTACGAGATCCTCACGGTGCGGCACGACGACGTCGTCGTCCAGGCGGTGGTCAGCCTGCTCGACCAGCACCAGGAGCGCGAGCGGATCATCGGCGCGCTGGCGCTGGCCGGCGGGGCCGGCCTGGTGCTGGCCACCCTCGCGGCGGTGGTGCTGGCCCGGCGCGCCGTCGCGCCGATGGCCCAGGCGCTGGAGTCGCAGCGACGGTTCGTGGCCGACGCCGGCCACGAGCTGCGCACGCCGCTGACGCTGCTCAGCACCCGGGCCCAGCTGCTGGCCCGGCGCGTGCCGTCGGTCGGTCCGTCCGCCGGGACCCCCGGGGGTCCCGGGGGTCCCGGGGGTCACGGGGGTCACGGGGGTCACGGGGGTCACGGGGGTCACGGGGCCGCCGGGCTTAGCGCGCGGGATCAGCTGATCGGTCGGGACGCCGAAGGCATCGTGGCCGACTCCGCCGCTCTGACCGCGATCCTGGAGGAGCTCCTGCTCGCCGCCGACACCCGCACGCCGGTGCCCCAGGATCCCGTCGACCTCGGTGGGTTGGTGGCGGCGGCGGTGAGCTCGGCGCAGGCGGCGGCGACCGAGGCCGGACTCACCCTGACGCTGACCCCGACCACCGGCGACACCACGCTGGCCGCCGGCGCCCCGACGGCCCTGAGCCGGGGCGTGACCGCGCTGATCGACAACGCCCTCGGGCACGCTCGCTCGCGGGTGGAGGTCGGGGTCGAGCGCCGGGCCCGGATGGTCGTCATCGAGGTCAGCGACGACGGCCCCGGCATCAGCGACGACGTGCTGCCGCGGATGTTCACCCGGTTCGCCGGTGACCGACCGGAGAGCACGGCCCCGAGCACGCGACGCCACTACGGACTCGGCCTGGCCCTGGTCAGTGAGATCGCCACCCGGCACGGCGGGGTCGTCACCGCCGCCAACCGGGCGGCTCCCGGGACTGGGGCCGTCCTGCGCCTGGAGCTGCCGCACCGGTGACCACCGGCGCGACCGTGCCAGAGCCCGGTCCCGCGGCCTAAGGTGTCGTCCCATGACGACTGCGTTGGTGACCGGCGGGACCTCCGGGATCGGGGCCGCGTTCGCCCGGGCACTGGCCGGCCGGGGCGACGACCTGGTGCTGGTCGCCCGGGATGCGGGCCGGCTGGCCGAGATGGCCACCGAGCTCACCGCCGCCCACGGCGTCGACGTGGAGGTGATGTCGGCCGACCTGGGCGACCGTGACGACGTGCAGCGGGTCGCGAACCGGCTGGCCAGCACCGAGCAGCCGGTCGACCTGCTGGTCAACAACGCCGGGTTCGGCGTCCCGTACGCGCTGACCAACGCCGACACCACCCCCCACGAGCACGCCATCGACGTGATGATCCGGGCCGTGCTGGTGCTGGGTGGGGCCGCCGGCCGCACCATGAAGGCACGCGGCGGCGGCACCATCATCAACGTCTCCAGCACCGCCGGCTTCGTCACCATGGGCGGCTACTCGGCGATCAAGGCCTGGGTGACGGTCTACTCCGAGGGACTGGCCAACGAGCTGCGGGGCACCGGCGTGCAGGTCACCGCACTCTGCCCCGGCTGGGTGCGGACGGAGTTCCACCAGCGCGCGGACATCAAGACCTCCAAGATCCCCGATCAGCTGTGGCTCGACGCCGAGCGGTTGGTGTCCGACTGCCTGACCGACGTCGAGCGGCACAAGGTCATCTCGATCCCGTCCAAGCGCTACCAGGCGCTGATCCTGGCGGCCCGGCTCGCACCCCGTACGGCGATCCGGGCGGTGTCGCGGAAGCTGTCCTCGGGACGGCACTGACGTGAGGGATCCCCGGCCCCGACGCGATACGGTGGGCGATGTGCCGAGCCGTCGCCGCTACACCTCGCCGATCCACGCGAGCGCGCGGTTCGTGGCGCAACGAGGGATGCTCAAGCCGCTGATCTGGCGACTGGCCACCGTGACCGTGCTCGGTCGCGAACAGCTCAAGGGCCTCGACGGCCCCTTCGTGATGGTGTCCAACCACAGCTCGCACCTCGACGCCCCGCTGCTGATCGGCGCCCTGCCCCGCAGGTTGGCGCGCTACGTCGCCGCCGGCGCCGCCGCCGACTACTTCTTCGACGTGTGGTGGCGCAAGGGCCTGACCGCGCTGTTCTTCAACGCCTTCCCGGTGGATCGGACGGGCCTGCGCGGCAAGCGCGGGATGGCGACCAGCCTGCTCGACGACGGCGTTCCGCTGCTGCTGTTCCCCGAGGGCACCCGGTCCCGGACCGGGGAGATGGGCAACTTCAAGCCCGGCGCCGCGGCCCTGTGCATCAGCCGCGACGTGCCCTGCGTGCCGGTGGCCCTGGTCGGCGCCTCGGACGCGATGCCGCGCGGTGCCAGCTGGCCGGTCAAGGGCCGGCCCCCGGTCTACGTGGTCTTCGGTGCACCGATGCGGCCCGAGGACGGGGAGAAGGCGGCGGTCTTCTCCGACCGGATCGCCAAGGAGGTCCGCGGCCTCGTCGACTACGGGATGAACTACCGCGAGCAGCAGCAGCGACTGGCCGACGGCCGGCGCTCACTGCCCACGGAGCGTACTGAGGACTTCGGAGGGGATCAGCGATGAGCGGCGTGAAGCACATGAAGTGGTGGGGCTGGGGCGTCGAGGGCGTCGGCTTCCACCACGAGGACAAGCCCGCCTTCGGTCCCTTCGTCGCCGAGAAGGTCGGACTGGACATCACCGGTGACCCGGTGGTGCCGCCGGAGCTGGAGTCGCTCCCCGTGCCCGTGCCGAAGCTGACCGACGCCTTCCTCGGCCAGCTGACCGAGCTGCTCGGCGAGGAGCACGTCCACACCGAGACGCTCGACCGCATCGTGCACACGTACGGCAAGAGCCTGCGCGACCTGGTCCGCCTGCGGCGGGCGATCATCCCCCGCATCCCGGACGCCGTGCTGTATCCGGCCGACGAGGACCAGGTGCGGGCGATCGTCGACCTGGCTGTCGCCGAGGACGTGGTGATCATCCCGTTCGGTGGTGGCACCAACATCTCGGGCAGCCTCGAGCCGCCGCCCGACGAGGCGCGACCGGTGCTCTCGGTCGATCTCGGCCGGCTCAACAAGGTCCTCGACATCGACGCCGAGTCCGGGCTGGCGCGGATCCAGGCCGGCACCCTCGGGCCGGATCTCGAGGAGCAGCTGGGCGCCCGCGGCTGGACCATGGGCCACTTCCCCGACTCGTTCACCCACTCCACCCTCGGCGGGTGGGTGGCGACCCGGTCGTCGGGCATGCAGTCGGACAAGTACGGCGACATCGCCGACATGACCCGCGGTCTGCGGGTCGTGGTCCCCGGCGACGTGCTGGTCATCCGCCCGCTGCCGAGCACGGCGACCGGTCCCAGCGTCCGGGAGATGATCCTGGGCAGCGAGGGCCGGCTCGGCGTCATCACCGAGGTCACCGTTCAGGTGCACCGGGTGCCCGAGGAACGGATCATCCTCGGCTACCTGTTCCCGTCCTGGGAGTCCGGGATGGCGGCCATGCAGGACATCGCGAGCTCCGACGCGGCCCCCACGATCACCCGGGTCTCCGACGCCCGCGAGTCCGCCTTCTCCTTCGCCACCGGCAAGCACAAGCCCGGTTTCAACCTGTCCGGCAAGATCCAGAAGGGTCTGATGACCGTGCTGGAGAAGCGCGGCTGGGACCTGGAGAAGGTGTGCCTGTCGTTCATCGGCTTCGAGGGCGCCAAGAGCCACGTGGCGTACGAGCGCAAGCTGGTCAAGACCATCGTCGGCCAGCACGGCGGCATCGTGGTCGGCACCGGGCCGGGTCGGCTCTACGACCAGAAGAAGTTCGACACCCCGTACCTGCGGGACTTCCTGCTCGACCGCGGCGCCGGCGGCGACGTGTCCGAGACCGCGGCCCCCTGGTCGCGGCTGATGGAGGTCTACGACAACACGGTTGCCGCGGCTAACCGGGCCTTCGACCAGATCGGGGTCCGCGGCTGGATCATGTGCCACCTGTCGCACAGCTACCACTCCGGCGCCTGCCTATACTTCACGTTCGCCTTCCCCCTCGACGACGTGGACCCGCTGGTCGGCTACGACGTGGTGAAGTCGGCCATCCAGCAGAGCTTCGTCGACCACGGCGGCACGTTGTCGCACCACCATGCGGTCGGCACGGAGCACGCGCGTTGGATGCCCGAGGACATCTCCGCCCCCGGCGTCGCGATGATCGACGGCCTCTTCAGCACCGTCGACCCGGGGCGCAACCTCAACCCCGGCAAGGTCACCGGGCACTGACTGTCCGGGCGCCCCGCCGGCCGGGTGGGGTTCCCGCGGAGAAGTGACGGGGATGCGCCCCCCAACGGTCCGCGCGCGGCGTGTCGCCCGGCGTGTCGGGATCGAGACGCAGATTTCCGTCACTCAGCCCGGCGCACCACCCCGGGCGATCCGGTGCGCCTCGTCCTGCAGCGCCGCCAGCACCACCCGGACGGCCCGGCGCGCCGCCCGCTCGGGGCGGGACAGCACCTCGATCAGCCGGCCGGCCCGGATCCCCGTCACCGGGACCAGCACGAACCGGCCGGAGGCGTGCTCCTGGGTCGAGTAGCGCGGCAGCAGCGCGATCCCCTGCCCGCGCGCCACCAGCCCCTCCATCAACGGCAGGTGCGTGGTGCGGCGGACGATCCGGGCCGGGGCGCCGGCCCGGGCGGCCAGGGCGCGGACCGCCTGCTCGATCGGGAACTCCGGCGGCGGGGCGATCCAGGCCTCCCCCACCAGCTCGGCGGGCTCCACCTGCTCCCGCCCGGCCAGCCGGTGGTCGAGGGCCACGGCGACATCCAGTGGCTCGCGCAGCAGCGGCGTCACCCGGACGCCGGTGTCGGTCGCGGGCTCGGTGTCGTCCGGCCGGTGCGCCACCACCAGGTCGTAGTCGACCACCAGGGCGGCGAAGTCGGCGGTGGCCACGTCCTCGTCGAAGGTCTCCACCGTCAGCTCCGGGTAGGCCGACAGCCGCTCCACCAGGCCCGGGACCAGCAGCTCGCCGGCCGAGAAGAAGGAGGCCAGCCGCACGGTGCCCGCCGTGCGACCGAGGAACGCGTCCCAGGTGGCGTCCGCCTCGGCCAGCGCGGTCGCCACCCCGCCGGCGCTGGCTGCCAGGGCCCGCCCGGCGTCGGTCAACCGCAGTCCGCGGCCGACGTGCTCGACCAGCGGGATCCCGGCCTGCCGCTGGATCGCCTTGAGCTGCTGGGACACCGCCGACGGGGTGCGGTGGGTCGCCGCCGCCACGGCGGTCACCGAACCGCGGTCGGCGAGCTCGCGGATCAGCTGCAGCTGACCCCACTCCCAGCCCATCGACGTCTCCCTCGGTCGGCTCGCGGCGACTGTTAAGCACAACTACGCCGTCAGTGAAGCACATGTCGATTGTGCTTCACGGTTGGTGTCGGGAGGATCGACAGCGTGAACTCCCGTGACCGACTCCTGGCGCTGCTCGTGGCCGTCTGCTGGGGTCTCAACTTCCCGGCCACCGCGCTGGCCCTGGAGCACTTCCCGCCGCTGTTCATGGTCGCGCTGCGGTTCGCCCTGGTGGCCGTGCCGACCATCCTGCTGGTCCCGCGTCCGCAGGTGAGACTGCGCTGGCTGATCGGGACCGGGCTCGGGATCGGCGTGCTGCAGTTCGCGTTCCTGTACCTCGGCATGGCCGCCGGGATGCCCAGCGGTCTGGCCTCGCTGGTCCTGCAGGCCTCGGCCCCGTTCACCGTCCTGCTCGCCGGGATCTTCCTGGCCGAGCGGATCACCCGGCGCCAGGTCGTCGGGATCGGCCTGGCCGTCACGGGTCTCGCCGTGATCGCGGTCCACCGCGGCGAGACCGCGGCCCTGCTCCCGGTCGTGCTGACGCTGGCCGGCGGGTTGGGCTGGGCGATCGGCAACGTGTGCAGCCGCAAGGCGGCCGCCCCCAACCCGCTGCACCTCACTTTGTGGATGTCGGTGGTGCCGCCGATCCCCATGCTGGCCGTGGCCCTGGCCGTGGAAGGACCACAGCGCATCGGTCGGTCGCTGTCGACCGCCTTCACCGTCGACGCGCTGCCGGCGGTGCTCGGGCTGCTCTACATCGTGGTGGTGGCGACCCTGCTCGGCTACGGGATCTGGAACACCCTGCTGTCCCGCTACCCGTCCAGTGCTGTGGCGCCGTTCTCGATGCTGGTCCCGATCGTCGGCGTCCTCAGCTCCTGGGCCCTGTTCGGCGAGCGCATCGACATGGTGGAAGCGGCCGCCGGGGTCGCGGTGGTCGGCGGGGTGCTGGTCGGGTCCTTGCCCTTCCGCTCCCGAGCGCGAGCGGCCGGGATCGCCCGCCGGCGTGCTGAGGAGGAGAGAGGAGAGGGCGCACTCTCCTCTCCGAACGACGACGACGTAGCCGGGCTCGAGGGCGATCCCAGCGAGTGCGGGGTGGCTGCGCGAGCGGCCGGGATCGCCCGCCGGCGTGCTGAGGAGGAGAGAGGAGAGGGCGCACTCTCCTCTCCGCACGACGACGACGTAGCCGGGCTCGAGGGCGATCCCAGCGGGTGCGGGGTGACAGCACCCGTACGCCAGCCGTAACACCGGTGTCACGGTCCGCGGATTGAATGGGCGCATGGCGATCGTTCTCGGACCGAACCAGTACGGCAAGGCGGAGAACCGGGTGGTGCGCACCCAGCGCGACACCCCGCGGCACGAGATCCGCGACATCAACGTCTCCAGCGCCCTGCGTGGGGACTTCTCCGCCGCGCACCTGGAGGGCGACCAGAGCGCGGTGCTGCCCACCGACACCCAGAAGAACACCGCGTACGCGTACGCCAAGGAGCAGGGGCTGACCTCGATCGAGGACTACGGACTGGCCCTGGCCCGGCACTACGTGGACGACGTCGAGCCGGTGCAGGGTGCCCGCATCGAGATCGAGGAGTTCGCCTGGGAACGGGTCAGCATCGACGGCGTCGAGCACGACCACACCTGGGTCCGGCGCGGCCAGGAGGTCCGGCTCGCCGCCGTCACGGTCGAGGGCACCGCCGACGCGCAGCAGACCTGGGTGACCGGCGGCCTGAAGGACCTGGTCATCCTCAAGTCCACCGGCTCGGAGTTCCACGGGTTCCTGACCGACCCGTACACGACGCTCGTGCCGACCACGGACCGGGTGATGGCCACCTCCCTGGTCGCCACCTGGCACTACAGCAGCCTCGACGTGGACTGGGAGGCCGCGTACGCCGGCGTGAAGAACGTGCTGGTCCGCACCTTCGCCGAGGTCCACTCGCTCGCCCTGCAGCAGACCCTCTTCCAGATGGGCAAGCGGGTCCTGGAGGCGTACGGGTTCATCGCCGAGGTGCGCTTGTCGGCCCCCAACAAGCACCACTTCCTCTACGACCTGGGCCGTTTCGGGCTGGAGAACGCGAACGAGGTGTTCCACGCCGACGACCGGCCGTACGGGTTGATCCAGGCGTCGGTGCTCCGCGACGACGCCCCTGCCGCCGGGCCGGCCTGGGACGCGTACACCGGTCTGGTCTGAGCGGTCCGTGACCGGCGGAGGGTTGTGGATGCGCTTTCGCCAATCACCCGCGCGAAGCGCCGCACGCTAGTAGCGTTTGTGGGGCCGGGGGGCTCTTCGACGCCCGGGATAGGCCGTACGCATTCACAGCCACTCACGTTCCCCGCGTGGGCGGCCATCCCCTGTGCGGAACGTCTATCCCGGGTCCTCGCGGCCACCTTGTTCGGGGCTTGTTCGCGCAACGGTCGCGCCCTCGGACCACTCCTTCCTCGTTCGCTCACCGACGAAAAGCGTGTCGGCTCGCTCAGTCGTCCAGTCGTGGTCGGCGCGACCTCAGAGGACGCTCACAAGCGGGACCGCACTGCGGGGTAAGCGGGACGGCCCCGACTCAGCGATAAGCGTCGAACACCTGGGGGATCCGGAGCAGGGCGATGTCGCGCAGTTCCTCCCCGACCACCGCGAGCTCGGTGTCCGGGTCGAGCGTCAGCCGGCGGTTCAGCTCGTCGAGGATCTGGGTCCGGGAGCGGCCCGCCGCCCGGATCAGGAAGATCCGGCCGAACGTCTCCTCGTACGCCCGGTTCCCGGCGGCCAGGGCCTGGTCCAGCGCCGGGTCGTCCGAGGCGCTGGACGACTGCTCGGCCTTGGACAGGGCGGCGGCTGCCCCCTCGCCACTCGCCCTCTCCCCGATCCGGGGGTGGGTCGACAGCGCCTGGTCGACCTCGGGGGGCGCCAACGGCGTGGCCGCCGCCCGGGCGATCTCCTCCAGCTCGGCCAGCGAGGAGTAGGGGGCCCGGTCCACCACGTCGTCCACCCAGCGCGGCACGTGCAGGCAGACCGCCAGCCCCTCCCGCAGCTCCGACCCGGACAGCTCGGTGATCGACGGCGACATGGCGCCACCCTAGTGGGGCGCTTCGGCCGAACCGCAGCCTCCGGACGGATGAACTCATGGTGTCCGGCCGAGCCGGACGAGCGCGGATCTGGCCCGGGTGACTATGGTCGGGGTGTGGTGGGCATCTCGGGACGCAAGCAGACCGTCGAGGCGGGCGGGGTGGCGACCGTGCCGTCGGCGCGGTTGACCGTGCGGACGATCGGTTCCGAGCAGCACCTGAGCTTCGTCCGCACCCTGCCGTCGGCCAGCTTCCTGCAGACCCCCGCCTGGGGCGCCGTGAAGCGTGAGTGGCGGCACGAGTCCCTGGGCTGGTTCGACGCCGACGACACGCTGGTCGGGGTCGGGCTGGTGCTCTACCGCCAGCTGCCCAAGGTGAAGCGCTACCTGGCCTACCTGCCCGAGGGTCCGCTGATCGACTGGGCCGCCGACGACATCGGCGACTGGCTGGACCCGCTGGCCGAGCACCTGCGGTCTTCCGGCGCGTTCGGCATCCGGATCGGCTGCCCGATGGTGGTCCGCCGCTGGCACGCGCCGACGATCAAGGCCGCGATCGCCGACGAGCGGATCGCCCGGCTGAGCCAGGCGCTGCCCGACGAGACCAACCACGACGCCACCCGCCTCCGCAACCGGCTCCGCGATCTCGGCTGGCGACCGCCGAACGAGGACGAGGGCTTCGCCGCCGGTCAGCCGCGGTTCGTCTTCCAGCTGCCGCTGGCCGGGAAGACCCCCGACGAGCTGCTGGCCGGGATGAACCAGCTGTGGCGCCGCAACATCAAGAAGGCGGCCAAGGCCGGTGTCACGGTCAGCCGCGGGACCGTGGCCGACCTGCCCGCGTTCCACCGCATCTACGTCGAGACCGCCGAGCGGGACGGCTTCACCCCGCGACCGCTGGACTACTTCGAGCAGATGTTCGCCACCCTGCTGGCCGAGGACGACGACCGGATCCGGCTCTACCTGGCCCACCACGAGGGCGACCTGGTCGCGGCCACCACCTGGGTCCGGGTCGGCGGGCACGCCTGGTACACCTACGGCGCCAGCACCACGGCCAAGCGGGACGTGCGCGGCTCCAACGCCACCCAGTGGCGGATGATCACCGACGCTCTCGCGGCGAAGGCCACCGTGTACGACCTCCGCGGCATCACCGAGGGGCTGGAGTCCGACGATCCGCACCTCGGGCTGATCCAGTTCAAGGTCGGCACGGGCGGCGAGGCGGTGGAGTACGTCGGCGAGTGGGACCTGCCGCTCAACCCGCTGATCTACGCGGCCTTCGACATCTACATGCGGCGACGCGGGTGAGCGGAGTCTCGCTGCGGGTGGACATCGACCGCTGGCGGCGGCACCTGGCCACCGTGGCGGCGGCCACCCCGGGGATCGTGCCGGTGGCCAAGGGCAACGGGTACGGCTTCGGTCTGACCCGGCTGGCCGAGGAGTCCGAGCGGCTCGGTGCCGAGGCGATCGCGGTCGGACTGCCGTCGGAGGTCGCGCAGGTGCGCGAGGCGTTCGCCGGCGACATCGTGATCATGATGCCCTGGCGTCCCGACGACGACCTGGCCCGGGCCCTGCTCGCCGACACCCGGGTGATCACCACGGTGTCGCGGGTCGAGGATCTCGCCGCGATCGCCGCCCTGGCGGGTGATCTCGAGCAACCCCCGCGAGTGATCATCGAGCTCGCGACCTCCATGCAGCGACACGGGCTGCGCGTCGCCGACCTGGCCGGGGTGAGTGATCATCTCGCCGCGATCTCGTTGCAGGGCTGGACGATCCACCTGCCGTTGTCGGACCAGGGACGCTACGTGGAGGCGGAACGGCTGGCCCGGGCCGCCCTGAGTACCGCCCCCGCCACCCTGTGGATCTCGCACCTGCCGGCGGCCGAGGCCACCGTGCTGGCCAAGCAGCTCGGCGGTGCGGGAGAGGACCCGGCGCCGTTGCGGCTGCGGGTCGGCACCCGGCTGTGGCTCGGCGACCCGGGGGCCCTGGCGACCGTGGCCACGGTGCTGGACGTGCACCCCGTCCGCCGCGGCGATCGGGCGGGCTACCGGCAGCGCCGGATCAGCCGCGACGGGTGGCTGGTGATCATGGCCGGCGGCACCGCGCACGGCATCGGCATGGAGGCCCCCACGGCCGCGGTGTCGTCCCGGCAGCGGCTCGTCGCCCTCGCCCAGGGCGGTCTGCAGGCCACCGGCCGGGCGCTGAGTCCGTACACGATCGACGGGGCCAAGCGCTGGTTCCTGGAGCCCCCCCACATGCAGGCCAGCCTGGTGCTGCTGACCGGGTCGACGGCGGCGCCGACGATCGGCGACGACCTGCCGGTCGAGCTGCGGCTGACCACCGCCCTGGTCGACCAGGTCGTCGAGGTCTGAGCCTCAGCCGCGCAGCTTGGTCCGCAGTCGCTCCGAGTCGGACCCGGTCCACCCGATCCGGGCCAGCAGCGGCTCGACCCCGCCGTACTCGGCGTCGACGTGGTCCAGGAACGCCTGCATGGTCTCGGGGTGGGTGATGTGGGAGGACATCGGTCGGTCCCGCAGGTTCGCGGCGTACGTCTGGGTGCCGAGCAGCCGCTCCAGGATGGCTTCCATCCGCTCGGTGCTGGCCGCGTAGTCGGCGACGATCGCCTCCCGGTCGGCTCCCGCCACCGACAGGGCCAGGGCGACCACCGTGCCCGTACGGTCCTTGCCGGCCGCGCAGTGCACCAGGGTCGCGCCGTCGGCCTCGGCGATGTGCCGCAGGGCGGCGACGATCGAGTCCGGCCGGTCGACGAGGTAGGACAGGTAGTAGGAGGCGACCTCGTGGTCGACCTGCACGGTCGGCGTCAGGTCGACCCAGGGCAGCGCCTCGTCGGGGAGCTCCTCGGGCCGGTCGCGCATCAGCTCGACGGGCTTGTCCTCCCCGACACCAGCGCGCCACTCCCGGAACAGGGAGTGCTGGTGCAGCCTCACCTGCGGGTGCCGGGCCAGCGGACCGGGACCCTCCTGCTCCACCTCGTACTCGCTGCGCAGGTCGACGACGTCGGTGAGCCCGAGCCCGAGCAGCCGGTCGATGTCGCCGGGGGTGAGAGCCTGCAGGTTGTCCGACCGCAGCAGTCGTCCCGCCGTGATCACCCCGCCGTCGCCCGTCGGCATCCCCCCGACGTCACGCAGGTTGGCCAGGCCCTCCAGATCGATCCACATTCGCCTCACGGGCCGAGTTTACGCAGTCCGTCGGAGCCCTCCCCGGGGTGCCGAGCCGCTCGAACGGGGGACCGGCGTGCACGGCCACCCGGGATCAGCTGGCCCAGTTGCCGGTGAAGTAGAGCCAGCTCCAGGCCAGCATCACCACGACCCCGGCGAGGAAGACGAGCCCGACCACCACCCGGTGACCGACCCGGACCGCGGTGCGCTCGGGCCGCCAGGTGGCCCAGGCGGCGACCATCATCCACAACGGGAACCAGAGCAGGATGGCGCGGTTCACCGACATGAACCAGTACGAGATCGAGAACGCCAGCACCTGCACGGCCACCCAGGACGCCTCCGCCCACAGCCGCCGGCCGAGGCACCAGCCGACCACCAGCACCCCCAGCGCCATGGACACGATCTCGGCCGTGAACACCGGCGGCCACAGCGGGTGGTCGGCGTTGGGGACCGTGGCCGCCACCGTGTTCCAGAACGCGTCCCACGGCGGGGTCATCGTCCGGGCCCAGCCGGTGGACTGGGCGTGGTACCAGGCCGTCCAGCTGCCGGTGAGCGAGTACAGGTAGAGCACGAACGCCCCGAGCACCGCGACGGGGAGCAGCAGCCACCGCAGCCGCCGGCCCCGTTCCCGCCAGGTCGGCGCGGCCGGTGTCCGCAGGGTGAGGGCGAGCACGACCAACGCCCCGACCAGGAACAACCCGGACACCCGTACGGTGCAGGCCAGCGCGGCCAGTCCGGCGGCGGCGGCCCACCTGTCCGCTCTCGCTCGCTCCCAGGCCCAGAAGGCGGCCGCGCAGAACAGCGCCTCCGTGTAGGGCACCACGGTGAACACCGCGGTCGGGGCGAACAACCAGGCGACGGCGGCGACCGGACCGCCGAGCCGGGCCAGGGCGGTGGCGGCCAGGTAGGAGCAGATCGCCGAGACGACCACGCCGGTCAGGTAGACCGGCAGCCCGAGCTCGAGCCCCAGGCGCAGCAGGACGGGGAGCCCGGGGAAGAAGGCCATCAGGGTGCCGTCGGGCCGGCCCAGGTAGCCGTTGGTGGCCAGGTTGGTGAAGTGCTCGACGTCCCACTGGTCGACCATGTCGGTCAGGCTGCGCCCCTGGTAGACCGCCAGCAGCAACGCGACCAGGACGATCAGACCCCGACTGGCCAACCAGGCCTGGGTGACCGTACGCCGGCTGGTGGCGGCCGTCGCCGCCGGAGTGAGAGCGGTCTGCACGGCCGTCACGCGTGGCCGTCACGGTCGGGTGGGTCACCGGTGGCGCCCGCCGTAGCGGGGGCGCCCGCCGTGGCGGGGTCACCGGTGGGCAGAGGGGCACCGGTGGGCAGAGGGGCACCGGTGGGCAGAGGGGCACCGGTGGGCAGAGGGGCACCGGTGGGCAGAGAGGCGCCGGGGGTCAGGGGGGCTCGGCGCAGTGGCAGCCAGTCCACGTCCGGCGCCTGGTCCAGCACGCCGCCGGTCGGGTCGTCGAAGCTCCGGGTCACCCCGGGCGGATGGCGTACGACGTCGTGCTCGGGCCGCCAGAGGTCGCGGACGACCACCGCCACGATCCACAGCTGCGCGGCCATCCGGACGATCACGGCCAGCCAGTAGACCTTGTCCGGTCCGTCGGACCCGGGGGCGAGCAGGCCGCCGAGGTGCCACCAGATCGCGCCGAAGTAGACCAGCTCACCGGCGGTGACGATCAGCCAGTCACGCCAGACGGGCCGGGCGAGCACGACGAACGGCAGCAGCCACAGCACGTACTGCGGCGAGTAGACCTTGTTGGTCAGCAGGAAGGCGGCGACGACCAGGAACAGGACCTGACCGAGCCGGGGCCGGCGCGGGGCGACCAGGATCAGGGCGGCGATCCCCACGCACAGCAGTCCGAAGATCGCCAGCGCCAGCGTGTTGAGACCGTCGACCGGGTGTCCGGCCAGCGACAGGACGTACCAGATCGACCCGAGGTCGCCGGACCGGTCGGAGTTGAAGGTCCAGAAGCTCAGCCAGTTGTCGGGGGCCAACCACAGCGCCGGCAGGTTCATCACCAGCCAGGCGACCGCGAAGGCGGCGAGCATCCGGCCGAACTCGCGCAGCCGGCCGGCACGCAGACAGAGGAACAGCAGCGGTCCGAGCAGGAACAGCGGATACAGCTTGGCCGCCATGCCCAGGCCCCAGAACACCCCGGCCCAGCCGGGCCGGCGGCGGGCCCAGCAGAGCACCCCCAGCGCGGTCAGCGCGACCGGCAGCAGATCCCAGTTGATCAATGCCGTCGCGGCGACGCAGGGCGACGCGGCCACCATCAGGGCGTCCCAGGGCCGGTGCGGCACCGCACCCACCTGGGCCCACACGGTGACCAGGAGCAGCGCGCCCAGGACGACGACGTTGACGTCGGTGAAGATCAACGTCGAGTCGACCTGCTGCTGGGCGGTCAGCTGCGACCCGGTCGGTGCGCCGAGAGCGCTGCTGATCACCCGCTCCAGCTGCAGGAACCAGCCGGTGAGGACCGGGTACTCGAGCACGGGGTAGCTGCCGCTGTCGAGGTAGGGGACGTTGCCCAGCATCAGCCCGCGCAGCTGGTAGAGGATGCCGATGTCGGAGTAGCACATCCAGCGGAAGCTGTCCGGGCTCTGCCCGGCCTCGGTGATCCGGCAGGGCAGCCGGACCAGCACGCCGAGCAGGTAGACGACAGTGGCGGTCAGCAGGGCCCACCGACCCGCCGTCCACCAGGAGCCGAGGGTGTCGGCCCGTCGGCCGAGTGGTCCACCGAGCCGTTGGCTGGTCGCACGCACCAGACGGTCGCTCCACGACGGCGGCACCGGGCTGCCGGTCACCGGACCGTCGGTGCGCTCGTCCAGCCAGGCCTCGGCGGCCGGTCCCCGACCGCGCCGGGCGCGCGCGGAGGCAGTGTCCACGATCTCGATGGCGGGTCGGGGCCCGTCGGCCATCAGCCGCCGCCGGAGGGCTCGTCGGTCGGCTGACGACTCGGCTGCTCCGTGGTCGGTTCCTGGGTGGGGGGCTCGGTGGTCGGTTCCTGGGTGGGGGCCTCGGTGGTCGGCTCCTGCGTCGGCGCCTCGGTGGTCGGCTCCTGCGTCGGCGCCTCGGTCGTCTCCCGGGTCCGGGTGGGCTCGGGGCGGGAGGTGGCGCTCTGCTGCGGGGCGGAGTCGCGGTTGACGTACGCGGGGTCCTCGAACTGCTTGACGGGCAGGTCCTCGACGGCGGTCTGCATGTAGTCGACCCAGGTCAGCGCCGGGTAGGTGCCGCCGAAGAAGGTCGAGTCGCCGGGCCGGGCGTAGTCGTCGAGATCGGCGTTGCCGTCGTCGCCGGCCACGTACATGACGGCGGTCGAGATCTGGGGGGTGTAGGCCACGAACCAGGCGGCGGTGATGTCGTCCTCGACGTCCTTGGTGCCGGTCTTGCCGGCCACCGGGCGGTCGAGGGTCCGGACGGTGCTGCCGGTGCCCTGCTCGACCACGTTGGACAGCGCGTACGTGACGTCCCGGGAGATGTCCTTGTCGACGGCCCGCCTCTCCTCCGGAGCGGCCTTGTAGACCACCTTCCCGTTCGCGTCCTCGACCTCCTTGACCACGTGGGGCGCGACGTAGGTGCCGTCGTTGGCGAACGTCGCGTACGCGTTCGCCTGGTTGAGCGGGCTGACCTCGGCGGTGCCCAGCGCGATGCGGGAGTTGAGGTCCCAGCCGGCGCCCTTGGGCGCGCCGACGGCCTCGGCCATGTCGACCACCTGCTGCGGACCGTCGGCCAGCTGGGTGGTCATGTCCACGAACGCGGTGTTGATCGAGTCGGTGGCCGCCTTGAGCAGGGTGACCCCGGACCCGTACTCGTAGTTGAACTCGTTGCGCACGGTGCTGCTGTCACCCTCGGGGGTGAAGGTGTTGCCGTTGAAGCGGGAGTAGAGACTGAACTCGTCCTTCAGCCCGGCCGCCAGCGCGTACGTCTTGAACGTGGACGCGGTCGGACGGGCAGTGGTCGCCCAGTTGCGGGAGTTCTTCACGTAGTCCGGACCGCCGTAGAGCGCCAGCACCTCGCCGGTGCCGACCTTGACGGAGGCCACCGCCGCGTGCAGGTTGCCCGCCTTCTTGTCGCGGGCGTCGGCCGCCTGCTTGGTGTACTTCTGGGCGGCCTCCACGGCGGCGTTCTGGGCCGACTTGTCGAAGGTGGTGGTGATCTTGAGACCGCCGCCGCTGATCTGGCTCGGGTCGAAGCCGGCGCCGACCAGCTCCCGCTCGACCATCTTCAGCAGGAAGCCCTTGGGTCCGCCGTAGCGCTCGTTGACCTTGACCTCGGGGAACTTCGGCAGGCTCGCGGCGGCTTCCGCGGCTTCGGCCGGGGTGATCGCGCCGGTCTCGGCCATCGAGGTCAGCACGTAGCTGTAGCGCTCCTCCAGCCGCGGGATGTTGGCCTCGTCCACGCCGGGATCGAACAGGCTGGGGTTGTTGATGACGCTGATCAGGACCGCTGCCTGCTGGGTGCTGAGGTCCTCGGCGTCCACGTCGAAGAAGGCCTTGCTGGCCGCCTGGATCCCGTAGGCGCCGCGCCCGAAGTAGATCGTGTTCAGGTAGTCGGTGAGGATCTCCTCCTTCGACATCTCCTTGTTGATCTTGTACGCCAGGAACAGCTCGCGGAACTTGCGGGTGACCGTCTGCTCGGAGTTCAGGTACATGATCTTGATGTACTGCTGGGTGATGGTGGAGCCACCCTGGAGGGTTCCCCCACGCACGATCACCCAGGCGGCCCGGAACATGCCGCGGATGGAGATCCCCTGGTCGGTCCAGAAGTCCCGGTTCTCGGCCGCGACCACACCGTCCTTCACGTTCTGGGGGATCTCCTCGAAGGTCAGCGGCTGCCGGTTCTGGACCGCGAAGCTGCCGAGCTGGGACTTGCCGTTCTCGTAGTAGACGAACGTGGTCGCGGTCTGGAAGTCGGCGTTGGCGTTCGGGCGCTGGGTGGTGGTGTAGCCGTAGACGACGAGTCCGGCCGCACCGATCACCCCGACCAGGAGCACCACCACCAGGGCCAGCGCGACCCGCTTGGGCCAGGAGCGCCTCGCCTTCGTCGCGGGACGCGCAGCAGCCCTGCCGGAGGTCTCCTTCTGCTTGGCCGAGTGCCCGTTGCGGGGCTCAGCCATAGATGTCCTCGACGGTCTGCTGCCGACGTGGTGGCTTGCGCTTCACCCCGTCGCCCAGGAGATAGGCCTGGATCATGTGGTTCCAGCGGCAGTCCAGGCACACCTCGACGACGACGACCTTGAACTCGCCGAACTCGTGGGCCATCTCCTCCAGCTCGGGGGTCTGCTTGATCCGCCCCGAGTACTGACCGAGCTGCTCACCGAACACGTAGCTGAGGTTCACCAGCTCCGACTTGGCGCACACCGGGCAGGTCGTCGACGTCTTCTCGCCGTGGTGCTTGGCGGCCCGCACCAGCATCGGGTCGGCGTCGCACGCCTCCATCCGGGCGAGCTGCCGCCCCGGACGCCGCAGCGCCTCCAACGTGGAGCGTCGCTGCAGCGCGTAGTCGATGACCTCGCGCTGGGACCACATGCCAAACAGCGTAGACGCCACCGTCGGTGGGGGGAACGGTCTCGCGCGTGGCCTCTGTCTCGGTGCGCGCCGGGGGTCGATCGAGCCCGGCGAGCAGCACCTGCTCGGCCCGAAGTGACGGAGATCTGCTCCTCGAACGCCTCCGCCCGGCGTGTCGCGCGGCGTGTCGCCCGTGAGGTGCGCGTTTCCGTCACTCCGGCCCGCTGACGTAAGATCGGGCGTCGGTTTCGGCCGCGGGGCCATGGCGCAATTGGTAGCGCACCTGCTTTGCAAGCAGGGGGTTAGGGGTTCGAGTCCCCTTGGCTCCACCCCTTGCTCTCCACCCCCGGGCCCTCGCGCCACAGGCGTCGAACCGCCCCCACCTGCAGCACTGTCGGCCTCGGCAGCCGGACCGGTTGTTTGACCGCCGACATTCGGGGAACCAAACCCGACGGTGGGCTGTCGAGCGCTCACCCTCCCGCTGTCCGGGGCGGGGGGTGACAGTGCGAGACTGCGACCCCTAGAGGGAGAGACGAGGTGATCGCGTGCGCGTGGCTGTCGTCACCACCTATCCCCCGCGACCGTGCGGGATCGGGATGTTCTCCCACGACCTGCGCGACGCGCTGATCGAGGCCGAGCCGACCGCGGCGGTCGAGATCGTCTCCATCCTGCGCGACCCGAGGCAGGTCGCCGAGCCCGAGGTCGTGGCCACGATCCGTCAGGACGTGCGCAGCGACTACGCGGCCGTGGCCGCCGACCTCACGTCCCGCGGCACCGACGTGGTGCTCATCGAGCACGAGTACGGGATCTTCGGCGGCGACGCCGGAGCGTTCGTCGTGTCGCTGGCCGAGGAGCTGGAGCAGCCGCTGGTGGTCACCCTGCACACGGTGCTCTCCGCGCCGTCGGTGCGGCAGGCCGAGACGCTGCGGGCGCTCTGCCGCCGGGCGACGCTGGTGACGGTATTCACCGAGACCGCCCGCCGGATGATCGTCGAGGCGCGGATCGTGCCGCCGGAGCGGGTCCGGGTGCTGCCGCACGGGGCGCCGTCGGTCCTGGTGGATGCGAGCGCCGCCCGAGCGACGACCGACCGGATCTCGCAGGTGGCGTTGGAACGGCTCGAGGGTCGTACGGTGCTGTCGACCTTCGGACTGATCTCGGCCGGCAAGGGGATCGAGCTGGCCATCTCGGCCCTGCCCGCGGTGGTCGCGGCCCACCCCGAGGTGCTCTACCTGATCGCCGGTCAGACCCACCCGGAGGTGGTCAAGTCCGAGGGCGAGAGCTACCGGCTGGGACTGGAGCGGCTCGTCCGCGAGCTGGACCTGACCGAGCACGTGCACTTCCTCGACCGGTTCTTCACCGAGGCGGAGCTCGCGGTGCTGCTCTCCTCCACCGACCTCTACCTGACGCCGTACCGGTCCCGTGAGCAGATCGTCTCCGGCGCCCTGACCTTCGCCGTCGCGGCCGGCTGCCCCGTCGTGTCCACCCCCTACTACTACGCCGAGGACCTGCTCGGCTCCGGGGCCGGCGTGCTGGTCCCCTTCGACGACGCGGCCGCCATGTCCTCAGCGGTCCTCGACCTGCTCGACCACCCCGACAAGCTGGACGCGGCCAGGGCCGAGGCTCGTCGGGTCGGCTCCGAGCTCGCCTGGCCCCAGGTCGGCGCGGCCACTCTCAAGGTGCTGGCCGAGGCCGCGGAGCTCGGCCCGGTCCTCGGCACGGCCAAGGCCCCGGCGGCCGTGCGCGCTCCGGCGATCCGTCCCGACCACCTGCTCACCCTGGTCGACGACGTCGGCATCATCCAGCACGCCAACGGGATCGTGGCCAACCGCTCGACCGGCTACTGCGTGGACGACGTGGCCCGGCTGGCCGTGGCCGCGCTGGGCCTGCACCGCCAGCTCAGCGAACCGCGCTACGCCCGGATGCTGTCCTCGGCGCTCGCCTTCCTGCAGCACGCCTGGGACTCCTCTCCGAGCGGGATGCACAACTTCATGACCTACGACCGCCGCTGGGTCGACGACGCGCACCACGGCGACCACCTGGGACGCGCCGCGTGGGCCCTGGGGGAGGTCATCGGGGCCATCCCGGCGCGGCCGGAGGCGGCACCGAGCCTGCGTCTGCTCGAGGCCATGGTCCCGGCTCTGGAGTCCTCGACCAGCCCCCGTCAGGTGGCGTTCACCGTGCTGGGCCTGGCCCGCCTGGACGCGCAGTCCCTGTCCTCCACCCTGGAGAACCTGCTCCGCGTGCTGGCCGGTCGCCTGTACGACTGGTACGCCGGGGTGCGCAGCGACGACTGGCGCTGGTTCGAGGGCGTGCTGAGCTACGACAACGCCCGGCTGCCGCAGGCCCTGATCGCGGCCGGTTACCGGTTGGACCAGGCCGAGTGGCAACGGGCCGGCCTGGAGGCCCTCGACTGGTACGCCGTCCAGTGCGGCATCGAGACCGACAACGTGCGCCTGATCGGCAACCAGTGGCGGCTTCGGCTGCACCCGGTGCCGGTCACCGACGACGGGGACGAGCAGCCGCTGGAGGCCGCAGCCCTCGTCGAGGCGCTGGTCGAGGCCATGGTGTCCACCGGGGACCACCGGTACGGACCGCAGGCCGTCCTGGCCTTCGAGTGGTTCCTGGGACGCAACCGCTACGAGCTGGCCGTCTACGACTTCGCCACCGGCGGCTGCCATGACGGACTGGGGGCCACCGGGGTCAGCGAGAACGAGGGCGCCGAATCCACCCTGGCGTTCCTGCAGGCGCTCCTCGCCCTCAACGGGGCCGGGTTGCAGTTCTCCGTCTCCATCCCGTGACTCCGGTGTGGGCCCGCTCATGAAGATCGCCCTGCTGGGACCGATCGCCTGGCGGACGCCGCCGCGGCACTACGGCCCGTGGGAGCAGGTCACCGGCCTGCTGGCGGAGGGGCTGGTGGCGAGGGGTCACGAGGTCACCCTCTTCGCCAGCCTCGACTCGATCACCACGGCGGAGCTCGACGGCGTGATCCCGCACCCGTACGCCGAGGACCCGAGCCTGGACGGTCGCGTCTGGGAGGCGATGCACGTCGCCCACGCGCTCGCGCGCTCGGCGGAGTTCGACCTGGTGCACAACCACCTCGACTGGCTGCCGCTCGCCTTCGCCGCTCACTGCCGGGCCCCGCTGCTGACCACGATCCACGGGTTCTCCGACCCGGCGATCCTGCCGGCGTACCGGGCCTCCTCGTCGGCCTTCGTGTCCATCTCCGACGCCGATCGGGTGCCCGAGCTCGACTACCTCCGGACCGTCTACCACGGCATCGACCTGGACACCCTGCCGTTCTCGGCGGCCGGTGGCGACGATCTGGTCATCCTGGGCCGGATCCATCCCGACAAGGGGACGGCCGACGCCATCAGGATCGCCGCGCTCACCGGCCGGCGGCTGCTGATCGCCGGACTGGTCGCCGACGAGCGCTACTTCCGCGAGGAGGTCGAGCCCCTGGTCGACGGCGATCGGGTGGTCTACCTCGGCTCGGTGGGACCCGAGCAGCGGGCAGAGGTCCTCGGGTCGGCGTACGCGTTGCTGCACCCGATCGCGTTCGCCGAGCCGTTCGGCCTGTCCGTGGTGGAGGCGATGGCCACGGGTACGCCGGTGGTGGCGTTCGCGCTCGGCTCCATGCCCGAGGTCATCGACGAGGCCGTCACCGGGTTCGGGGTCTCCGACGTCGCCGGGGCCGTGGTCGCCGTGGCCCGCGTGGCCGAGCTGGACCGGGCGACGGTCCGCCGCGTGGCGGAAGCGCGTTACGGCGCAGACCGGATGGTCGACGACTACGTTGAGGCGTATGTCTCCCTCCTCCAGCGCCCTCAGTGACGGTCTCTTCCGGCGTCATGCCGGCAACCCGCTGCTGACGCCGCAGCGGTGGCCCTACACGATCAACGCCGTGATGAACGCCGGCGCGGCCCTGGTCGACGGCGAGACGGTGCTGCTCTGCCGGGTCGAGGACCGACGCGGCTTCAGCGACCTGACGGTGGCCCGGTCGCACGACGGGTTCTCCAACTGGGTGGTCGACACCACGCCGCTGCTCGCACCGACGCCCGGTGTCGGGTACGAGTCCTGGGGCCTGGAGGACGCCCGGCTGACCCGGGTCGAGGAGCTGGACGCGTGGATCATCGCGTACACCTCGTTCGGCCCCGGCGGACCGAGCCTGTCGCTGGCCAAGACGCGTGACTTCCAGACCGCGGAGCGGCTCGGGATGGTCCGGGCGCCCGAGGACAAGAACGGCGCCCTGCTGTCGCGTCGGGTCAACGGCGAATGGGTGCTGTTCCACCGACCGGTGACGGCGATGAGCGCCCGCGCCGACATCTGGCTGTCGCGCTCACCCGATCTGCACAGCTGGAGCGCCCCCGAGCCGGTGCTGTCCGCCCGCGAAGGTGGCTGGTGGGACTCGGCCCGGATCGGGATCGGCGCCCCGCCGATGGAGACCCCCGAGGGGTGGCTGCTGGTCTACCACGGCGTCCGGCAGACGGTGGCCGGCGCGCTCTACCGAGCCGGGCTGGCGCTGCTCGACCTGGACGACCCCAGCCGCGTCATCCGCCGCTGCGAGGAGTGGGTGCTGGGACCGAGTGAGCCGTACGAGCTGATGGGCGACGTGCCCGGCGTCGTCTTCCCCTGCGGTCTGGTCCACGTGCCGGAGACCGACGAGCTCCGGCTCTACTACGGCGCGGCCGACACCTGCATCGCGATGGCCACCGCCTCGCTGTCGGAGGTGCTCGCCTTCGTGCTCGAGCACGGGGTGCAGCCCGAGTAGCGGGCCGATCGTGACCGCCGACGTCGAGACCCGCCCGGTCGGGCCCGCCGAGCTCACCGTGCTGGCGGATCTCTTCCGGAGCAGCCGGAACACCCGGCACTGCTGGTGCCAGGCGTTCTGCACCTCGCGTACACGGTGGGCGCTCGGTTGGTTCGGTGGCGGCAACCGACGCCAGTTCGAGGCCGTGGCAGCCGCCGACCCGCAACCGATGGGCGTGCTCGCCACCGTGGACGGCGAGCCGGTCGGGTGGGCGGCCTGCGGACCGCGCTCGCGCTACCCGGTCGCCACCGACCCCGCGAACAGCCTGACCGCTGTGATGGAGCGCAGTGAGGACGACCGCGTGTGGCTGGCGCCCTGCCTGTTCGTCCGGCCCGACCACCGCGGCACCGGGATCACGTACGCGCTCGTCCGGGCCGCCGTCGCGCTGGCCGCCGACCACCACGCCGTCGCCATCGAGGGGTGGCCGGTGGCCGGCTCGGATCCCCCGCCGGGCGAGGAGTTCGTCGGCCGGGAGAAGGTCTTCGCCGACCTCGGTTTCCGACCCCTGGATCGACCGACGCCGAACCGGGTGATCATGCGACGCGAGCTGGCTGGTCGTCAGCCGGACGGCCACGTCGGCACCGTCAGCTGAGAGCCGTCGGGTCTCTGGCAGCGGCCGGCCGACGAGCGCTTCGGGAGACGCCCACCAGGTCTGATCACCACCGGCGCTGAGACTGCCGGCCGACTCGACCAAGGTTTACACGGTAGTGGTATTTATCTTCTCCGGGCCCGCTGTTAGGGTCATGATCACAGGCGTCGGCCCCTTCCCGAACGCCTTCCCCCGACCCCAGAGCACCCGTGCAGCGGCCATCCCGGCGCGCCCGGCGGCTCGATCACGCAAAGAAGCGTTGCCCGTGATACTGACCGCCGACGAGTGGAGTCTCGGCCACCTGCATGATCATCTGCAGGCGGCCGCCGAGCTGGAGGCCTGGACGATCCCCTACTACCTGTCGGCGATGTTCTCGGTCGTCGACCGGTCTGCGGAGGCCTACCAGCTCATCCAGTCGGTGGTGAACCAGGAGATGCTGCACCTGCAGCTGGTCGGCAACATCGCCAACGCCTACGGCTACACGCCGGTGATCACCCCGGTCGCGTTCCCCTACCAGGGAACGACGATCCCGCACCTGGACTTCGCCCTCGACCCCGACAACCCGACGCGCACGTACAGCCCGTACAGCGCCGAGATCGGGCCGCTCGACCAGCTGCGGATCAACACCATGTGCCTGATCGAGTACCCGGAGTGGGACACCGGCACCCATCCCGCCTACCGCACGAGCATCTCCGAGTACGGCAGCATCGGCGCGTTCTACGACGCCCTCGAGCGCGGCGCGCACCAGCTCGCGTCGCACATCAGGGGTGGCGTCAACCAGGTCGACCTGTTCTCCGCCTTCTACCGCGATCTGCCGAGCATGACGGTCCAGGGCAGCGGCGCCGACGCCTTCGCCGAGGTCTCCCTGCTGATCGACGTGATCCGTGATCAGGGCGAGGCGGCCAAGGCGGCGGACACGATCGCGGCCCCGAACCGCAACACCGCCGACGACTCCGAGCCCGAGGCGAGCCACTACCAGAAGTTCCTCACCATCCGCGGCTCCGGGACCCCGCCGACCTACCCGGTCAAGGACCCGTCGAGCTACAGCCCCGAGGATCTGAAGCGGCGCGGGATCCTGACCGGCAACTTCACCCGCTACACCGCCGCGATCACCGAGCTGCTGGCCGGTCGTCAGCCGCCGGAGTTCGCCGCGCTGATGGTGACGATCGGCTCGAACATCCTGACCTGCTGGAAGAGCGGCGTGACGCCGCAGTTCACCCAGTGATCAGCGTCGGTTGAGCACCCCACCCACCGACACCGCCGGACCCGCACCCGAAGGAGACACGATGGCCACCACCTCGGCCCAGGGGACCGGCCCCGCCCGTACGGTGCTCCGGCTGCACCCCACGATCAACTTCGCCCGCGTGGGGACCAGCGACGACTTCTACCTGTCCCCGGAGACCAGCGCCGGCCTGCCGGTCCCCGGTCACGACGACCTCGTGGGTGGACTGCCCATCCGCCGGGGGACGGAAGCCGAGCCGATCAGCAGCGACGACCTGCGGGACGACGACGGGAACCTGCTCCGCCAGGCCGCCCGGTTCCGTCTGTTCGCGTACGACGTCCCCTCACCCGACCGGTATCCCGACGGTGGTGGGGTGGAGATCCTGCCGGGGAGCACGCTGCCCGACGGCCGGGTGGTCGCCGAGATCGTCTGGACCGTGCACCTGGCCAACAAGAAGTCGGCGGCCTTCAACGTGGTCCCGTCGGCCGGGCTGAACGCCTTCGCGAACGGTCAGGTCCCCCAGCTCCGCAACCCCGGCGTGTACGGCACGGTGGACGCACCGCTGCGACTGCGCCAGCTGGTGATCGACCCCGGACCCCGGGCGATCCGGTCCGGCTCCGACGACCTGGTCGCCTGCGACCGCACGACGACCCCGTCCTGCTCCGACGGGACCGGCGCGATCACCCCGCAACCGCAGTACCCGACCTCGTTCCCCCAGGACACCAACAGCCGGCTCTTCCAGCCCAGCGGCCCGCTCGACACCCTCGGTGAGCTCCGCACCGACGAGCAGGGTCGACTCCTGGTGCTGGCGGGCCGGGGCCGCACCGCCGCCCAGTACGACGAGTACGGCGACCCGATGCCGCTCACCGGCGACCTCAACAACATCGGTTGGTGGGACGACGCCGCCGACGGGCCGGTCTCGGCCACCGTGGTCTTCGCCGACGGCAGCACCGAGGAGGCGTTCGGCGCCTGGGTGGTCTGCGGCGACCCGGCGTACGCCCCGCAGATCCGCAACGTGGTGTCGGTCTGGGACGACGTGTACGACGCATGGGTGCGGGAGCTCGATCTGCAGCCGGAGCTGTGTCGGGGCGGGGAGTTCGATCCGACCTACCGGCCGTCCTTCCCGACCCAGGTCTTCCCGGTCTTCCGGGCGGCCGCCCTGCAGCGGTGGACGGCCAACCTGCCCGAGATGGCGCTGCGGGCCCACCGGGCGGTGGAGTCGATCGGTCCGGACGACGACCCGGATCACACCATCATGTCCGGACTCGCCTACGTCCGGAATCCCAACGTGGCCGGGGAGCTGAGCGTCGGCGTGCCGCTGATGCCGCTCTCGCTCGGCGAAGCGGGAACCGACTTCCTGGCCGTCAGCAAGTCGCAGTACTTCTTCCTGGAGCAGTGGGACGGCAACCACTTCGACCCCGGCGCAGGACAGGCCCTGGGGCCCGGCGAGTTCCTCGACATGGCCTCCCTCAGCAACTGCCTGGGCGGCCGCTACGTGCCCGGCATCGAGGTCAGCTACCCGGTCCGCCAACCCGACCTGTACGACACCGACTGGCGGACGTCGGGCTCCGGCCCGTTCCGGGTCAAGCACAAGCCGCTGGCATACGCGACCGCGACCAAGACCGCCCCGTTCCTGACCGGCGGCTGGATCCCCCTGCACGGGATGACCGACGGCCTGGAACCCGGCGACCTGTCGAAGTTCATGTCGATCCCCTGGCAGACCGACTACAACTCCTGCTCGATCCACCAGCCCAGCATCAACACCTCCGGCACCAACACCGCCACCGGCAACCCGTTGACGCTCTACTGGTCCTGGCCGTCGCAGCGACCCGACGCGGTCTACCCGGCGACCGCCGTGGTCAACGGCGTGCTGCCGCAGAGGGTCTGGTCGATCCGTGGCCCGGGCACGCTGACCAACGACCCCAAGACCGCGGCGACGTTCCAACGCGCCTTGCAGTCGGTGCAGCAGTGGGACCGGATCGGGATCATCCTGCAGGGGACGGCGATCCGCGGCGGCACCTACCCGCCGGACTTCTTCCTCGAGGCCGAGAGCCGGCCGCCGACCGAGGGGCAGTCGGTGAACGTGGTGGCCGCATGGCCGTTCCACGCCAACCCCAGCGGTCCCGGCGACTGAGCCCGGACCGGTGGTCGACGCCTGCGACGTCCTGGTGATCGGCGGCGGACCGGCGGGGTTGGCCACCGCGATCGGACTGCGCGCCAGGACCGATCTCACGGTCGTCGTCGCCGAGGACCGCACGTCGCCGACCGAGCGGTTCGGTGAGACCCTCACCCCCGGCGCGCTGGCTGCGCTGGACCGGCTCGGGCTGGCCGACGCGTTCCGCGCCGACGGTCACCTGTCCTGTCCCGGCGGCATCTCCGTCTGGGGCGGTCCGCGGCCGGGTCACAGCGATCACCTCCTGGACCCCCGCGGCCCGGCCTGGCACCTCGACCGCCGGCGGTTCGAGACCCGGCTGCGGGCGAGAGCGGCCCAGGTCGGTGTCGACGTGCGCACCGGCACCCGGGTGGTCACGACCGGCCAGGAGAGTGGCCGGACCACTGTCGGGCTGCGGGGCCCGGCGGGTCGGTCGACCACCCTGCGGCCGACGTGGGTGGTCGACGCGTCCGGGGGCGGCTCGTGGTTCGCCCGCCGACAGGGCGCCGTCCGGCACACGCGCGACCGCCTGGTCGCCGTGCTGCGCCTCGCCGATCTCGAGGCCGGCACCTTCACCGCCCAGACGGCGGTCGAGGCCACCCCGACCGGATGGTGGTACGGGTCGAAGCTGCCGGGATCCCGGATCGTGACCGCCCTGGTCGCCGACCGGGGCGCGGCCGCCGACCTGCTGCGTGGGGGCGGCCGACGCTGGCACGAGGAGCTGGCGGCGACCACCCTGCTGGGGCCGCTGCTCGCTCGCGTCCGCCTCCGGGGCGAGCCACTGCGCTGCCGGCCCGTCACCGTGTCGCGGCTCGACCGGGTGACCGGGTCGGGCTGGCTCGCGGTCGGCGACGCGGCGAGCGAACGCGATCCGATCACCGGCTGCGGCATCCACGACGCCCTGCTGGACGCGGCCGACGCCGCCTGGACGATCGCGGCCGCCACCGGTGCGGGCGGGCAACCGCCGTGGCGCTACGAGGACCGGGTCGAAGCCCGGTTCGAGAACCACCGGCAGACCCGCGACGCCCTGTACGCCGCCGAGCGGCGCTGGCCGGCGGAGGCGTTCTGGGCAGCCCGGGTGCCACGTCCCGTTGCCGCGACGTAACCCCACCTGGGTGCGATCGCCGCGACCAGACCGGCTGTCCGACTCAAGTCCGGGCTCTGAAGGAGGCAGGCGCCGCCCGTCATGTCTACCGTGACAAGTGGAGCGACGGTCGTTCCGACAGCTTCGGAAGGAGCACCGCGATGACCCCCACCGCCGCCCTGCAGGCGGCACTGACTGACCTCACCGGGCCGACCTTCACCCCCGCCGACCCCGACTACGACGCCGCCAGACGCGTCTACAACGCCATGATCGACAAGTCCCCCGCCCTGATCGTCCAGGCGCACACGGTGGCCGACGTGGTCGCCGGGGTCAACGCGGCACGCGATCACGGTGTCCTGCTCGCCGTGCGCGGCGGCGGTCACAACGGTGGCGGGCTCGGGACCTGCGACGACGGTCTGGTGATCGACCTCGCCGCCCTGGACTCGGTCGAGGTGGACGCCGAGGGGAAGACCGTCCGCGTGGGCGGCGGCGCCACCTGGGGCCAGGTGGACGCGGCCACCGGCGCCCACGGCCTCGCCGTGCCGAGCGGGATCATCTCCACCACCGGCGTCGGCGGTCTGACTCTCGGCGGCGGACTCGGGCACCTGACGCGGACGTACGGGCTGGCCATCGACAACCTGCTCGCGGCGGAGGTCGTGCTGGCCGACGGTCGCCAGGTCCGGGCCAGCGCGACCGAGGAACCGGATCTGTTCTGGGCCCTCCGCGGAGGCGGCGGCAACTTCGGGGTGGTCACCTCGTTCACGTTCCGGCTGAACGACGTCTCCGCGTTCGTCGGCGGACCGACGTTCTGGGATGTCGGGCAGGGCGACGCCGTCCTCGAGGCGTACCGGGACTTCATCCCGAACGCCCCCCGCGAGCTCAACGGCTTCTTCGCCTACACCCAGGTGCCGCCGGCCCCGCCGTTCCCCGAAGAGCTGCACCTGCGGCCGGTCTGTGCCGTGGTGTGGGCGTACGTGGGGGACGAGGACGGCGCCCGGACGGCGATGGCACCCCTGCTGGACGCGCTGCCCGCGCCGCTGCTGCACGGTGTGGCCCCGATGCCCCACGCCGCCCTGCAGACCGCCTTCGACGGGCTCTACCCGAAGGGACAGCAGTGGTACTGGCGGGCCGACTTCGTCAACACCATCCCCGACGAGGCCGTGACCATCCACCAGCGCTTCGGATCGAGGCTGCCGACGTTCCAGTCGACGATGCACCTGTATCCGATCAACGGGGCCGCGCACGACGTCGAGGCGGGCGACACCGCCTGGGCCTACCGCGACGCCACCTGGGGTTCGGTGTTCGCCGGGGTCAGTGCCGATCCTGCGGACGCGGCGGAGCTGAAGCGCTGGTGCGTCGACTACTTCGAGGCCCTCCACCCCCACTCGGCCGGTGGCGCCTACGTGAACATGATGATGGACGAGGGCGAGGAACGGATCCGCGCCAGCTACCGCGGCAACTACGCACGGCTCGCTCAGATCAAAGCCGCCTACGACCCGGACAACCTGTTCAGGGTCAACCAGAACATCAAGCCGGCCGCGGCCGCGGCCGTCGGAGGCTGAGTCCGGGACCGCCGCACCCCGGCCCCTGGCTGACGGCCGTCGCCTGGCCCCTGGCTGACGGTCGTGGCCTGCCTGACGGTCACACCGTCGTCGGGGCCGGACTCAGCCGGGTGTCGTGGACCCCGCTGCCACCCGGGCCAGGAACACCAGCTCCTTGCCCGGGCGGTCAGGGGCGTCGCGCACGTCCGAGACCTGGAACCCTGCGCGCTCCAGATCGGCCAGCACCTCGGCGCGCTCCCGGAACCGCAGGGTCGAGGTGGACGAGAGCCGCCGGCCGTCGATCTCCGTCCACCCCTCGAAGGTCAGCAGCGGCAGGGCCACGTCGGTCACGGTGCACGACTGCACGGCGGTCCGACCGTCGGGCAGGGTGACCGGCGTCGGTGGACTGCTCCAGGTCTCCCAGTCCCGCACCTCGGGTCGGCGGGTCTCGAAGACGAACCAGCCACCGGGCCGCAGGGAGGACCAGACCGCGGCGAGGGTGGCGTGCCACTCCTCGTCGGTCACGAACACCTGAGCCACGTTGCCGGTCATCACGACCAGGTCGGCGTCCTCGACCAGCCCGACCAGAGCCGTGGCGTCGCCGTGGATCCAGGTGATGCGGTCGGCGTACGGCTTCGCCCGGGCCACGTCGAGCGACGCCGCGGCCGGGTCGACGCCGACGACGGTGAGCCCGAGCTCGGCGAGCCGGACGGCGAGGCAGCCGGTGCCGCAGCCCACGTCGACCACCCGCTGGACGCCGAGCTCCTCGGCCAGGGCGACGTAGGCGTCGAGGTCACCGCGATCTGGGTCCAGGACGTCGTACAGCTCGGCCTGGCGCGGGTCGGCGAAGGTGGCGTCGGGTTCTCGCACCTCGGCATCGTAGGAGCCGCGATCGATCGACCCAGCCTGCGCACCGGCACCGGCTACCGGTGCCCCGGTGGACGGCGAGATGTGCCCGTTCGGACCTGTCGCCGAGACGTCACCCGGACCAGACTGGTGGGATGCCCGCGACTGCGGCGGCGCGACCCGCTTGGTGGCCGCACTTCTCCAGCCCCGTGCGGTCGACCGCCCTGACCGCCCGGCTCGGTCGCGCCCTCGGCACCGCCTTCGCGCTCTGCTTCCTCACCGGGCTGCTCAGCTACACCCAGTACCTGACCTGGGCGTGGCTGCCGAAGCCGGTGGTGCCGGTCTGGGGCTACCGGCTGACCCAGGGCATCCACGTCACCACCGGCATCGCGTCGATCCCGCTGGTGCTGATCAAGCTCTGGTCGGTCTACCCCAACTCCTTCCGCTGGCCGCCGGTCCCGTCGGTCACGCGCCTGCTCGAGCGCCTCAGCGCGGCGCTGCTGATCTCGGCCACGCTGGTGCAGCTGGTCACCGGCTTCCTCAACCTGCTGGACTGGCGGCCGTTCGGCTGGGACTTCGTGGTCGTGCACTACGCGCTGGCGTACGTGGTCGTCGGTGCGGTGCTGCTGCACGTGGCCATCAAGCTGCCCGACATCCGGTACGGGTCGTCGACCCGGCTGGCCGACGGCGACGTGCTCACGGAGGTGCCGTGGCACGAGAACCCGGCCTCGCACAGCAACGCCGGACCACTGCCCCCGCCGGTGCCCAACGGGATCTCGCGGCGCGGGGTCCTGATCGCCGCCGCGGCGGGGATCGGCGTGGTGGTGATCACCAGCGTCGGCCAGACGGTGGCTCCCCTGGAGCGTCTCGGGTTGCTGGCCGTGCGGCAACCCGGCCGGGGACCGCAGGGGGTCCCGGTGGGGCGGACGGCCGAGGAGGCCGGCGTCACCGCCGCCGCCACGGATCCGGCGTGGCGGCTGGAGGTGACGGGTCCACGGGCGTACGCGCTGGGGCTGGACGACCTCGAACCGCTCGCCACCCGGCAGGTGCGGCTGCCGGTCGCCGCCGGCCAGGGCTGGGGCGTGACCGCCGAGTGGCGCGGCATCCCCCTGCTCGACCTGGTGCAGCGCGCCGGCGGCACGTCAGCCTCGCGGGTGGTGGTCCGCTCGCTGGGGAAGGGCGGCATCACCAAGGCCGAGCTGACGGGTTCCCAGCTGGAGCAGGCGATCTTGGCCACGCACCTCAACGGCTCCCGGCTCGACGTCGATCACGGCTACCCGTTGCGGCTGGTGGGCCCCAACCGCGCCGAGCTGTTCGACACCAAGTGGATCGGCGCGCTCGAGGTGCGGGGATGACGGGGCTGCGGATCGTGCTCGGTGGGGTCGGCGTGCTGCTGGTCGGCTACGGCGCCGCCCGGCTCCTGCACGGGTTGCCGCTCGGCACGCTGCTGGTCCTCGGCGCGTGGCTGCTGGTGGCCCTGCTCCTCCACCACGGGGTGCTGCAACCGGCCGTGCTCGCGATCGGGGCGGCGGCGGGTCGGGTCCCGCCGCCGGCCCAGGCGTTCGTGCAGGCCGCCCTGATCATGATCGGTGTCGTCGTGATCATCGCGCTGCCGTTGATCATCCGCCAGGGCAGCCAACCTCCGGCCAAGGCGATGCTGCTGCAGCCGTACGGTCTCCACCTCGCCCTCCTGGTCGGCGTGATCATCCTCGGCACCGCCCTGGCGTACGCGTTGCGGGGTGTTCGGGAACGCCGCTGAACCGCGTCCGAGCCTCCTGTCCGGAAAGGCTGCTGCCCGAAAGGGCCGATCTTCCCGCTGCGGACGACCGGGGGGCGCGAGTCCATGGACCACCGACGGGACCGCGTGGTTGAGTTCGCTCATGCGGGAGCGCGACGGGGAGCCCGCCACCCACGGCAAGCCGTCTCGTGGGTCCGCCCCGAAGGCGGCATCGGTGCCGAAGCCGGCGGTCGCGACGACCGGATCGCCGACCGGCACGCTGCAGCTCCAGCAGCTGGCCGGCAACCGGGCGGTGGCCTCGATGGTGGACCAGATCGCCCGCACGACGCTGCAACGGGTCGCCGTCAAGGAGTCCCCGCCGAACGAGACCCTCTACAACCAGCCGGGCGCCGGCGGCAAGGCCGGAGCCGCGCAGTTCGGCGGTGACGTCTCCTACGACATGGCCCGCAACGGCGACGCGGGGGTCACGATCACGATCCGGATCCAGTTCATGAGCCAGAGCCGCTGCGGCGTGCCGAGGCCCCCCGGTGCCCCGGCGACCACCCCCGACATCGGGGACCTCATCGGTACCCCCGCCGAGATCCCCACCAACGACCCCGACAACCGCCGCGCCTGGTGCCAGAACATCGTCACGGAGCAGGTGAAGCCCTGGAACGGCAAGCTCGCCCTCCTCGGCGAGGAGGTGAACGTCTTCAGCAGCAACACCACGAAGCGGCTGCCGGTCACGTTCACCTCGGTGGCCGTGTTCGGCGAGAGGGACAAGCACGATCAGCGCATCATCGTCCACCCGATGTCCACGCGGGCGGACCGCGCCACCGGGAACCCGATCGACGCCGGCAACTACTACCTGAACAAGGGCAGCTACTCGGCCAACGACAGCGTCATCGCCGCCCACGAGTACGGGCACCTGCTGGGCATCGACGACGAGTACAGCCAGTCCAACGAGATGCTCAACAGCCTCCTCCACCAGGCAGCTCCGGGGAACGCACCCAGTGCCATGGCCGCCATGGACAAGAAGACCGTCGAGCGGATGGTGCTGTCGTCGCTGCGTGCACCCCTCGTCGGCGCCCTCACCTCGACCCTGCCGGCGGTGGCCGAGGCGTTCCGGGCGAAACGGGCAGCGGTCAAGGCCAAGATGGCCGTCGCGGCGCGGTCCGGCGTGGTCGACGCCGCGGTCCGCAGTGCGCTCGAACAGAACCTCACAACAGCATCAGAGCCGGGCCTGGCGCCGAGCATCCCCCGAGCGGTGGCCTTCGAGACGACCGCCAACTTCAGCAACATCACCGCCGCCGGAGAGGGTGTCGAGGCAGGCTTCAGCAGTGCCGCCATCGTCCGGCAGATCGCTGCGGCCTACGACGCCTCCCTCGGCGCCGCCGGACGGGCCACCGTCGCCGTCGCCGGGGTGGGAGACACCTCGATCAACGTGCAGGGCTCCGTGCCCGCGATGACCGCGGCCGGTGGTGCGCAGCAGGCGAACGCCGCCGGCGCGGCGGCGACCGCGGTGGGCTCGGCCGGGGGGCCGGGCACGTTCCTCGGGTTTCCCGTCCTGTTCCCGCCGTCGGCTCTGGTGGCCAAGCTGCAGGCGCTGCCGGCCACCTGGGGCGCGGCGGGGTCCGCCGTCGAGACCGGGGTGACTCCGGCGGCCTTCGCCACCAAGATGGCCGGCCTGGTGAAGAGCTCGACCGCCGCGGCCGCGGCGCCCGCCCCGCCCGGTGCTGCGGCGCCGGCGCCCACCCCCAAGATCCGGCAGTCCGGGGAGCTCTACCGCAAGGCGTACGCGATCGTGTCGAGTCTGGCCAGGGACGCCTGCACGCAGGTCTCCAGCGAGCTGATCGCAGGGGTCGTCCAACCGGTGCTCACCACAGGGGTCAGTGATCTGGAGTCGACCATCCAGGCCGAGGTGACGAAGGTGATGGGCACCCCGCCGAGCGGCGTGGCGGCGCTCGGCCCGCCGAACCCCCAGATGACGGCGCTGGTGGCGCACATGAAGGCCCAGCTCGACGCCGACAAGACGGCCTCCGCCGGTGGGGGCCGGTCCCCGCTCGGTGCGGGCCAGGCAGCCCCCGATCAGAACGTCACCTACACGGTGCAGAGTCTGATGGGTGGGTCCAAGACCACGGCGATCCGGGCCGACCAGTTCAACCCGATGGTGAAGCAGTTCAACGACAAGCTCAAGAAGACGTGGGAGAAGAAGTTCACAGCCGAGGTGAAGTGAGATGACCGAGATCTGCCGTATCCGCTGGCGGGCCGCGTTCCCCACCGAGGTCGACGAGGTGCTGGCGGTGGACGACGACGGCACCGCCCGGCTCGTGGTCCGGACGGCGCGGGACGGCGACCCGGTGATCGGCACCTTCACCACGACGGTGTCGGGGGTCCAGCTGACCGTGCTGGACGGCCAGCGGCGGGAGGTCGATCTGCACCGGTCGGTCGGCGACGACCCGGTGATCACCACCGCGGACGAGCTGGCGAGGGCGGCCCGGGCGCACCCGACGGCGACCGCGACCTTCTACGCGGCGGTGGTGCCCGGCGTCGGCCTGGCCCTGCAGGCTGTCGGGGCCGGCGACGGCCCCGCGGAGTTCCAGCTGGAGCCGGGCTCGGCCATCGTGCACGTCGAGCGGGACGGCGCCGAGGTCGCCTGGCACGAGCTGGACCGGTTGGAGACCGGCTTCGTGTCGCCGGAGCCGGCGGGCCTGGGCGGGGTCGGGCGGCCGGCTGACATCGCCCCCGGGGCCTACGGCACCATCGCCCTCTCCGGACCCCCGGTGACCGGACCCGGCGAGGTGGCGCTGGAGGTCCGTGGCCTGCTGCGGGACCTCCTGCCCGAGCGGGGTCATGAGCCGTTCCGGGTGCGGACGGCGGCCGTTCCCCTGCCGGACTGATCCCCTGCCGGACTGATCCCCTGCCGGACTGACCGGATCGAGCCTGATCGGGCGAGACGCCGTCAGGAGTCGAAGCCCATCCCGACCGCGTCCAGGCTCTTCAGCAGCAGGTTCCGTCGCCCCTGCCGGCGATCGGCCCGGTGCAGCGACCAGTCCGTCAACCGGATCCCCAGCGTGGCCAGCGGTTCGGGCGGGAACGGCAACGGCCGCTCGCGCACCATGGCCAGCTCGGTCCGCTCGGTCGGCGTGCCCCCGAGCAGGTCCAGCATCACGTCGGCGGCGAAGCGCGACGCGCCCACGCCGAGTCCGGTGAAGCCCGCCGCGTACGCGACCCGGCCCTGCCGCGCCGTGCCGAAGTAGGCACAGAAACGGGAGCACGTGTCGATGGCGCCGGCCCAGCGGTGGCTGATCCGAAGGTCCTCCAGCTGCGGGAACGTGGTCAGCAGGTGACTCGCCAGCGTCGCGTACGAGGTCGGGCGGTCCTCGTACGCTGCGCGCACCCGGCCGCCGGGGTGGTAGACGGCGTCGTAACCGCCGAAGAGGATCCGGTCGTCGGCGGTCAGCCGGTAGTAGTGGAAGTGGTTGGCCGGGTCGGCCAGCCCCTGCCGGCCCTGCCAGCCGATCGCGTCCTTGCCCTCCGGGCTGAGCGGCTCGGTGACCAGCACGTAGTCGTAGACGGGCACGGTCTGCAGGCGGTTACGTCGCAGCAGGGACGGGAACACGTTGGTGGCCAGCACCACCTGGTCGGCGTGCACCTCACCGCGAGCGGTCCGGACCACCGGTCCGTCGTCGATCACCTCGACCCGGGACTGCTCGAAGATCTGTACGCCGAGGTCAGCGGCCACCCGGGCCAGCTCCAGCACCAACTTGCCGGGATGGACCAGCACGGTGTCGTCCCTGTCCCAGGAGCCGGCCAGGTAGGTGGGTGAGTTCACCAGGGCACGGGTCGCAGGTCCGTCGAGGAAGCCGTCCTCGGCGGCCAGCCAGGCGATCTGGTGCTCCTCGGTGGCGACCGCGAGGGTGCCCGTGCGTTCCAGCTCGACGTCCATCCGGTGGCGCTCGATCGTCTGCGTGAGCCCGGCCAGGTTGTCCCGGCCCAGACGCTCCAGCTGGTCGTACTCGTCCGGCCAGCGACTCCGGCCGTTCTCCTCGCCGTGGGTCAGGCTGGCCTCGCAGAAGCCGCCGTTGCGGCCGGACGCCGCCCAGCCCACCTGGCCGGCCTCGAGGATGATCACCCGACGCCCCGGATCCCGTTCCTTGGCGCGGATCGCGGTCCACAACCCTGTGTAGCCCGCCCCCACCACCACCAGGTCGGCGGCGTGCTGCTCGACCAGCTCCGGGTGGGCGGGGCGGTCCAGTCCGTCCAGCCAGAAGACCCGGTGGGCGGACCCGGCCAGGGCAGCCGTGACCGCGGCGGCGGGCGGCGGCTGGCGCTCGAACACAGTGCGTTCGAGCCGACCGACCACAGCTCCTCCTCGGCCCCCGACAGCCGCCCGGACGGCGGCCGCGCGAGGATGGGGTCACTCTCGGGCAGGCCCCGGAGCGTGTCAACCGGCTCTGTCATCGTGTCGGTCCGTGACGGCGCCGTGCGTCGACGCCGGTCGTGGAGGGAGGGAACCGTGAGCGACGCACCCTCGGGTCCCCTGGCCGGGCTGCTGGTCGCGGACTTCTCCCGCGTCCTGGCCGGCCCGTACGCCACCATGCTGCTGGCCGATCTGGGGGCCGACGTGATCAAGGTCGAGAGCCCCCGTGGTGACGACACCCGCGCCTGGCAACCACCGGTGCACGAGGGCGTGTCCACCTACTTCCTGGGCGTCAACCGCAACAAGCGCTCGGTGGTGCTCGACCTGACCGAGGGCGAGGACGTCGGCCTCGCCCGAGAGCTGGCGCGCCGGGCCGACATCATGATCGAGAACTTCCGGCCGGGCGGGCTGGAGCGCTTCGGACTCGACTACGCCATGGTGGCCGCCACCAACCCGGCCGTGATCTACGCCTCGATCAGCGGCTTCGGCACCACCGAGGCCGGGGCGGCGCTGCCCGGCTACGACCTGCTCGTGCAGGCGGTCTCCGGACTGATGAGCCTGACCGGGGATCCGGCCGGCCCGCCGACCCGCGCCGGGATCTCGGTCTTCGACGTGATCGCCGGTCTGCACGCGGTGATCGGCATCCTGGCCGCCCTGCACCAGCGCGACGCCGACGGCCGGGGCCAGCACGTGGAGGTCAGTCTGCTGGCCTCGGCGCTGTCCGGGCTGGTGAACCACACCAGCGCGTACGTGGCCGGCGGGGTGATCCCGCACCGGATGGGCAACGGCCACCCGAGCCTGTTCCCGTACGAGCCGCTGCCCTGCGCCGACGGTGAGCTGATCATCGCGATCGGCAACGACGCCCAGTTCCGGGCCCTGGTCCAGGTCCTCGGGGTCCCCGAGCTCGCCGACGACCCGCGGTTCGCCCGCAACCAGGACCGCACAGTGCACCGCGAGGCGTTGCGGCCCCTGCTGGAGGAACGGCTGCGGACCGCCGGCACGCGCCACTGGTCGGCGCGGCTGACCGCCGTCGGGGTGCCCTGCGGTCCGATCAACGACATCGCCGGCGGGATCGCGTTCGCCGAGCAGATCGGGCTGGACCCGGTGGTCACCCTCGGGCCGACCGATGCTCCCGTGCGCAGCGTCCGCCACCCGATCACCTTCTCGCGCACGCCGGCCGACTACCGGCGCCCGCCGCCGGGGCTGGGCGAGCACGACGACGAGGTCCGGGCCTGGCTGCAGCGTCCCACGTGAGCCCGGCGCCGCGACGAGCCCTCAGCGTGCCGGTCGCAGAACGGGACGAACACGGGCCTCAACGGTTGCCGACCCGGCGTGTCGCGGCCAGTGCTGTCGTTGAGCCCCGCGTTCGTCCGTGTTTCTGTCCGGGACCGGTTGTACGGTGCGGGGACGTGACGGGCGAGATCGGAGCGGCGACGACGGTGAGGGGTGGGCAGCGGTGACCGACGGCCTGGACCCGACCCTCCGCGAGACCGACCACGGCACCCCGGTCCGCGAGGGCACCGTCGGGCTGGTGGCCGGCACCGAGGACTCCACCCCGCTGCTGTTCCGGGTGGCGGTGGCCGAGAACGCCTATCTGCAGCTCGACGACGTGGTCCTCACCGTCCGCGACGTGCCCGGAGTGGGTCCGGTGAGCACGGCCGGCGTGGTCACCCAGGTCCGGGCCCGGCACGAGGGTGCGTCCTTCGGGTCGGACACGTTCCTGATCGCCGACGGGGTCCTGCCCGCGCACCTGCAGGAGATCGCCGAGGTGACCACCACCCGGGTGGAGCCCGAGTGCTACATCCCGCCCCGACCGGGCACGCTCGCGGTGCGCGCCTCGGGGCTGGACCGGGACCGGGCGCTCTACTTCGACCAGATGGCCACCAAGCTGCCGATCGGGATGGGCCGGGACGGCGAGCCGATCTACCTCAACCTGGAGTTCCTGGACGGCACCCGCGGCGCCCACGTCTCGATCTCCGGCATCTCCGGGGTGGCCACCAAGACCAGCTTCGCGCTCTTCCTGCTGCACGCCCTGTTCACCTCCGGGGTGCTGGGGAAGCGGCAGCTGAGCACCCGGGCGCTGATCTTCTCGGTCAAGGGCGAGGACCTGCTGTTCCTCGACCAGGCCAACGTACGGCTCGACGACGACCTGCGGTCCCGCTACGGCGCCCTCGGGTTGCCGGCCACTCCGTTCGCGTCCGTCGGCTTCTTCGCCCCACCCGTCCCGTACGACCAGACCGGCCGGCCCAACGTCACCGGGCGGACCTCCGGGGTGAGTGCGTTCTGGTGGACCCTGGCCGAGTTCTGCCGCGACGAGCTGCTGCCGTACGTGTTCGCCGACGTCGAGGACGAGCGCAACCAGTACACGATGGTGGTGCACCAGGTGGCGGGTCGGCTGGCCCGGGACGCACAGCCGGCCGGCCGGGACGGGGCGGTGTCGGTCGACGGCCGGATCGCCCGCACCTGGCCCGAGCTGGTGGACCTCATCGCCGACAAGGTCAGCGACGACGCCACCCGGACGGCGTGGGCCGGGCCGGTCACCGGGATCGGCACCGTCAACGCCTTCATCCGCCGGCTCCGGTCCTCGGTCCGTCCGCTGTCGGCCATCCTGCGCGGCGACCTCACCGAGACCTCCGGCCGGGCCATCGACACCGCCGGTCACCAGGTCACGGTGATCGACCTGAACACGCTGCCCGAGCGGGCGCAGCGGTTCGTGGTCGGGGTCACCGTGTCGGCCGAGACCGCCCGCAAGGAGAAGGCGGGTCCCGGCGGGTTGCTGTTCACCATGATCGACGAGCTCAACAAGTACGCCCCCCGCGAGGGCAGCTCGCCGATCAAGGACCTGCTGCTGGACATCGCCGAACGGGGTCGTTCGCTCGGCATCATCCTGATCGGCGCCCAGCAGACCGCCAGCGAGGTGGAGCGGCGGATCGTGTCGAACTCGTCGATCAAGATCGTCGGGCGGCTCGACCCGGCCGAGGCCGGCCGCCCGGAGTACGGGTTCCTGCCGCCGTCCCAGCGCCAGCGCGCCACCCTGGCCAAGCCGGGGGCGATGTTCGTCTCCCAGCCTGAGATCCCGGTGCCGTTGGCCATCGAGTTCCCGTTCCCGGCGTGGGCCACCCGGCTCAGCGAGTGCGCCGCTCCTCCCGCCGGCCCGGCCACCGTGGCGGGATCCGCCGGTCCGGGAGCGGCCGGCCCCTCGTCCCGGGACCCGTTCGCCCGCCTGCCCGGGGTGGACGAGGACGACTTCGACGATGCGGGGATCGACCCGCCGCCGCCGTTCTGAGCCGGGCTGATCATGAAGCTGCTGCACACCTCCGACTGGCACGTCGGCAAGACCCTCAAGGGCCGCTCCCGCCTGGACGAGCAGAAGGCGGTGCTGGCCGAGATCGTCGAGCTCGCGGTCGAGCACGAGGTCGACGCCGTGCTCGTCGCCGGTGACGTCTACGAGAACGCCTCGCCCACCGCCGAGGCCCAGAAGCTGGTGATCACCACCTTGCTGCGGCTGGCGCGGGCCGGCATCGAGGTGGTCGCCATCGCCGGCAACCACGATCACGGCCCGACCTTCGAGGCGTACCGACCGTTGATGCGTCAGGCCGGTATCCGGTTGATCGGCAGCCCCCGGTCCGCCGAGCAGGGCGGGGTGCTGAGGTTCCGGGCCCGCTCCACCGGCGAGGAGGCGGTGCTGGCCACGCTGCCGTTCCTGTCCCAGCGCTACGCGGTCCGGGCCGCGGAGGTGATCACCCAGACACCGGCGCAGAACGTCGGCGCCTACGACCAGATGATCCGCGACGTGCTGGCCAACCTGACCGCCGGGTTCACCGACCAGACGGTCAACCTGGCCATGGCGCACCTCACCGTGCTCGGCGGCCGGCTCGGCGGCGGCGAGCGGGAGGCGCAGTCGATCATGGAGTACAGCGTCCCCGCGGCGATCTTCCCGATCGACGCCCACTACGTGGCACTGGGCCACCTGCACCGCCGGCAGTCGGTGCCGGCCGCCGCCCCGGTGCACTACTCCGGTGCCCCCTTGGCGGTCGACTTCGGCGAGCAGGACAACACCAACGTGGTCTGCCTGATCGAAGTCGCGCCGGACACCCCGGCCCGGGTCACCGACCTGCCGATCCGTTCCGGTCGGCGGCTGCGGACGGTCACCGGCACGGTCGAGCAGCTGGTCGCCGACCCGACGGCGTACGGGGAGGACTTCCTGCGGGTCCGGGTGACCCAGGCGGCGTACGCGGGGATGCGGGAGCACCTGCTGGAGGCGCTGCCGAACGCCCTGGAGATCCGGCTCGATCCGCAGTTCTCGGTCAGCCCCCACACCGACGCGGCGCGCCGGACCCCCGCCGCCGCACGGACACCCGCCGAGCTGTTCGCCGACTACTGCGCCTCCGCGGCGGTCGACGACCCGCGCCTCAACCGCCTCTTCGACGAGCTGCACGACGACCTGACCTCCGGCCGGGCCTGACGTGCGTCCCGTCCGCCTCGATCTCAGCGGGTTCGCCGCCTTCCGGGACCCGACGGTCGTCGACTTCACCGACGCCGACTACTTCGCGCTGACCGGCCCCACCGGCTCCGGCAAGTCCACCGTGATCGACGGGCTGACCTTCGCCCTGTACGGTTCCGCGCCGCGCTGGGGCCGCGAGAACGCAATCCAGTACGCCCTCGCCCCGACCGCGAACCGCTGCACCGTACGGCTGGTGTTCGACGTCGCCGGCGACCGCTACGTCGTGGCTCGCGAGGTGCGCCGGGTAGGCAAGCAGATCGCCCAGCGCAACGCCCGGCTGGAGCGCTACGCCGACCCGGCCGCCACCGGCGACCCCTCGGTGGACGAGCCGACCGAGTCGCTGGCCGCCGATCCCAAGACCGTGCGCTCCCAGGTGGCCGAGCTCCTCGGGCTGGACTTCGAGGACTTCTGCACCTGCGTGGTGCTGCCCCAGGGCGACTTCGCCACCTTCCTCCGGGCCAGCGTCGGGCAGCGCCAGGACATCCTGCTCAAGCTGCTCGGGGCCCGGCACTACGACGCCATCGGTCGCCTCGCGGGTCGGCGGGCCAACGACGCCCGGGCCCGGGTGGACGCGCTGTCGGGCGAGCTCGCCGGGCACGCGGACGCGACCGCGGCGGCGGAGGACGCCGCCCGGGCGCGTGAGGACGAGCTGTCCGCGCTGGTGGTCGCGATCACCACCGAGGTCACCGCCGTCGGCGCGCTGGCCGACGAGCGCGAGCGCGCGGCCGCCGCGACGGCCCGGACCACCGACGAGCTGACCCGGCTGGACGCGGTGACCGTCCCCGAGGACGTCGAGGACCTGCAGCGGGCCGGGGAGGCGGCCGAGCAGGCGTACCGCGAGGCGAGCGTCGCCGAGCAGCAGGCCTCGGCCGCAGCAGTCGTGGCGGAGGAGGCCCTGCGAGCCGGCCCGTCCCCGGCGTCGGTGGAGGAGACGCTGCGCTGGCACTCCGAGCTGGCCGGGGCCACCGGACGGGCGCCGGCGGCGACGACCACGGCGGCCGCAGCGGCGGCCGGTCTGGCGGGGGCCACCCAGTCGGCCAGCACCGCGCACGACGCCCTCGAGACCGCGCGAACCCGGCACGACGCGGACCGGGCCGAGGCGCGTCAGGCCGCCGCCGGGGTGACGGAGCTGACCGGACGGATCGATCTGCTGCGGTCGGTGACCATGCCCGCCGGCGCGGCTGACCTCGACACCGCCGTGATCGCCGCCCGCGACCGCTGGCAGGCGGCCCGACGGGCGCTGGACGCCGCCGAGACCACGCTCACGGCGGCCCGGGCGACCAGGGCGGGTCTGCCGGACCGCACCACCCTGGCGCACCGGCTCCAGACGCTGTCCGCGTACGAGACGACGCACCAGCAGCTCGCCGCCCTCCGCCGCGACGCGGCCGACGTCGCCGGGCGGAGCACGGTCGCCGAGCAGACCCTGACCGAGGCACAGGCGACCCGGCGCCGAGCCGACGAGGCGCTCGAGGGCGCCCGGAGCCACTCGGCCGCGGCCGAAGTGCGGGCCCACCTGGAGGTCGGTCACGCCTGTCCCGTCTGCACCCAGGTGGTCACCCGGCTTCCGGATCCCCTCGGCGTGCCGGCCGTGGACTCGGCGCGCGCCGCCCTGACCGAGGCCGAGCGGGCGGTGGCCGAGGCCGAGGCGGCGGCCCTGGCGGAGCAACGCCGAGGCACCACCCTGGAGGCCCAGATCGCGGCAGCCGTGGAGCGCCTGACCGACCTCGACCGAGCGCTGCCCTCCGACCTGACCCCGGGGGGCGACCTGGCCGAGGGGGGCGACCCGAACGGCGGGGCCGGCTCGCTCGGGCAGCCGGCGGGTGACGAGCGGGACCCGGAGCGGGATCGGAAGGTGCTGACCGAGCTCGCTCGACGCCTGGAGGACGCCCTGGCACAGGAGCACGGGGCAGCGACCGCGCGGGACGCGGCGCAGGTCGACCTGCAGCGCGCCGACGACGACGGTCAACGACTGGCCGCGGCGGCCCGGCAGGGGTGGGCTGAGGTGCACGCCACGAACGGCCGCCTCACGGCCCTCGGCGCGCCAGCGGTCACGTCCGAGACGCTCGGGCAGGCCTGGGCGGAGCTGCTGACCTGGACCGGGGCGACCGCGACCGCGCTGAGCACCGGTGACCTGCCCGCCGCGCAGGCGGCCACGACCGCGGCCGAGGCCGCCCGGCGCGCGTCGGGCGAGCAGCTCGAGGCGGCTGTCGCCACGGACCGGAGTGCGCGCGAGGCGCTCACCGCAGCGACCCTGGCCGACGACCGCGCCCGCACCGACCTGACCGCGCTCACGACCCTGGTCGCCCGGCTCCAGGAGGCGCTGGTCGACCGTCCCAGCGCCGAGGAGGCGGCGCGGTTGGCCGACGAGCACCGACGGCTGGCCGATCGGACCGCCGAGAGCCGTGCGTGGGCCCAGCGGGCGGCGGCCGACCGCCAGCACGCCGAGACCGTACGAGATCAGCGCCGGACCGAGCAGCAGACCGCGCGGGCCACCCTGGTGCGGGTGCGCGAGGAGCTCGCCGGACTCGGGGTGCCGCCGCTCGACACCGACGACCTGCCTCTGGCCTGGACGGCGCTCGCCACCTGGACCGCGGAGCAGACCGATCGGCGCCGTGCGGCGCTGACCGACCTGACCGCCGACCTCGAGCGGGCCGGGGTCGAGCTGGAGAAGCGGCTGAGCCGCATCCGCGACCTGCTCGACCAGCACCACGTCGATCATCCCGCCGACCCCGTGTCCACCGACCCCACGGACGGCGGAGCGGCGACGCGGTGGGTCCGGATCCCCACCCTGGTGGAGCTGCAGCTCGAGCGGGCTCGCGCCGCCACCACGTCGATCGTCCAGCGGCGGGCCGCCGCCGAACGGCTGCAGTCCATGATCACCGCCGACACCCAGACCGAGCAGGTGAGCCGGACCCTGCAACAGCTGATGTCGGCGAAACGGTTCCCGCAGTGGCTGGCCGACGCCGCCCTGGACACGCTGGTCGCCGACGCGTCGGCCTCGCTGCTGCAGCTGTCCGGCGGCCAGTTCGAGCTCACCCACGACCGGGGCGAGTTCTTCGTGATCGACCACGCCGACGCCGACTCCCGTCGCTCGGTGAAGACCCTGTCCGGCGGCGAGACCTTCCAGGCCAGTCTGGCCCTGGCGCTGGCCCTGTCCGACCAGCTCGCCACCCTGGCCGCGGGCGGACGGACCACCCTGGACTCGATCTTCCTGGACGAGGGTTTCGGCACCCTCGACCCCGACGCGCTCGAGATCGTGGCCGGCACCCTGGAGAACCTGGCGCAGGGGAACCGGATGGTCGGCGTGGTCACCCACGTCGCCGCGCTGGCGGACCGCGTGCCCGTCCGCTTCGAGGTCAGTCGGGACAGCCGGACGTCGACCATCGAACGGGTCGGCCCGTGACGTCGTCGGCCCAGGGCGCACGTGATGCGCGCGAGCAACGGCCGGTCATGCGGTTCGCCGTGGACAGCTGGGACCCGGGCTACGGCACCAGCTTCGGCATCGACGGCCCGCCCGAGACGGTGACCAGCGTGGTCACCGACGTCGAGGTCGCGGCCGACGACTGGGCGCCGATCGCGGCCCCGCGCCTGGAGCCGCCGCGGGCCACCCTCTTCGTCGACGGGGTCCGCCGGATCGACGCCCGGATCTGGATCGACGCACCGGGAGCGGGAGAGGCCTCGATGGGCCTGTGCGCTTCGTACGCCGCCGGGGCCATCTGCTGCTGCGCCAGCGGGGCCCACGTCCTGTCGCCCGAGATCCGGCGCGGCCTCTTCACCGTCGACCCGCACGCCGCCGGCCTGGTGACCACGGCCGGCACCTACCAGGTGTTTCCGACCACGCTGAACGAGAAGCAGGGTCTCGCTCTGAGCCTGTCCTCGGCGTTGCAGCAGCGGCTCACCGAGCTCGAGCTGATCGCCGCGGTGAACGCCCGCGGCCACGGGCCGGACCACGGGACCCCCGACGGCAGCGAGCTGCTGGTGGTCGACGGGCCGGTCCGCGGGCGCGAGCACCTGCCCCGGGTGCTCGGCTTCATCAAGTCCCACCAGATCGCCTATCTCGAACCCCGGCTGCACCGGCTGGTCGCCGCCCTCGGTCCGACCGAGCGGACTCCCGTGTTCCTGATCGGCGGCAGCTGGGACCGTTTCAGCTGGTACCTGCGGCTGCCCGGTCCCCGGAGTCACCCCTGGGCCGGCATCGCCCGGGTGGAGTGCGCCGCCAACGTGACGGCGAGCGACGTGATCGCGCTGGCCGCGCTGTCCCAGGCCGTGCTGCCCCGGTTCGCTTCGGAGGAGTTCAAGGACCCACGGGCGCCGCAGAACCTCTATCCTGTGGGCGCCCTGGAGTCCGAGCTCCGCCGCCGCCTCGGGCACCCGGGACTCGTCTACCGGGCGCTGCGGCAGGCGGCGCACGCTCCTCACTGAGACGACGTGGACAAACGGGGGGCTCAGTGACCGGCGCCCGGCGTGTCGGGGCTGGCTCCGGAGCTGAGCCCCCGATCTGTCACCGCGACGCCGGCGACGACGGTCGTGGCGCATTCGTTCCGTATCCGCGTGAACCCCCTTCCCCGCGAAGCGGCCGGGCAGTAGCGTCCGGCCATGATCCGACGCAGCCGCAGGCTGTCCCTCGTCCTGGCTGCCCTCGCGACGCTGATCGGCCTGGCGCTGGTGACCGCCGCACCGGCCGACGCCGGCAACCGTCACTCCCGCACCCTGAGCTACGCCGCGCTGGGCGACTCGTACGCGGCCGGGTTCGGGGCGGGACGCTACGAGAACGGCTGCTACCAGAGCCGCCGGGGCTATCCGGCGCTGCTGGACGCGGAGACGCGGGCGAGCCTGGACGTCGACGTCACCTGCAGCGGCGCCACGACCTCGGCCGTGCTGACCACGCAGGTGCCGCTGCTGCCCCACCGGGCCCGGCTGGTCACGCTGACGGTGGGCGGCAACGACCTGGGCTTCGCCACCGTCGCCACGACGTGCGCACCGGGACCGAGCGCCGCCTGCCAGGCCGCTATCGGTCAGGCCCTGGCGCTGCTGGCTCCCCGGTCCGGCGGACCCAGTGTGCTGGCCACCCGCCTGGCGACGACGTACGCCGCGGTGGCCGCCGCCGCCCCCCGGGCGGAGATCCTGGTCGCCGGCTACCCGCTCCTGTTCGAGACCCCGACCGCGAGCACGCCGAACGGCGCGACCATCGCCGCCCTCAACAACGCCACCGTCGCCCTCAACGCCACCATCAAGGCCACGGTCGCGGCCACCGCCGCCGGTGGTGCGGAGATCCGCTACGTCGACGTCGCCCCCGGCTTCACCGGACACGGCATCGGCAGCAGGCGTCCGTACCTGCACGCCTCCGGGCCCGAGGCCCTGCACCCCACGGCGCGCGGGTACCGCGTCTACGCCGCGGCGCTGACCGGGGCCCTCGCCTACCGCTGAGGCACCAGCGCCACCACCAGCTCCCGGACGAAGCGCTCGTCGAGCAGCCGGTCACCGTAGAGCTCGCGGACCTGCTGCATCCGGTAGCGGACCGTCTGGGCGTGCACGTGGAGCGCCTCGGCGACCTCCTCGCGGCGGCCCTGGTGCAGCAGCCAGCACAGCAGCGTCTCGGCCAGCCGCTCCCGGGTGGCCTCCGCGAGCTCGGCGAGGGGCTCGAGCACCCGGGCGCGGAGGTCGGCCAGCGCCTCGCCGTCGGCACCGACCACCAGGTCGACGAGGTGGTCCTCGGAGTCGACCGGGTGCACCAGCTCGGGCTCGGCGGCGGCGACCAGGGCCAGTGTCCGCACCGCGCGGTCGTACGAGGCGCGGACAGCCAGCCACGGCCGGGCCGGACCGACCACCGCCTGGCGCCGGTCCAGCACCCGGATCAGGTGCTGTCGGCCCCCGCCGTCCACCTCCGGCACGAGCAGCAGCGCGTGCGGCTGGTCGACCGCCCAGCTGTCGGCGCCCGGCAGCTCCTCGCTCACCAGCAACGTCTCCGCCCCCAGCAGAGCCAGCACCCCGTGCACCTGGGCCGCCGGGAGCAGCACCGCCGTCAACGTCGTCGGTGGTGTCCACTCCGCCCGCTCCGCCGCCGCGGTCAGCACGTCGGCGGTGCCGCCGGCGAGCAACCGCTGACCGAGTCGCTCGCGGTAGCGCTCCCGGACTCGACCGCTGGTGTTGAGCTCGTCGTTGTAGCCGGCCACGCTGGCCGCGGACAGCTCGTCGATGTAGGCGAACAGGAGCTCGGCGAACTCCGCCATGGCCGAGGCCGGCAGCCCCGCCTCGGCCGCGTTGCGCGCCAGCCCGCGCCAGCTCACCCTGGCTCCCACCCGGTAGGCCGCCAGCAGCGCGTCCATCGACCGACCGGCCCGCGCCTCGCCCCGACCGAGGGCGTACGCCCCGTCCAGGGTGGTACGACGCGGTGTGCTGGGATCGCCCTCCCGCGTCCCGCTGGCGAGCTTGAGGAAGCCGCCGATGGCCATCTGGACGGCGGCCTGGATGCTCTCCCCCATCGGCCCCCGGAACCCGACCCGGTAGCCCGGCACCTCGGCCATCACCGCCAGCAGGGTCTGCGCCGCGACGGCGGGCAGCCCGTCCCGGAGCGCCCGGAGGACCTGGCCGTCGATCCGGAAGGCGTCCGGACCGGACCCCACGTCACCTGAGATCGACAACTGTTCCCTCCGAACAAGTCATGCCGAGAAGTTCACGCCTGCCGGTCATGATCTTAGCCTTCAGGTCCGGAATGATGGACTTATGAGTTTTTCCTTGCAGTGGGCGGGAGCCGGACGACCGTCACTACGGCAACGGCTGGTGCGGCTGGCGGAGCGGGTCACGACCCCGCTGCTGCCGGCCGACTACCTCGACCTGTTCGATCCGCTGCGCCGGGGCGCCGAGCTCCGCGGCCGCATCATGGCCGTCCACCCCGAGACCGCCGACGCCGCCACGATCGAGATCCAACCGGGCGCCGACTGGGCCGGCCACGTCCCCGGCCAGTACGTGCGGATCGGTGTGGACGTCGACGGTGTCCGCCAGTGGCGCGCCTACTCGCTGACCCACGGACCCCGGGCCGACGGCCGGATCAGCGTCACCATCAAGGCCGTTCCGGACGGCAAGGTCAGCAACCACCTCGTCCGTCGAGGTCGCCCCGGCACCCTGGTGCACCTGGAGCAGGCGACCGGCGACTTCGTGCTCCCCACCGAGGGCGGCCGGTTCCTGTTCGTCACGGCCGGCTCCGGCATCACGCCGGTGATCGGCATGCTGCGCAACCTGTTCCCCGTGTCCGACGCCGGTGCGGTCCGGCTCGCGCGCTCGGAGCCGTACGACATCGTCGTGCTGCACGTCGCGCCCACCGCGTCCGACTCGATCTTCCTGGCCAACCTGCGCGAGCTCGACGCCGCCGGCCTGATCCGGCTGATCAGCCGGCACAGCGACGAGCACGGCCGGCTCGACGTGGACGACCTGTCCGAGCTGGTGCCCGACCTGGCCGAGCGGACCACGCTGGCCTGCGGCCCGGCCGGCCTGCTCGACGCTCTGCAGCAGCACCACGACGCGCGCGAGCTGCCGCTGGTCACCGAGCGGTTCCGGACCGAGCGGATCGTCGTCGGCGACGGCGGCACCGTCGCGTTCGCCCGCTCCGGCACCGAGGTGACGGCCGACGCGGGCACCCCCATCCTGGATGCCGCCGAGAACGCCGGCGTGCTGATGCCGTCGGGCTGTCGGATGGGCATCTGCTTCGGCTGCGTGCTGCCGCTGCGCTCGGGCTCGGTCCGCGATCTGCGCAACGGCGAGATCACCACGGCGACCGAGGGCGAGACCGCGAACGGCGGGATCCGCATCCAGACCTGCATCAACGCGGCCGCCGGTGCCTGCGAGATCGACCACTGACCACACGCTCCACCTGATCGTCAGCACGTCCCACGCGAGTTCAACTCTGAAACCGAGGTACCCATGACTGTTCTGCAGAAGAAGGCGCACAACCCGATCGGCCACCTGACCGCCTCCGACATCGAGCAGATCGGCGTCGAGCTCGACGCCATCCGCCAGTCCGTCATCGACACCCGGGGTGCCGACGACGCGGCCTACATCCGCAAGGTGATCAAGGCGCAGCGGACCCTGGAGCTGGGCAGCCGCGCCGTCCTGCTGGCCTCGTTCTTCCCGCCCGCCTGGATCCTCGGCACCGCCGGCCTCTCCGTGGCCAAGATCATCGAGAACATGGAGATCGGCCACAACATCATGCACGGCCAGTGGGACTGGATGCGGGACCCGAAGATCCACTCCACCGTCTGGGAGTGGGACCACGCATCGCCCTCGGAGCAGTGGAAGCACGCGCACAACGAGCTCCACCACGCCTACACCAACGTGATCGGCAAGGACAACGACCTCGGCTACGGCATCATGCGGGTCGACGAGGACCAGCGCTGGGTGCCGATGTACCTCGCGCAGCCGCTCTGGAACTTCCTGAACGCCTGCTTCTTCGAGTACGGGATCGCCGCGTACGACCTGGAGCTCGGCCGCAACATGAAGACCAAGAAGCGTCGGCAGAACCCGGAGTTCCGGGCGCGCGCCAAGCAGGTCGTCGCCAAGATCCGCAAGCAGATGACCAAGGACTACGTCCTGCACCCGCTGCTGTCGGGCCCGTCCTTCTTCCACACCGTGGCCGCCAACGCCACCGCGAACCTGGTCCGGAACCTGTGGACCCACTCGGTGATCATGTGCGGCCACTTCCCCGAGGGGGTCGAGACCTTCGAGCGCCGCTCGATCGAGGGCGAGACCCGGGGTGAGTGGTACCTGCGGCAGATGCTCGGCTCGGCCAACATCTCCGGGAGCAAGGCGATGCACTTCATGACCGGCAACCTGTCCCACCAGATCGAGCACCACCTGTTCCCCGACCTGCCCAGCAACCGCTACGCCGAGGTCGCGCCGCAGGTGAAGGACCTCTTCCAGCGCTACGGGCTCTCGTACACCACCGGCTCGCTGCCCCGCCAGGTCGCCTCGGCCTGGCACAAGGTGATCCGGCTGTCGCTGCCGAACGACTTCCTGGCTCGGAAGTCCGCCGACGTGGCCCCGGTCGGCCCGGCCGACGAGCCCGCGATGGCTGCTGCGGCCTGATCGCCGGGCACCCGGCTCGGACCCCGCCCCTGACCTGAACGCGCACGGACCCGTCACCCCTCGAGGGCGACGGGTCCGTGCGTTCTGTCGCACAGCTACTCGGCGAGCGCCGGCTCGTCGTCGACCGGTGCCGCCACGACGGGCTCGTCCCGACGCAACGCGGCGATACCGATCAGCACCGCCCCCAGCAGCAGGTAACCCAGCGCGACCTGGGGGTTGGCCGCCCACTGCACCTCCTCGGAGTGCAGCAGCCCGATCCAGGACAGCAGCGCACCCGCACCGGCGGCGATCGCCGCCCGGTACAGCTGGCGTTCGAGGATGAAGGTGACGATCGCGCCGAACACGATCCCGGCCAGCACCGCTCCCTGACCCAGCACGTGCAGACCGTGGTAGACCAGGCCGGCGTCGGTCAGGGGGCCCTCGCCGAGCGCGGCGGCACTGGTCCCGGCGGCGGCCAGGGCGTTGTCGATCAGTCCCGCACCCCAGGCCGCGAGGTTGGGGATGATCGCCGCCACGACGGCCGCGGCGTGCAGGCGGGGCACCGCCTGGAACGCCTGCGCCCCGATCAGGAGCCCGATGTAGAGCAGGATCGGCACGATCGCCGGCAACGGCAGCACCGCGGACAGCAGGCCGAACAGACCCAGGAAGCAGAGCAGCGCGATGGCGAGCCCGCTGGCCATCGAGTAGCTCGTGCGCCCGCCTGCCTCCTTCCACCCCGGGTGGCCGATGTAGACCGCCGGCGGGAAGGGCGAGCCGAGGGCCGAGCCGACGATGGCGCCGGCCCCGTCGGCGATCAGCACGCTGCGCAGGCTGTAGCTGTCGCCCGCGGCCGAGGCGCTCTCCACGTTGCTCATCGCCTCCAGGAAGTTGTAGACCCCGAGCGGGATGGCGGTGGCCAGCAGCGGCGCCAGGTTGGTCAGCCCGGCGCCGAGCAGGTCCAGGTTGAGCGTCGGCACGGCCAGGGCGATGTCGCCGACCGCTGTGGTCACGTCCGGCACCGACATGTACCCGCCGATCCAGCCGATCGCGGTGCCGACCAGCAGGGCGGCGAGGCCGACCGGGATGTTGCCCGGCAGCTTCAGTCCGGTGAAGAAGCCGACCAGGATGATGCCCAGCACGGGGAGACCGATCCAGGCGGCTTCCCAGATCTGGGCGGCGGGGCGCATCGAGATGAAGCTGAGCGAGATGCCGGCCAGGGTGCCGAGGAGCGCGGCCCGCGGTGTGATCTTGCGGATGACCGGTCCGACGAAGGCACCGATCAGCACGATCACCCCGATCACGAACGCCCAGGCCAGCCCGGCCTCCCAGGCCCGCACCGGATCACCGGTGCTCAGCGCGATCGGCAGCATGATCACGAAGACGACGATGAACATGTGCGGCACGCTCGGTCCGTACGGCAGCGCCGTCACGTCGAGCCGACCTTCCCGACGCGCCAACCGGCGGGCCAGGATCGTGTAGTAGACGTTGCCGACGATCAACGCGATGCCGAGCGCCGGCAGCACCGTGCCCAGCACCGACCCGGTCGGCACCTTGACCACGAAGATCAACAGACCGGTGAGGGTCAGCACGTTGACCAGGATGTTGAACGCCAACCCGAAGAACGCGTTGGTGTCGCCGCGGGTCCACCACGGGACCTTGACGTCGGCGTCGGTCCGGGTCTTGGGCAGGATGGTGCTCAGGTTCATGGCTGTCCTCGAGAGGTCAGGCCGCGCTGGTGGCGACCGACGACAGGTGCTGGAGCAGGGTGGCGGAATCCGTCACCCAGCCGAAGATCCCGCCCTGGGCGGTGATCATGTCGAGTCCCACGCGCTGGAACTCGGGGAAGTAGGAGCCCACGCAGTCCGACAGCACCAGTGCCTCGTAGCCCCGGTCGTTCGCCTCCCGGACGGTGGTGTGGACGCAGACCTCGGTGGTCACGCCGGTGACGATCAGCTGCGTGATGCCGGCCTCGGTCAGGATCGCCTGGAGGTCGGTGCCGTAGAAGGATCCCTTGCCCGGCTTGTCGATCACGGTCTCGTCGGGCAGCGGAGCCAGCTCGTCGATGATGTCGTGGCCGTACTCGCCCCGGATCAGGATCCGGCCGTAGCGGCCCTGATCGCCGATCCGCAACGAGGGCAGACCGCGGCGCAGCTTTGCGGGCGGCAGGTCGGACAGGTCGGGTCGATGACCCTCGCGGGTGTGGATGATCATCAGGCCGGCGTCGCGGGCGGCCGCGAGCACCCGTTGCAACGGTGGGACGACGGCCGCGAGCTGGTCGACGTCGTTGCCGAGGGTCTCGCCGAAGCCGCCCGGCAGCAGGAAGTCGCGTTGCATGTCGATCACCACGAGGGCGACCTGACCGGCCGGGAGCGGGAAGGGGCCGGGAGCGGCCGGGACGGACGGTGGGTCGAAGCTGGTCATCGGATCTCCTGTGCCGGTGGGCGGATGGGGGCAGTCGTGGGGTCAGGTCGATGCGCCGAGCTCGCTGAGCGCCGCCGCCACCGTCAGGACCAGGTCGTCGGCGAGGGCGGGACCGAGGACCATCAGACTGACCGGCCGGCCGTCGGAGGTCAGTCCCGCAGGCACGGCGGCGGCACACAGGTCCAGCAGGTTGCCGCAGTGGGTGTAGTGACCGAGGACCGTGTTGGTCGCGATCGGCGCGGCCAGCACCTGCTCGATGGTGAAGGTGGTGCCGATGGTCGGCAGGACGACGACGTCGACCTCCTCGAACAGCCGCCCGACGACCGCCTTGAGCTCGGCCAGCCGGTACTGGGCCCGGAACACGTCGGTGGCGTCGAAGGCGGCACCGCCGTTGATGATGTCGGCGACGACCGGCAGCGCCGCTCCGGGGTGGTCGCGCAGGAAGTCGCCGAACTCCACGAACCGCTCGGCCACCCACGGTCCCTGGTAGAGCAGCTCACCGGCGTCGACGAACGGCTGCAGGGCCACCGGACGGGTGGCCAGCGAGGCACTCAGCCGGTCGCGGGCCGAGCGGTGCCCTGCCGCCATCGGGTCGTCACCGAAGAACTCCAGCTGCTCCAGGGGTGGCAGCCCGATCACGAGGTCGGCGACCTCCTCGCCCCGGTGCACCCGCGGGCGACTCCAGGGGTCGGCCCGGTCGGGGCCGGCGACGACGTCCAGAACGAGCTGCAGGTCGCCGACGGTGCCGGCGATCAGGCTGATGCAGTCCAACGAGCGGCAGGCCGGCACCAGGCCGACGGCGCTGATCACCCCCCGGGACGGCTTGTAGCCGAGCACGCCGTTGAGGGCGGGCGGCACCCGGCCGGAACCCGCCGTGTCGGTGGCCACGGTGAAGGGGACCTCGCCGAGCGCGACCGCCAGCGCCGAGCCCGAGCTCGAGCCGCCGGAGATCAGGTCCTGCCCGTACACGCTGCGCGGGGTGGCGTACGGGGTGCGGGTGCCGTTGAGCCCGGTGGCGAACTGGTCGAGGTTGGTCTTGCCGATGAGCACCGCCCCGGCGTCGAGAAGGTGCTGGACCACCGGCGCTGTCGAGGTCGCCCGATAGGCGTACTCCGGACAGGCCAGTGTCGTCGGCCAGCCGGCGATGTCGATGCTGTCCTTGACGCCGAACGGGATCCCCCACAGCGGCAGCGCAGCGGGATCGTCGATCGCGGCGAGCTCGACGCACCGCACCTCGACGGCCTCCTCGTCGACCACCGAGATCCACACGCCGTCGTCACCACGCTCGGCGATCGCGGCGAGCACCTGCCGACACACGTCGACAGGTGCCGCCTCCCCCGATCGGAAAGCACGCGACAGCTCCGCGATCGACGGGCCCGTACGAGGCCCTGTGCGAGTGTCGGTTTCCGGTGTGACCCCCATGCCGTCGATTGTCGACAGAATGCGTTTCGGTCAGCGCCCTACGGCGTTACGGCTGCGTTTCGGCTTCCGGCGGACCAGAACCGAGAGCGGACGCTCAGCTGGGCAGTGACGCTCAGCTGGGCAGGGCGGCGAGGCTCAGCCGGGCAGGGCGGCGAGGCCCGGCGGCGCGGACTCCGGCGCGAGGAACTGGCGACCGCCGTGGTCGTCGAGCTCGGCGAGGATGCGGCGTCGGTCGTTGGACTCCAGCGCGAGCAGCAGTCGCTCGTGTCGCTCGATCCCGGCCGCCGTGCCCAGGACGGCCGCCTCCCGCCGCAGGTTCGCCGCCATCGGCCGCTGCAGTCGCAGCAGGATGGGCTCCAGCGCGAGATCGAGCTGCCGATTCCCCGCCAGGGCCACGACGGCGGCGTGGAAGGCCCGATGGGCGTCGTCCTTGGCCAGGTCGTCGCCGATCTGGTCGGCTCGTCGCATCTGGTCCAGATGGCCGCGGACCGACGCCAGGGGGTCGCCGTCGTGGGTCCCCGCCAGCGGGAAGGTCGTCTCGATCGCGTGGCGCTCCAGCAGGGAGCGGAGGGCGAAGAGCTGGTCGACGTCCTGCGTGGAGAGCTCGGTCACCCGGGTGCCGCGGCGGGGGAGGTGCTCGACCAGACCCTGGTTGGCCAGGGTGCGCAGGGCTTCCCGCAAGGGGGCCCGGCTGATCGCGAACCGCTGCCGGATCTGTTCCTCCACCAGCCGCTGCCCGGGCGCCAGGTCACCGGACAGGATCTCGTCGCGGAGACGCCGGGTGGTGACCTCGAGCAGGCTCGGCGCGTACAGCGCCTCGTCGAGCTCGGTCACGACGGTCTCCGTCCCTCGGTCTGCGTGCGTCCTGCGGTGTGGTCAGTGTAGGTCTGGCCACCGGCCGACTCGGCCGATCACGGCTCGCCCGCTCGTCGACCGAGGGACCGGGCCCGCACGGAACCGATGACCCGCCGGCGTACGGCAGTCTGGGGAACGTGGCGACCGACCCTGAGCCGTGGATCCTGCACGTCGACCTGGACGCGTTCCTGGCGGCGGTGGAGGTGCGCCGGCGCCCGGAGCTGCGAGGCCGTCCGGTGGTGGTCGGCGGCGACGGAGATCCCAGCCGGTCCCGCCAGGTGGTGGCCACCGCCTCGTACGAGGCGCGGGACTTCGGGGTGCACTCCGGGATGCCGCTCGCGCGGGCCCTGAAGAAGTGTCCCGAAGCGGTCTTCCTGCCGTCGGACCGCCCCGCCTACGACGCGGCCAGCGCCGAGGTGATGACCGCGCTGCGGTCCTTCGGTCATCCCGTCGAGGTGTGGGGTTGGGACGAAGCCGTCGTCGGCGCCTCGGTCGGCGATCCGGAGGCCCTGGCCCAGGAGCTCCGGGCCGTGGTGCTGGCGCAGACCGGGCTCACGTGTGCCGTCGGCATCGGTGAGACGAAGGAGCGCGCGAAGATGGCCACCGTCTTCGCGAAGATGTCGACCGAGCGGGTGTTCCGGCTCTCGTCGGCGAACTGGATCGCCCTGATGGGTGAGCGACCGGTCACGGATCTGTGGGGGATCGGGAAACGCACCGGCGCCCGGCTGCACGAGCTGGGCATCGGCACCGTCACCGATCTGGCCACGGCGGACCGGGAGGACCTGGCGTCCTGGTTCGGGCCCAGCACCGGTCCGTGGCTGCGGGCGCTGGCCCGCGGCGGAACCTCACGGACCGTCCACCCCGAGGAGCGCCTCGCGCGCTCGCGCAGCAAGCAGGTCACCTTCGCGCACGACCTCACCGAGGCCGACGAGATCGCCACCCGGGTCGCCGCACTGACCGAGGACGTCTGCCGGACGGTGTTCGCCGAGGGTCGCACGGTCACCCACGTCGGCGTGATCGTGCGGACGTCCACGTTCTTCACCCAGGTCAAGACCGGGAAGCTGGCGGCCCCGTCGACCGAGGTGGCGCCGGTGGTGACGAAGGCCCGGGAGGTGCTCGGTCGGTTCGAGATCACCCGTCCCGTGCGACTGCTGGGGGTCCGGGTGGACCTGGCCTGAGCCTGACTGCCGGGCGGACCTGCGGAAAAGTAACCCCGACTGCCTCCGATCTGGCCCGAAACGGGTCTCTCAGGCTCGGTCGGGGTTACTTTGACGCAGACTCGACCGCTCAGTCGTCGATGGTGGCGGTGACCATCACGGCGACCGGGGCCAGGTAGCCGTTCGGGTCGAGCATCCAGCCGGCCTCGAAGGCGGCGTCGACCACCTCCGGGGCCCACTCCAGCCGGACCCGGCCGTCGCCGCTGTTCACCACCAGCAGCTCGCCGGTGCCTGCGGTCGCGGCGTTGTCGCCCGCCTCGACCAGCGTCATGCTCCGCCAGCTGCCGGCCGGGACCGACAGGGCGTCCTGCCCGGCGAGCCGCACGGTCCGGGCCTGATCACCGTCGTTCAGGGTGACGTCCCAGACCCCCGACTTCACCGTCAGCACCTGGGTCTGGTCGTGCCGGTGGCGCAGCACGCCCTCGCCGGGCACGGCACGGAGCCAGGCCAGGTTGAACGAGTGCGGCTCGTGCACCCGCGGCACCTGGCGACGGTCCTCGCTCATCCCGTAGCCGATCCCGAGGGCGAGCTCGGCGCCGCCACCGGGGACGTCGGAACTCAGCAGCGCGCGTCGGCTGTAGACCCGGTCGCTCGGTTGGATCACCCGCTGCCGCATCTGATCAACGGTGTAGGTGGTCAACTCGTCGATGTACTGCTGCTTCATCGGCCTGATCAGCGGCACGTCGGTGGGCAGCTCGTCGCCGGCGACGGTGTCGATCAGCCGCGAGTCGGCGGTGAGGTGCAGCCCGTACGACTCCGCCTCCCGCAGCACCGACGGCCCCCAGATGATGCCGCCGGTCACGTCGTGGCCCAGCACGGTGAGCAGGATGCCCTCGTCGGGACCCTCGTTGGTGAAGCCGCGGAAGATCCAGGTCGGCACGGTGATCACGTCGCCGTCGTGGCTGACGTACTCACCCTGCTTGCCGTCGACCCCCCACCGCAGCCGGAAGGTGCCGCCGAAGTTGATGAACACCTCGGCGGTGAAGTGCAGGTGCAGGTTGTTCGTCACCCCGTTGGGCATCCCGGCCGCGCCGACGTTGTAGCCGTGCTCCTCGGAGAGGTTCACGTACTGGTCCGGGTTCTGCGAGACCCCGGGACCGATGAACGCGTAGTTCTCCTTGCGGTCCGAGCCGGGCGTCCGGCAGTCGATGAAGGCGGAGTTGCAGGACACCCAGTCACTGCGACGGATGGTGCGGCGGGTCAGCTCGTCGGCCGAGACGGTCGGAGCCGGGACCAGGAGGTCGGTCATCAGGTTTCCTTACGGGAGGGTGGATCAGTAGATGTTGGTGCCGGCGTACGGCACGTCGCCGCGTCGGGCGGCGATCTGCGCACGCAGCGCGATCTCGTCGTAGAGACGGACCTCGCGCACGACCCGGCCGTTCTGGACCAGGAACTGCGAGATGCCGAGCACGTCGACCGGGGAACCGGTGAGCGGACCGAAGTCGGCGGTGCCGTCGTAGTGACCGGAGAACTTCCAGACCACGGCGATCCGCAGCCCGGCGTAGCGCGGGTGGGAGTTGGTGGCGACGTCGCGGACCTCGAACTGCCCGGCGGGGAACGGCCTGATCATCTTCAGCAGCTGGCGACGGTAGCCCTCGGGCCGGATGATCGTGGCGCTGCCGATCGTCTGCAGCACCAGGTCGCGGACGAAGAAGTCCTCCACCTTGTTCAGGTCACGGTCGTTCCAGACCTGCTGGATCAGGTCGAGCACCATCTCCACCTCGGCCCGGAAGTCGTCCGGCCGCGGGCCGCTGTCGCCGACGGCGATGACGTCGCTGGGCGCCGGCTGGGTGAAGCTGCCGGTGTAGCCGGCGAAGGCCTTGGCCCGCGCCACCTCGTCGGGGTCCTGACCCTGCTGCAACGCGATCGCCAGTGCGTCGCGGATCACCCACTCCTCCACCATCCGGCCGCGGCGGTAGAGGCAGCTGGCGATGGTCCGGCTGACCACGTCGTGGCGCGGATCGGCCGACAGGACCAGGTGGGAGCTGAGGAAGGCGTCGTCGCCCCGCGCCTCCCAGACCACGTCCTCGGCCTGCCCGATGCGGTCCGGGGTGTCCGAGATCCGCATCAGGGTGCCCTGGATGACCTCGTCCCGCCCGACCGAGGTCCCGTACGAGCCGTGCACGATCGAGTCGGCCTCGTAGTTCTCCCGGATGTGGCCGATCGCGCGGTTCACCCAGATGAGATCGGTGACCTCGCGGATGAAGTCATCGGGATCGGCGTAGGGCTGGTAGGCGATGGGGTCGAGCGGCATGACTCTCCTGAGCAGCAGCGGTGGTCCGGTGATCACCAGTGTATGCGTATGCACTCGGGGCTGGCAACCCTCGTCGCGACGGGGTCGGGGCTGCTAGCCGGCGGCGGCGAGGGTGCCGCGGCGGACCAGGTGGGTGCCGAAGACGGCGTGCTCGTACGGCTGCGGCTCCTCGGCCTCGACCCGGCGCACCAGCAGGTTCGCGGCCTTGCGGGCCATGGCGTCGAGGTCGAAGGCGACGGTGGTCAGGCGCACCAGCGGCCAGGCCGCCGCCGGCAGGTCGTCGAAGCCGACCATCGAGACGTCGTCGGGCACGGCGACGCCGAGGTCCTTGGCCGCGTTGAGGGCACCGAGAGCCACCACGTCGTTGCCGCAGACGATCACCGTCGGCCGGGGATCCCGGCCCAGCAGCCTCTGGGCCCCCTCGTAGCCGGTGTCGAAGTCGAACGGCCCGCGATGGGTGGCGGCGGAGCCGATCGCCAGCCCCTGCTCGTCGAGGGCGTCCCGCAGGGCGGTCTCGCGCTGGAGCGCCGTGCTGGTGTTGCGGGGGCCGAAGATCGCCCCCACCCGGCGGTGACCGAGCGCGGCGATCTCGCGGGCGACCTCGGACAGCCCCGGAACCGGGTCGACGGTGGCGGAGTCGGCCTCCATGGCGTCGGCGGTGCGGTTGAAGTAGACGAACGGCACACCGCGGTCCCGCAGCCGCACCGGCACCACCGAGTCGACGGTGGTGGTGGCCAGCAGCACCCCGTCGAGGCCGTTGCTGATCAGCCGCTCCGCCACGGTCGCGGTGTCGGTGGTCTCGGTCTGCAGCACCAGCTGGTAGCCGTACGCCTCGAGCTCGTGGTGCATCGGGGCGATCACGTGCGGGTAGAACTGGTTCTCCAGGTCGGTCAGCAGCAACCCGATCCGCCGGGTGCGCCCACTGGACAGTGCCCGGCCGGTCTCGCTCGGCACGTAGCCGAGCGCCTTGGCGGCCTGCCGGACGCGCCGCTTGGTCTCCTCGCTGACCTTCCCGCTGTCCCGCAGCGCGCGGGACACCGTCGGTTGCGAGACGCCGGCGAGACGGGCCACGTCGTGGGAGGTCACCACGGTCCGCCCCTTTCCTCGTCGCCGCCGACGGATCGACTGCGCCGAGCATAGCGGCGCCCTTGACGGCATCGTACGACATCGGCTTTACTCCTGACATACGTATTCAGCGCGCTTCCCCGGTTGGGTCGGATCCCGCCGGGTGGCCAGCACACCACCACGAGGAGCCCGACCGGATGCCCACCACGCTCAAGACGGCACAGACGAAGTCGTTCGCCGACACTGCGCAGGAGGACGTCGCCCAGCGGGTGCGTCAGATCATCGGCGACATCCGCAGCCGGGGGGACGAGGCGGTCGCCGAGTACTCACAGACCTTCGACGGCTGGGCGCCCGAGAGCTTCCGCCTCGACGCCGAGCAGGTCGCCGCGATCATGGCGACCCTGCCGCAGCAGGTGATCGACGACATCGTGTTCGTCCAGCAGCAGGTCCGCCGGTTCGCCCAGGCCCAGCGGGACTCGATGACCGACGTCGAGATCGAGACCCTGCCCGGGGTCCGGCTCGGCCACCGGCACGTCCCCGTCGGCTCGGCCGGAGCTTACGTGCCGGGCGGCAAGTACCCGCTGACCGCGTCGGCGCACATGACGATCATCACCGCCAAGGTGGCCGGCGTGCCGCGGGTGGTGGCGTGCACCCCGCCGATCAAGGGCGAGATCCCGGCCGCCACCGTCGCCGCCATGCACCTGGCCGGGGCGGACGAGATCTGGATCCTCGGCGGCGTCCAGGCCGTCACCGCGATGGCGCTCGGCACCGAGACGATGGGTCGGGTCGACCTGATCGCCGGCCCCGGGAACGCGTACGTGGCGGAGGCCAAGCGCCAGCTCTACGGTGAGGTGGGCATCGACCTGTTCGCCGGACCGACCGAGATCCTGGTGATCGCCGACGACGACGCCGACCCGTTCGTGGTCGCCGTCGACCTGCTCTCCCAGGCCGAGCACGGCCCGGAGTCGCCGGCCATCCTGGTCACGACCAGCACCGCCCTCGGCGAGCGGGTGATCGAGCACATCGAGCAGATCCTGCCGGCCATGCCGACCCGCGACTACGCCGAACCGGCCTGGCGGGACTTCGGTCAGGTGATCGTGGTCGACGACCTCGACGAGGCCTTCGCCGTGGCCGACTCCTTCGCCGCCGAGCACGTGCAGGTGCTGACCGCGAACCCGCGCCAGGCGCTGGACAAGATGCGGGACTTCGGCGCCCTGTTCCTGGGCGAGAACACCTGCGTCTCGTACGGTGACAAGGTGATCGGCACCAACCACGTGCTGCCGACGCTGGGCGCCGCCCGCTACACCGGCGGCCTGTGGGTCGGGAAGTACCTCAAGACGGTGACGTACCAGGAGATCACCGACGAGGGCTCCAGCGCCGAGCTCGGGCGGGTCTGCGGTCGGGCGGCCCGGGTCGAGCTGTTCGAGGGCCATGCCCGGTCCGGTGACGTCCGCGCCTGGAAGCTCGAGGGTGACCGGCACGACTGGATCGACGCCGCGCTCGCCCCGGCCGGCACGGCCGGCTGACGGCGTGCAGCTGATGGCGGACACGCGGGACGCCGACGCTGGACCGCTGGCCGGGCGGACCGCTCTGGTCACCGGCGGAGGCACCGGGCTCGGCGCCGCGATCACCCGGGCCCTGCACGGTGCCGGCGCCGACGTGCTCATCACCGGCCGCCGGCCCGAGCCGCTGACCGCGCTCAGCGCGGAGCTGGAGCGGGTGGACGGCATCGTCTGCGACGTCGCCGATCCTGCCGCGGTCGGCCAGCTCGCCGCGGCGGTGGCCGACCGGGAGATCTCGATCGTGATCAACAACGCCGGGATCGCCGGACCCGTGGCCCCGCTGACCGAGATCGACGTCGACGCGTGGGACGAGGTGTTCGACATCAACGTGCGCGGTGTCTTCCTGGTGTGCCGGGCCTTCCTGCCCGGAATGGTGGCGCGCGGCACCGGCGACGTGATCAACCTGGCGTCGGTGTCGGGGAAGAGGCCGCTGGTCCGACGGACCCCCTACTGCGCCTCCAAGATGGCGGTCATCGGTCTCACCTCGACCCTGGCCTTCGAGGTCGGACCGGCGGGCGTCAACGTCAACAGCCTGTCCCCCGGACCGGTGGACGGACCGCGGATGGACCGCAACTTCCGTCTGGAGGCCGAGCGTTCCGGACGCTCGTACGAGGAGGCCGTCGAGACGTTCGTCTCCCGTGCCGCCCTCGGCCGGATGGTGACCGAGACCGAGGTGGGAGCGGCCGTGCTGGCCATGCTCGCGATGCCCGGACTCTGTGGCGCCGACATCGACCTGTCGGCAGGAATGGTGGCGTGATGTCTCTCAAGTCCCGAGTCCTGAGCGGCGAGAAGCTGCTCGGGGTCCTGCTGCGGATGCCGGCCGAGGAGCTGGTGGAGATGGCGGCGGTCAGCGGCTTCGACTTCCTGCTGATCGACTGCGAGCACGGGCCGGCGGACCTGATCCCGCTGCGGCAGCACATCGCCGCCGCTCAGCTGCACGGTGTCGACGTGATGGTGCGGATCGGTTCGCACGAGCCGGCGCTGGCCCTGCGCGTGCTCGACCAGGGGGCCGTCGGCATCGTGGCGCCGCACGTGGACGACGCCGACACCGCCAGGGCCCTGGTCGACTCGGTGCACTACCCGCCGCTGGGCCATCGGGGCTTCGCCACCTACTCCCGCGCGGGACGCTTCGGTCTGGTCGAGCCCGCCGCCCACCGGGAGCGCTTCGCGGCCGACACCCTGGTCTTCGGGATGATCGAGTCGCCGGCCGGGGTGGCCGCGGCCGCCGACGTGCTCGGCGTGCCGGGCATCGACGGGACCATGATCGGCACCGCTGACCTGGGCGCCTCCCGCACCGAGAACGATCCCCCGGTCGCCGACCTGGTCGCCGAGGTGCATGCGGTGCTGGCCGCCGGACCCTCGTGGCGGATGGACATCGTCACCGGTCCGGACCGCGCCGCCGCCGCCTTCGCCGCCGGCGCCGACCTGGTGGTCTACAACCTGGCCCACACCCTGATGGGCCACCTGGCCGACCTCCGGGCCGCCCACCCAGGGAAGGGCGCAGCATGACCGGGATCGCCACCACCCACGTCGGATCCCTGCCCCGCTCCGCGGAGGTGACGGAGCTGATCTTCGCCGCGGAGGCCGGTGAACCGGCCGACGAGCAGCGGTTCGACGAGGTCGTGGGTCGCGAGGTCTCGGAGTCGGTGGCCCGCCAGGTCGCCGCCGGGATCACCGTCGTCTCCGACGGCGAGATGGCCAAGATCAGCTACGCGACCTACATCAAGGACCGGATCACCGGCTTCGACGGCGACTCGCCACGGCGCCCCCCGGCCGATCTGGAGGACTTCCCGGGCTTCCTGGGCCGGCAGGCCAAGGGCGGCGGCACCCCGACGTACCGCCGACCCCGCTGCGTGGCCGCCGTCCGGCCCGCCACGCTCCAGCCCCTGACCGACGACCTGCGCCGCTTCGCCGCCGCCCGAGCCGCCCACGGGGACCCGTCCGGTTTCATGAACGCGGCCTCCCCCGGAGTCATCGCGCTCTTCCAGCCCAACGACTTCTACGCCGACGACGACGCGTACCTGGAGGCGCTGGCCGAGGCCATGCGTCCGGAGTACGAGGCGATCGTCGACGCCGGTCTGGTGCTCCAGCTGGACAGCCCGGACCTGGGTCTCGGCCGGCACATGATGTTCAAGGACCGCAGTGACGCCGACTACCTGACCCGGATCTCGCGGCACGTGGAGGTGCTCAACCACGCTCTGCGCAACGTCGCGGCGGACCGGGTCCGGATGCACGTCTGCTGGGGCAACTACGAGGGACCGCACCACCACGACGTCGAGATGCGGGTGATCTTGCCGGTGCTCCTCAGGGCCAAGCCGGCCGGGCTGCTGTTCGAGACGGCGAACCCTCGACACAACCACGAGCTGGAGGCGTTCGTGGAGCACCGGGCTCAGATCGGCGACGACAAGATCCTGATCCCGGGTGTCATCGACTCCACCACGAACTTCATCGAGCACCCGCGGGTGGTGGCCAACCGGCTCCGTGGCTTCGTCGATCTCGTCGGCGCAGAGCGGGTCCTGGGCGGCACCGACTGCGGCTTCTCCACCTTCGCCGGGTTCGGAGCCGTCGATCCCGACATCGTGTACGCCAAGCTGGCGACCCTGGCCGAGGGCGCCGCACTGGTCGCCTGAGACCGCACCGTCGACACCGTCGACACCGTCGGCGATCTCGGAGCTCAGGACCGGCCGGCGAGGAGACGCCGGACGGAGCGCGGTCGCTCGAGCGGCGACAGGTGAGCGGCGCGCTCCAGCACCTGCAACCGGCCCCCCGGCACGAGCGTGACCACCTCCGCGTGCCGATCCAGTGGGCACAGCCGGTCGTGACGGGCGGCGATGACCAGGGTCGGACAGCGCACAGCCCGCAGTCCGGGGCGCTCGTCGACGCGGGTGGCCTGCAGGCGGAGCTGGGCGTCGAGCTCGGTCTCCCCGACGTCGTCGGCCATGGCCAGGGTGGTCTCCACCAGATCGGGCCGACGGCTCAGCGACGCGGGGCTCAACAGCAGCGGCAGCAGGTCCTGCTGGAGCTCCCGCGCGGACTCCCCGGCGGCCAGCCGGTCCCGTTCGCGGCGCCAGGCAACGAGCTGCTGCTCGGTCGGACCGTACGGGTTGGTGGAGAGCAGGACCAGCCCCGCCACCCGCTCGGGCGCGGTCCGGGTCACCGCCATCGCCACCACCGCGCCCAGGGACAGCCCCACGATCACGAAGCGCGGGGGCAGCTCGTCGAGCAGCCGATCGACCTGAGCCGCCAGGCTGGGCTCCGTCAGGCGGGGAGTGAGGGCCTGCTCTGGTGCGGCACCCGCCCACAGCCGCGCCGAGCAGCCCATCCCAGGGAGCAGCACCAGCGGCTCCTCCGCCGGCGCCGCCGCGCTCATCCCTTGACCGCGCCCGAGGCGAGCCCGGCGACGAGGTACTTCTGGGCGATGAAGGCGATGCCGATGACCGGCAGCGTGAGCAGCATGGCGGCCGCCCCGGCCTGCTGGAGCATGGGCAGCGTCTGCCCGAGCTGGGTGGTGATGAACACCGGCACCGTCTTGCTGGCCGTGTCCGTCAGGATCGCCGCCGTCAGGTACTCCTGGAAGGCGAACAGGAAGACGAAGATGCCGGCGGTGAGGATGCCCGGCCCCATCAGCGGGATCATCACCTTGCGCAGCATGCTGATCCGGGTGCAGCCGTCGATCATGGCTGCCTCGTCCAGACTGGCCGGGATCTCGGCGAAGAAGTTCCGCAGCAGCCAGATGCTGAACGGCTGGTTGATGGCCACCAGCGCGATGGCCAGCGCGTACGTGGTGTCGTAGATGCCGAGGGCCCGGCTGATGTCGTACATGGGCAGCACCACCGAGAACCGCGGCAGGGCTCGGAAGATCAGCGCCAGCACCAGCAGCACCGCCGAGATGTAGCCGGGCATCCGCGACAGGGCGTACGCCGCCGGCAGCCCGATGACCAACGCGACGACAGTCGAGATCACCGCCACGATCAAGGTGTTGCCCAGGTACTGCGCGAAGTACGTGGTCTGCCACAGGTCGACGAAGGCCTGCAGCGTCGGGGTGTAGGTGAACACCGGCGGGTTGGCGAAGGCCACGCTGGTCGGCTTGGTGACGGCCATCCCGGCCCAGATGAACGGACTGAGCATCAGGAAGCAGGTCGCGGCCAGGAACAGCCCCGACAGCACCAGGACCGGCCGGCGCTTCCGCGTCGTCGTGCGCGGCTCCGCGGCCTTGCGGGCGCGGCTGATCGTGGTCTCGGTGTCGACGGCGGTCATCGCACGTTCCTCGATTCGGAGAAGGTGTCCCGGATGAACGGCGTCAGCATGATCAGGATCAGCAGGATGGTGAGGACGCTGATGGCGCTGCCCAGACCGAGCGCCTCGCTGCCCTCCCGGAAGGCGATGTTGTAGATGTACAGCATGATCGACTCGTTGCCGATCTCCACCGCCTGCGGGGCCAGCGGGATCAGCTGGTCGAAGGTCCGCAGGACGTCCATGATCGAGATCAGGGTGACGAAGAACAGCACGCCGCGGATGGTCGGGATGATCACGTGCAGATGGGTCTTCAGGGCACTGGCGCCATCGATCCGGGCGGCCTCCAGGATCTCCCCCGGCACGCCCTGCAACCCGGCCAGGATGATCAGCATGCTGAACGGCAGCAGGTGCCACACCGTGTCCAGGATGATCATGATCCGGTTGGGCCAGACGTCGGTGAACCAGAGGATCTCCGTCTGGGTGAGGCCGGACAGCAGGTAGTTGACGACACCCCCGAAGTTGGTGTCGAACAGCCAGGAGAAGGCGGCGGAACCGACCACGTTGGGCAGCACGTAGGAGACGAGCAGGATGCCGAGCACCACCGGGCGCAGTCGGCCGAGCTGGTTCACCTGGGTCGCGATGACGTAGCCGAGGACGACCAGGCAGGTGGTCACGACCAGGGTGAGGATGACCGTGAAGCCGACGGCCCGGCCGAAGCGCGCGTCCGTCAGGGCGGTGACGTAGTTCTGGAGACCGACGAACACCCCGGCCTCGCCGTACTGGACGTCCTGGAAGCTCCACTGCACGGTGCGGACCAACGGCAGCAGCAACAGGCCGAACATCACGATCATGCTGGGACCCACCAGCAGCGCGAACTCGCGTCGACGCATCGAACCCTCCTGACTGAGGCGGTGACGGGCCGGCCGAGGGCCGGGCGGGCGGCGCCGGTGCTGGCGCCGCCCGCCCGAGCGATCAGTACCGGGCGATCAGTACCGGGCGATCAGTACCGGGCGATCAGTACTCGGCCAGCACCTTGTCGGCGGCGGCCTGCATCTGCTTCGAACCCTCCTCGACCGAGAGCTTGCCCAGCACGGTCTGCGCGATGAGCGAGATCACGGCGTTGGACACGTCCGGGGTGTACGGGGCCGAGACCGGCGGGACCGTCTTGGCGACCGAGTCCAGCGCGGCCTGGGCGTACGGCGAGCTGTCCTTGGTGACGACGCCCTGGCGGGCGGGGAAGGCGGCCGGGATCGAGGCCTTGGACGCGTCCTCGCTGACCGAGGAACCGATCAGCTCGAACAGCAGGTTCTCGTCCAGCTGGGTGTTGACCGGGATCGACCAGCCGTCGATGGACAGCCGGCTGAACATCGGACCGCCGGCGGTCGCGGCGGGCGGAGCCGCGAAGCCGAACTGGCTGGCGTACTTGCTGTTGGTCTCGATCGTCAGGTCGTTCATCCGGCCGGAGAACATGATCGCCATCGCCGCCGTGCCGTTGAACATCTGCTGCTGGACCTTGGGCTGGTCGAAGGTGGTGACCTGCGGGTCCATGTACGGCTGCAACGACTTCATGGCGTTCAGCGCGGCCCGGCCCTTGTCGGTGTCGAACTGGGCCTTCTTGGTGGTCGGGTCCACGAAGTCGGTGCCGAAGGCGTTCATCATCGCCTGGTACTGGGTGGAGATGTCGCCGGTGGCGAGCCACGGCAGGGCGATCGGGTACTTCACGTCGCCGGCGTCCTGGATCTTCTTCGCGGCGGCGACCATCTCGTCCAGCGTCGTCGGCGGGGTCAGGCCGTTCTTCTCGAAGATGTCCTTGCGGTAGGCCATGACGTACATCTGGGCCTGCATCGGCACGCCGTAGAGCTTGCCCTCGTAGCTCATGCCCTCGAGCATCGACTTGTCCAGCTGGTCCAGCTTGTACTCCGAGGAGTACTTCGCCATCAGGTCGTCCAGCGGCCGCAGCTTCTGGTCGGCCGCGTTGGCGCCGATGATGAAGCTGTAGGTCTCCAGGATGTCGTAGGAGCCCTTGTCGCCCGAGAGCGTCGCCGTCGTCTTCTGGACCTGACCGGCGAAGTCGATCGGGTCGTGCTTGACCGTGACGTTGTCGTGGGTGCAGCTCTTCACCATCGTGTTGGTGAACGGGTCGACCGCGGAGGAGTTGTAGGCGAGCACGTTGACCGTGGTCTTCTCGGTCGGGTTGTCGAAGTCACAGGCCACCTGGGTCGCGGTGCTCGCTCCCGTGCGGGAGCCGGCACCGCAGGCCGACAGCGTGATCAGACTCGCCGACATCGCCGCGACGGCGAGCAGCTTGAGCGTGCGGGTGGGGCGCATGGGGGGTCTCCTTGAGAGGGGGTGGGAGCGTGCGCGGAGATGCTTACGTATTCAGAGGTGCGGCGACGCAGGGACGCCGCGGCAGACGCCGGGTCAGGCGCCGGCGATCAGGTCCAACCGCAGCTGGGCGCTGTCCCGGTGACCGGGCATCTCCTCGAAGTCGGAGATGGTGACCACCGGTCCGGCCTGGATCTGCGTGGCCTCCCGGGTGGCCCGCTGGTAGGTCAGCTGCTTCAGGTAGCCGGTCACCGACAGACCACCGGTGTAGCGGGCGCCGCGGGCGGTGGGCAGCACGTGGTTGGTGCCGGACATCCCCTTGTCGGCGTACGCGACGGTCGACCACTCCCCCAGGAACAACGAGCCGTAGTTGCGCAGGTTGTCCAGGTAGAAGTCGGGATCCTCGGTCAGGATCTCGAGGTGCTCGGGGGCGAGCAGGTCCATGATCTCGATAGCGGTCTTGGGGGAGTCGGCGACGTAGATCGAGCCCCAGTCGCGCCACGCCGCACCGGCGATCTCGCGGGTGGCCAGGCCCTCGAGCTGCCGCGCGATCTCGACCTCGACCGCGGCCGCCAGTTCGGCGGAGGTGGTGACCAGGCAGGCGGGGGAGCTCGGACCGTGCTCGGCCTGGGCCAGCAGGTCGGCGGCCACCATCTGGGCGGTGGCGGTCTCGTCGGCGATCACCGCCACCTCGGACGGGCCGGCGAGCACGTCGATGCCGACCTTCCCGTACAGCTGGCGCTTCGCCTCGGCGACGTAGGCGTTGCCGGCGCCGACGATCATGTCCGAGGCCACCCCGTCGAGCAGACCGAAGGCCATCGCGGCCAGAGCCTGGACACCACCGAGGGCGAACACCCGGTCGGCGCCGGACGCCCGGGCGGAGTAGAGGACGGCCGGGTGGGGCTGCCCCTCGCGACTGGGCGGGGTCGCGCAGACGATGTTGGGGACGCCGGCGGCCCGGGCCACGCCCACGGTCATGAAGGCGCTGGCCAGCAGCGGAAAGCGCCCGGCGGGCAGGTAGGCGCCGACGTTGCCGACCGGAACGTACTTCTGCCCGCACACCACACCCGGCACGACCTCCTCGGCGAAGTCGTGCAGATGAGCGCGCTGCATGGTCGCGAACCGCCGGGTCCGCTCGGCGCCCGCGTCCAGGGCGGCCTTGAGGTCGGCCGGGAGCGGGGCCGTCAGCTCCTCCACCTGCGCCGGGCTGATCTCGAAGTCGAGGCCACCGGTCCAGCCGTCCAGGCGCTCGGCATAGCCCCGGACCGCTTCCAGCCCCCCGGTCTCGATCTCGGACAGCATCGCGGAGACGGTCGAGATCACGGTCGGGTCGGACTGGGCCGCCACGTCGGGGCGGTCCGGCTCGCGGACGACGGTGTAGGACCCGGTGATCCGGGAGCGATCGGCGATCGTCAGGTGCATACGTATAACCTAAGCGACGCCTGAACGATCTGGCAAGGGTTCTGCCCGGTCGGCGAGACAGCCGGGTGAACAGGCCCTTCGGTGTCATCGGACCGACCTTCGACCCTGTCCGTGACCCCGCCACCGACCGACGCTGGTCTGGAGGGATCGCGCGGCGCCGAACCGGGCCGGCCGCGGGCCCCGACGATCGGGAGATCCGCGATGGGCAAGGCACTGGTCGTGTACGAGTCGATGTGGGGCAACACCGAGAAGGTGGCCCGGGCGATAGCCGACGGACTCGGGGACTCGATGGCGGTGGAGGTCTGCGAGGTCGGTGCCGCGACGCAGTCACCCTCGTCCGACCTGGCGCTGATCGTGGTCGGCGGTCCCACCCACGCCTTCTCCCTGAGTCGCCCCAGCACCCGTGAGGACGCGCGGAGGCGCGGCGCCGACCGGGGCGGGGAGTCCGGGGTGCGCGAGTGGCTCGATCGGCTGCCGGGCGGGCCGCACGCCCAGCGGCTGGCCACCTTCGACACCCGCGTGACGGCGATGCGTCACCTTCCCGGTTCCGCCGCCCGGAGCGCCGCGCGCGCCGCGCGCCACCACGGCTACCGCCGGACCGATGACAGCGAGAGCTTCTACGTCGCCGACGTGGCCGGCCCCCTCGTCGACGGCGAGCTCGAGCGGGCGACGGCCTGGGGACGCCGGATCGCTGCCGCCGTCCCGGTCTGAGCGGTCAGGCCAGCACGACCACCAAGGCGAGTCCGACCGCTCCGTACCCGACGGTGGTCCACCGACGACGCTCGGCGGGAAGCGTGCGCCACCGCAGGACCAGCCCGGCGGCGCCCACCCCGACGGCGAGGGCGGCCGCCACCCACAGCCAGACAGCGAGACCCGGTGGTGGCGCCAGGGCGCGGACCAGGGCAAGGGAGACGACGGCGTCGACCCCGGACCGCGCCACCTGGCCCCGACCCGTGACCAGCAGCGGTCCCGGCGACCAGGCGCGCGCCACGAACCAGATGACGGCGGCCGCCGCGAGCACCCACAGGACGATCCCGATGATCATGAGCAGTCCCCGATCCGCTCCAGCAGCTCGAAGCCGGCCAGCGTGGTGGCGTTGGGCGACTCCTGCCGGGCCGACAGGACGACCACGCCCGTCCTCCGCTCGGGATCGATCCCCAGGAAGGAGGTGAAACCGCCGGTGCCGCCGTTGTGCCAGGTGACCTGACGCTCGCTCCCCGGCGCGGGCGAGGTGATCCAGGCCCATCCGGTGGGGCTGCCGTCGGCGTCGGCCTTGGGCTTCAGCGCATCGATCCCCGGCGCCTGGCCGGTCAGCAACCGCTGGGCCAGCCCGGCCATCTCCTCGATGTCTGCGCGCACGCCGCCGGCCGGGGCCAGTGCCGGCCCCACCCAGGCGTCGGCGGTCCGGCCACCGGCGGTCTGGCCCAGCAGATCCCCCGTCGTGAGCTCGCGGTCCGCGTACGGGACGGTCGCCTCGGCCAGGCCGGTCGGGACGAGGACACGCTCACGGAGCAGGTCACGGTAGGGACGATCGGCCGCGGCGGCCAGCGCCGCCCCGAGCAGCTCGAAGCCGAGGTTGGAGTAGGTGCCCGGCGGCGCGTCCGGACTCACCCCGCCGAGCGCGTCCAACCGCTGCTGCACCGAGCCGTCGTACGGGTTGCCCGCGGTCAGGCTGGCCCGGTAGTTGCGCCCGACCTGACCGATGGTGGGCAGCTGGACCGGCAGCCCGGAGGTGTGGGTGGCGAGCTCGCTGAGCGTCACCCCGGCCAGGGCCCCGGACACCGGCAGCAGCGAGCCCAGCCGGGTGTCGGCCCGCACCTCGCCCCGCTCGATCATGTCGGCGAACAGCAGACCGGTCAGGCCCTTGCTGATCGACCCGATCTCGAACCGGTCCGTGGCCTGCGCCCCCATCACGGCCGTACGGGTGCCGGCCGGGGTCACGCAGGCGACAGCGAGGGCGGGTCGGTCGTCGCCGATCAGCTCCCGACCGAGCTGGCCGAGAGCGGCGTCCCCGGCGGTCTCGGCCGGCAGCCGGGCGGGCGCCGGTCGCCAGGCGACACCGGCGAGGAGGGCCAGGGCGGCGCAGACGGCGACCACCACGACCCTGGTCCGGCGCGGCGCGCGGGCGTGGCCCACGTCGGCGGGTGGCGGGGGCGGATGACCGTGGGGCGAGCCGGTGGCGGCACTCATGCGGACCTCTCTGGCGGTGAGAACATCAAGCATCCGGAATTACGTAATATCGTACCCGGTCGCCGTCACTGGTCCGCAACACGCGTCTCGTTAGGGTGAGTCATGACCGAGCAGCGGGAGATCATCTGGCGCCAGGCCCGGCCCGGCGAGGAGCGCCCGGCCCGTCCCGCCAGTCCGGCGGAGGCGCGGGCACGGCTGGAGTCCGGCAACGCCGACTTCGCCAAGCTGGGTGACCACGGCGGGCAGCAGATCATCTCGGTCGGTCCGGAGGCGTTCGGGCTGCCGCCGGCCGCCGGCGCCGGGCTGGCGCAGCAGCCGTTCGCCGCCGTCCTCGCCTGCTCGGACGCGCGGGCCCCCGTCGAGCTGCTCTTCAACCAGGCCGGCAACTCGATCTTCGTGGTCCGGGTGGCCGGGAACGTCCCGGGCCGCGAGTGCCTGGGCAGCCTGAACTACGCCGTGACCAACCTGCCGACGGTGAAGATGATCACCGTCCTGGGGCACACCAGCTGCGGGGCCGTGTCCGCCGCCGTGGACGCGCTGCTGTCGCCGCAGGTCTACCTGGACGTGATCCAGGACCCGTCGCTGCGGGCGATCGTCGACGCCCTGCTCGCCGGGGTCCGGATGGCCGACCAGGCGCTGGTGAACACGTACGGTCGCGACATCCGCGACGCCCCCGGCTTCCGCGACGCCCTGGTCGACCTGGCCGTCACCGCCAACGCGGCGATCACCGCGGTCGTGCTGGCCCGCGCCGTCGACTGCGCCGTGACCTTCGGGGTGTTCAGCCTGGACAACCGGACGGTGGGCATCACCGGCGCCGACGGCTGGGACGCCGGCCTGCACGACCCGCCGGACGGTGACCGCTCGCTCACCCAGCTGCTGACCTGGGGCGCTGCCGCCGCCGGGCTCTGACTCCCGGGAGTCCATCGCGCCCCAGAACTCGCTGACCAGGGCCGGCCGGAGTGCCGACACCTGAGGGTTTCCTGTACGTCGTCGTGCCATACCAGTGGGCACGGTGGTTAACTGCTCTGCGACGATCCTTCCCCGATCGAGGAGCCTGACCCGTGACCGACACCGTCGCCGCCCGCGAGCTGCCCCCGGCCAGCATCGACGCCGCCGCCCAGGACGAGCAGCACCGCACCTGGACGCCCAAGAAGATCCTGATCTGGGGGGCCGTCGCACTCCTCGGAGCGGTCGCCTGGGTGATGATCGCCCTGGTCCGCGGCGAGACGATCAACGCCATCTGGTTCGTGTTCGCGGCTGTGTGCAGCTACCTGATCGCGTACCGCTTCTACAGCAAGGTCGTCGAGCGCAAGATCACCCGCCCGGACGACACGAGAGCGACGCCGGCGGAGTACAAGGAGAACGGTCTGGACTACCTGCCGACCGATCGCCGGGTCCTGTTCGGGCACCACTTCGCCGCCATCGCCGGGGCCGGTCCGCTGGTCGGACCGGTGCTGGCCGCGCAGATGGGCTATCTCCCGGGCACGATCTGGATCATCGTCGGCGTGATCCTCGCCGGTGCGGTGCAGGACTACCTGGTCCTGTTCTTCTCCATGCGCCGGGGCGGTCGCTCCCTCGGCCAGATGGCCCGCGACCAGCTGGGCCGGATCGGCGGCACGGCAGCGATCCTGGCCACCTTGTTGATCATGCTGATCATCGTGGCCATCCTGGCCCTGGTCGTGGTCAACGCCCTGGGCGAGAGCCCCTGGGGTGTCTTCTCGGTGGGCATGACGCTGCCGATCGCCCTGTTCATGGGGTGCTACCTGCGGTTCCTGCGGCCGGGCAAGGTCGGCGAGGTCTCGATCATCGGGTTCGTCCTGCTGATCGCGGCCATCGCGTCGGGGCGCCTGGTCGCCGAGAGCCCTTACTGGTCAGAGGTCTTCACCCTCGACCGGTTCACCATCGCCTGGATCATCGTGGCGTACGGCTTCTTCGCCGCCATCCTGCCGGTCTGGCTGCTGCTGGCGCCGCGGGACTACCTGTCCACCTTCATGAAGGTCGGCACCATCATCATGCTGGCCGTCGCGATCATCATCGTGCGGCCGGTGATCACCGCCCCGCCGCTGAGCGAGTTCGCCGGTCGCGCCGACGGACCGGTGTGGGCCGGCTCGCTGTTCCCCTTCCTGTTCGTCACCATCGCCTGCGGAGCGCTGTCGGGCTTCCACGCCCTGATCGCGTCCGGCACCACACCGAAGCTGATCGAGAAGGAGCGACAGACGCGCCTGATCGGCTACGGCGGCATGCTGATGGAGTCGTTCGTGGCGATCATGGCCCTGGTGGCCGCGCTGTCCATCGACCGCGGCATCTACTTCGCCATGAACTCCTCGGCCGCGGTGACCGGCGGGACCCCCGAGACGGCCGCCGCCTTCGTCAACGGGCTCGGGCTGATCGGGGTCAACCTCACCCCGGACATGCTCACCTCCACCGCCCAGGCGGTCGGCGAGGAGTCGATCATCTCCCGCACCGGTGGCGCTCCGACGCTGGCCCTCGGTCTGGCGCACATCATGCAGCAGCTGACCCACTCCGGGCTGACCTCGTTCTGGTACCACTTCGCGATCATGTTCGAGGCCCTGTTCATCCTGACCGCTGTCGACGCCGGCACCCGGGTGGCCCGGTTCCAGCTGCAGGAGTCGCTGGGCAACATCGTGCCGAAGTTCCGGGACACCTCCTGGCGGATCGGCTCCTGGCTCTGCACCGCGGTCATGGTGGCCGGCTGGGGCGCGATCCTGATCTTGGGGGTGACGGACCCGCTGGGCGGCATCAACACGTTCTTCCCGCTGTTCGGCATCGCCAACCAGCTGCTCGCGGCCATCGCCCTGGCCGTCTGCATGTCGCTGGCCGCGCGCGGTGGCGTACGGGGGTGGTTGTGGATCCCTGCGCTGCCGTTGGCGTTCGCGGCCGTGGTCACCATCACCGGCTCGCTCTACAAGATCTTCTCCCCCGTCCCGGCGGTCGGCTACTGGGCGCAGAACAAGCTGTTCCGCGATGCCCTCGCCGCCGGCAAGACCAGTCAGGGCACGGCCAAGACCCCGGAGGCGATGGCCGCCGTCGTCCGCAACACCACCGTGCAGGGCACCTTGTCGATCATCTTCGTGACGCTGGCGATCATCGTCATCGCGGCCGCCATCGTGTCCACCATCCGCACGGTGACCGGGGCGAACACCCCCGAGACGGAGGACCCACGGCACGAGTCGACGTTCTTCGCCCCGGCCGGTTTCCTGCCCACCCCGGCGGAGAAGGAGCTGCAGAGCGAGTGGGCGGCAGCCGTGCCGGACCGGCCGAAGCGACGCGCCCACCACTGACCCTTCGTCCCTGACCGCTGACCGACCGCCGACCGACCGAGGAGTCACCATGAGCGCGAGCCTGCGAGACGTCCCCCTGCGCGGCTGGTGCACCACCCGGGCCGTCGGCCGGTCGGAGTCGGGGCGGTCGGAGTCGGGGCGGTCGGAGTCGGGGCGGTCGGGCGTCGCCACCGGCGACCCAGAGCTCCGTCGTCCGGAGACCGGGTCGTCGACCGATCGCGGAGACGGGTCGGCGCCCTCGGTGGCGGGACGGGCGCAGCGGATCTGGGCGAGCCTGCGCTGGTACGCCTCCGGGGTCCTCGGTGGCTCGAAGTACGAGGGTTACCTGAGCTGGCACGCCCGGCACGGCGACGGCCCGCCGCTGTCGGAGAAGGAGTACTGGCGGCACCGGACGGCCCACGAGGAGCGTCATCCGGAAGGGCGCTGCTGCTGACGCGCTGCCGTACCTGACTCGCCGGCGGCATCCGTACTCAGAGGGGCATGAGCCGGTCGGCCGTACATGACTCGCCGGCGGCATCCGGACTCAGAGCGCACCGGCCAGTCGGCCGAACGTGACTTCCCGGCGGCACCCGGACTCAGAGCCCACGGGCCAGTCGGCCGAACGTGACTTCCCGGCGGCACCCGGACTCAGAGCCCACGGGCCAGTCGGCCGAACGTGACTTCCCGGCGGCACCCGGACTCAGAGGGCACGGGCCAGTCGGCCGAACGTGACTTCCGAGCCACAAACGGACGTCCCGAACCCCCCACAACGCACCGGATGTGACTCGCCGGCGGCACCCGGACTCAGAGGGCACGGGCCGGTCGGCCGGACGTGACTTCCGAGCCACAAACGGACGTCCCGAACCCCCCAGAACACGCCGGATGTGACTCGCCGGCGGCACCCGGACTCGGAGGGCACGGGCGACCCGCCCGGACGTGACGCTCGCGTCAGGAACGGCGGCCAGGCAGCGCCCCCAGGCCAGGACCGCGAGCCACCACGAGTCAAACCCCGTGCAGGCGGGTCAGTCCGCGTCGGGCTCCACCGCCGGCAGCTTCAACAGCCCGGAGACCTCGTCCCACAGCTGGCCGAAGGCGACGGCGGCCGGGGACTTGGAGGCGAAGACGATCAGCGGCTCACGACGTACGGTCATCTGCTCGACGGCGCTGGCCGAGGGGATGGCGATCGAGCTGACGGCGGAGTTGGTCGTCGGCAGCTCGCGCAGGATGTCGGTGTGCAGCTTGCGGCGCCGATCCAGCATGGAGAAGTAGCCACGCAGCTTCGGCTTCCGCCCCTTCAGCTCGGCGGTGAAGGTGACCAGCTGCTCGAACGTCCGCACCGACAGCACGGTCGGGATCAACGGCACCAGCACCACGTCGGACGCGCGCAGCACGTTCTCCGACACCAGCGACAGACTCGGCGGGGTGTCCAGGATGACGACGTCGTACTCGGCGGCCAGCGGCGACAGCAGCCGGCGAAGCGTCCGCTGCGGGTTGGGCCGGTCGTTGAGGTCGATGTCCATGTGCCGGTAGGTGAAGTCGGCCGGCAGCAGGTCGAGGTGGGCGAAGTCGGTGGCCTTGATGGCGTCCAGCATCGGCCGCGCTCCCCTGACGAGCTTCGGGCTGCCGCCCTTCACCCGCGGCTTGACCCGGAACAGGTAGGTCGCCGCCCCCTGGGGGTCGAGATCCCACAGCAGCGTCCGTCGGCCTTGCCGCGCCGACAGGTAGGCGAGGTTCACGGCGGCGGTGGTCTTGCCCACTCCGCCCTTGAGGTTGTAGCTCGCGATCACCTTCACAGCGGCACCTCCGTGGCCGAGCGGGTCATGTCGTCACCAACCGGTCGACGTGCTCGGCCGCCTGGCGTCCCAGGTACGTGTCGTGGTGGGCGGTCAGGGTCTCCCGGGCGGCGCGCTGTCGCGCCTCGAACTTGCCCGACAGCTCACCCATGGCCAGGATCGCGTTGGCGTCCACCCGGCCGGCGTCGACCATCTCCTGGGCGAACTGGCGCAGTGCGGCCGCCTGGACCTCACCGTCCTGGAACTCCCCGAGCAGGTCCTGCAGCTCCTTGAAGTCGGCGAGCACGTTGCGGTAGGCCTTCTTGTCGCACAACGGCTTGAAGACCTCCATCAGGTAGCGCATCTCCTTGCAGGCCTTGCGCAGGTCGTGCACCAGCTCCGACTCGGAGTCGGCGGTGATCTTGGCCGCCCGCTTCTGACACTTGCGGAAGACCGTACGGAGCCGCTCCGCGGCCAGCGCCGCCGCGGTCGTGTCGGCGTGCGACGGATGGGCGATGACCTCCGCCAGGGCGCTCCGCCAGCTGGTGACCAGGTCGGTGTAGCGCCTCGAACGCAGCCCCCGCGCGAGGGCGGAGGCTGCCTCGGCCCGCCGCTCCCGGACGTACGCGCCGAAGGACGTGAGGTCCTCGGGGTGGGTGACCGTGGCGGCCAGGACATCGAGCTCGAGCAGGTAGACGTCCAGGTCCCGGGTCGGGGTGGTGATGTCGCCCAGCCAGCGGAACTCCGGCGCCACCCGCTCGGCCAGCCCGGACGGCAGCACGTCGCCCAGCATCTTCAGCACCGACCGGGTGCGCCGGACCGCGACCCGGAAGTCGTGCAGGTACTCGGTGTCGATGTCGTCCACGATGCCGTCGACGGTCGCGTCGAGCTCGGCCAGGTAGCCGAGCAGCGCGTCGGCCACGGCGAAGTCCGCCGCCTGGTCGGGACGCATCCCGAAGCGTTGGCTGACCGCGGGTCGCAGCGCCGGCAGGTCCCGCACCGAGGCGAACCAGGACTGGTCGCTCGCCTGCAGGGGGGTGCGCTTGAGCAGGGCCTTGCGCACCTGCGCCGCCTCGGCCCGGTAGCCACGGAGCGTCTCGATGCCCACTCGGACCGGCAGGTCGACCGCTGTCGGCCTGGTCAGTCGGCCGGTGGTCCAGTGCACCCGGACGACCGTCTTGCCGTCGCCGTTGCGGATCGCGTACGTGACCGTCTCGGCCTCCGTGCTCGCGTACGGGATCAGCGCCCGGATCCACGAGGGCGGGCCGACCAGGGTGGCCACCTGACCGTCGGGCAGCTCGGTGGCCAGTCGTGGCCATGCTCCGGTGACCGGCTGCTCCAGCTGCTGCCCGGCGTGCACCGCGACCAGTCGGCGCTTGCGGGGCAGGTGGGCCAGGTCGATGCCGGCCTTGTGCAGGCGGCCGTCGACGGTGTCCAGGTGGGTGAGGACCTCGGTCCGGGTCACCTCCGCGATCACCGTGAAGCCCGGCTGCAACGCCTCGAGGAGGAGATCTTCGGGTCCCACCGGGGCCGGTGCGGCCCGACCGCCGTGGCCTGGAGCGAGCGTCAGGATCGGGGGGTCGAAGGTCACGTTCAGCGGCATGATGCGACGGAACGTACCAGCCGGAAATGAACGGTTCGCCGTTTCGACACCTGCACGTCACCCAACCGTTGTGTGCGGAAGGGGCTGATGCGCGGCGATCGTCGTTCGTGCCGACCTGCCGCTCACGGCGGCGCCGCTCACCCGCACCGCTGGGCGGGCGGACCCGGGCCCCGTCGGGGCAGGCGCGAGCGCGCCGTCGAGCCGGGGAGAGCCGAGCCGGGACTCAGCCGTCGTCGCCGTGCCGGACGACCGGGTCGGTCGCCTCGGCCCACAGCCGCGCGTCAGCCAGCTCCTGCTGGTTCCTCCGGTAGGCGGCATAGACCACGCCACCCGCCACGGCCCCGAGCGCCAGCACCCACGTCCACTTCACGCCGTCAGCCTAGCCCCGCCCGCGAGGTCCACGGCGCGGGGAGCCGTCCGGGCTACCGTTCCCCCATGACCCGACGGGTCGGACTGCTCCACGGCGCCGGTGCCGCGGCCACCGTGCTGCTGATGCTGCTCGCCGGCTGCGGACGGCCGCCCGCGGACCCGCTCCCGGAACGCTCCGACGGCTCCTCGACCGGGGCCGCCCCTTCGCCCACCGGGTCCGTCGCCGGGTCGGCGAGCCCCGACGAGGACGCGTCCTTCTCCTTCGACGACATCGCCAGCTACCAGGGCGGCGTGGAGGTCGAGATCGCGGGGACGGTGGGCCGTCGGGCCACCGTCGGGATGACCGGGGCGGAGTCCACCCGCGGCGAGATGGTGGTCGTCTCGGTGGTGCTGCGCAACCTGTCGAGCGTCGACCTGGACGCGTCGACGGTGCTGGTCACGGCCGCGTACGGCCCCGAGGACAAGGAGGCGCCACTGGTCACCGACCCGACCGGGACACTGACCGGCGGCTTCCTCGGCTCCCTCACCCCGGGGGCGGAGAACGCCATCGACCTCGGCTTCGCCGTCCCGTTCACCGCTCTCGGTCGGTTCCGGGTCACCGTCGATCTCGGCGACGACCGGTACGAGCCGGTCAGCTTCGTCGGGGCGGTCGAACGCGAGCAGTAGCCGGGCTCGGAGGTCCGGTCGAATGGCTCCCAGGTCAGGGGCGGGCCACCCAGGTCCAGGGCAGGCCACCCAGGTCAGCTCACCGAGGTCAGGCGGGTCGCCGCCGGGCCAGGGTCCCGTCGGTCTCGGACTCGTCCAGCAACCCGTCCCGGTACGCGATCGCCGCCGCCTCACCCCGGGCGCCGACGCCGAGCTTGGCCAAGATGTTGGACACGTGCACGCTGGCGGTCTTGGTGCTGATGAACAGCTGCGTGCCGATCTCGCCGTTGGTCCGACCGGCCGCGACCAGACGCAGCACCTCACGTTCCCGGGCGGTGAGCCCGGTCAACGCACCAGCCGTCCCACCGACGGCGGCGCCCTGGAGTCCGGCCCGGACACTCAGACCGGCCAGCCGGGACCGCAGTGGCGCGGCTCCGAGACGATCGGCGACCTCGATCGCGGCGGTCAGCACCGCCCGCGCCTCCCCTCGTTCCCGCCGGGCCACCAGGTGCTGGGCCAGCCGCTCACCCACGTAGGGGCGCAGGGAGGACGGCGTCTCGGTCGTGGTCGTCCGTTCCCAGACCTCCTGCCAGGCTTCTGCTGTGTCGGCGAGCTCGGCCTCGATCACCGGTGCCCAGATCTGCCGGGCTCGGACCGGGCGGGTGGCCCCGAGCAGCGACCGGACCCGGGCCACCCGGGGGCCGACGGCGGCGGGATCGCTCGACCCCGCCGTCCTCGCTGCCAACCAGAGCAACGGGTAGCAGTGGGCGAGGTGGTAGCGGTCCCAGTGCGCGAACGCGATCTCCAGGTCCGCCCACGCGCGGTCGACGTCGCCGGCGGCCAGCGCCAGCTCGACGTCCAGCCGGATCACCTGGCTCGCGTACTGCGGAGCCACCTGCGGGCCGCTGATCAGACCCCGGAACTCGGTCAGGATCATCTCCGCCTCCTCCGGGCGGCCGGTCATCAACCGCAGCCAGCACTGCAGCAGCCGGAGGTGCGCGCGGTGGTGGGCGGCCGGGTCGAGCTCGAGCGAGCGCTCGATGAGCTGGGACGCCCGGTCCCACTCCCCCAATGCGAGCAGCGGCTCGGCCGCGTTGCCCGCGAGCATCGCGCCGGTGGACCGCTCCAGCCCCAGATCGGCGGCCACCTCGACCCCGGCCATCGCCTGCTCGACCGCCTCGGCGTAGCGCCCGACCAGGTGCAGGGCGTCGGAGTAGTTGATGTGGAAGCGCAGCATCGCGCCGCGGCTCCCGCGGCCCAGCTCGCCGGCCCGCACCAGCTGCTCCAGCCCGGCGTCCTCGTCGCCCCGGATGACCAGGCAGACGCCGAGCGTGTTCCGGGCGTGCGACTCGGTGACCGGCGAGACCGACGCCACCGCCGCGGCCACCGCCTCCCTCGCCACCCGGGTCGCGTCGTCGCCGGCCAGGGTGGCGACCATGGCCAGCTGGTTGAGGACCTTGGCCCGGGCCTTGGGTTCGGCGTCGGCGGGGAGCAGGTCTGCCGCGGTCTGCAGGGCCTCCGCGGCGCCGGGGCGCATCAGGCTGGACAGTCGCTGACCGCGCTCGGTCCAGCGCCGGACACGGTCGGCCACCGGGGCGTCGTCCGGGGTCTCGGCCAGCGCCTGCTTGGTCAGGGCCAGCGAGCGCTCGATCTCCCCGGCGTCCCGGGCGGCCGCGGTCAGCGACCAGCGGAACGCCTTGTCCGCGTCGTGGGCCGCCGACCAGTGGTGGGCGATCTCGACCGAGGCCGTGCCCGGGGCGAGTGACGGCCTCTCCTCCAGCAGCGCGGCGAGCCGGGCGTGCAGCCGGGTGTGCCGCCCGGGGAGCATGTCCTCGTGGGCCACCTCGCGGAGCAGGGCGTGGCGGAACACGTAGCCGTCGTCGTCGACGACCAGCACCCCCGCGTCGACGGCTTCCCGCAGGTCGGTGTCGAGCTCGGCCGGCGTACGGTCACTGACCTGCTCCAGCAGGGCGTGCTCCACCCGGGGCCCGGCCACGGCAGCGACCTGCAGCGTCTCCTGCGCCCGGTCGGACAACCGCTGGATGCGGACGTTCAGGGCATCCCGCAGGGTGTCGGGCATGTCCACGCAGCCACGTGCGGTCGAGCTGGCCAGCTCGGTGACGAAGTAGGGCAGTCCCTCACTGCGTCGGTGCACCAGGTCGATGGCGACGGCACTCGGGGTGCGGCCGAGCAGCCGGGTCAGCAGCTCCGCCACCTCCGGTCGGGCGAGGCCGCCGATCTCCAGGCGGGTCACCCCGGCCAACCGGCCCACCTCGGCCAGGAACGGGCGGAGCGGGTGCCGCCGGTCCAGCTCGTCGGTCCGGTAGGTGGCGACCACCAGCACGGGGGCGTCGCTCAGCGCCCCGGTCAGGAAGCGCAGCAGGTGCCGGGTCGACTCGTCGGCCCAGTGCAGGTCCTCGATCACCACCACCAGCGCACCCGTCTGCGCCGCCGACTCCCACAGCCGGGCGACGGCCTCGAACAGCTGCAGCCGGAGGGCCTCCGGCTCGGCGGGCGGGGCGACCAGATCCGGGAGCAGGGCCCCGAGGCCGACCCGGCTGGCCCCGGCCCACTCGAGCACCTGGTCCCGGCCGTGGCGGACGATCAGCTCGCGGAGGGCGCCGACGATCGGTGCGTACGGCAGCCCGTCCCCGCCCAGCGGCACGCACTGCCCCCGGATCACCTGGGCGCCGGGATCGCGACCAGCCGCCGCCGGGCCGGCCGGGCTGCCGCTGAGGCCACCGACGAAGGCGTCGACCACTGTCGTCTTGCCCGAGCCGGCGTCGCCGCCCACCAGGGCGAGACGGCTCCCGTCTCGACCCACCTCGGAGAGCAGGTCCCGCAGCCGGTCCAGCTCCGCGCGCCGGCCGACCAGCCCGGGTGCGCCACCCGACGGCGCCGTGGCAGCAGGGCCGGGCGGCACGGTGGACGTGGGGCCGGGCGGCACAGTGGACGTGGGGCCGGGCGGCACGGTGGACGTGGGGCCGGCCGGGCGTGCTCCCGATCCCGGCGACGAGCCGGCCGACCGGGGATTCAGCTGCCTGACCACGGACCTCATCGTGCCACCGCCCGCCGACAGGGCCGAGGTGGTTTCGTCCGCCTCCGGACCGCTCACCGCCGCCGCTCAGCAGGACGTGTCGACGGCGCCGACGGGGCGACGGGCGACCGCGGGGCGACGGGCGGCAGTGGGGAACGTGACCGGCCCCACCGGGGGGGCGGTGGCCGACGCTGAGGGTGTCCGGGCCGGGGACCCGAGGGCCGGGGACCGGAACAGCCTCAGCCGTTCCCACCACCGGGGCCGCGAGCGGCCGGACCCGTCCGAGCGCGGACCGCGAGCAGGTCCGCCGTGTCGGGCCAGTCGCGCCAGCCGGTCCTGATCGGCTTCGTGCCGCAGCTCAGCCTGGTGCTGGCTGACCAGCAGCTCCGTCGCGTAGTGGTTGCTCATGACAGGCACCTCCGTAGATGATCCGACCTCTCCACGGTCCCGCTGAGGAGGTGCCCCAGACATCGTGCAGGTGCCGCATCTTCGCCGGTCCGGGCGTGCCCGCTCGCGTCTGAGGTAGCGCTCCGGCTACCTCAGACGCGCTCGGTGCAGCTCAGACCCCGGTCCAGGCGGAGGCGTCGCCGGCACTGGTCTCGACCGCGGCCAGCACCCGCTGGACCTGCAGCGCGTCGTCGAACGAGGGCGTGGGCTGGCGGTGCTCGGCGAGCGCGGTGACCAGGTCGACGACCTGATGGGTGAAGCCGTGCTCGTAGCCGATCCCGTGACCGGGTGGCCACCAGGCGGCTACGTAGGGGTGCTCCGGTTCGGTGACCAGGATCCGGCGGAAGCCCTGCTGACCGGCAGGATCGCGGCCGTCGAAGAACTGCAGCACGTTGTTGTCCTCGAAGTCGAAGGCCACCGAGCCGTCGGTGCCGTTGACCTCGACCCGGAACGCGTTCTTGTGGCCGAGGGCGAACCGGGACGCCTCGAACGAGCCGACGGCCCCGCCGTCGAAGCGAGCGGTGAACAGCGCGGCGTCGTCGACGGTCACCTCACCTCGCGGTGCGCCCTCGGAGGTGTCGCCGTGACCACCCAGCCCGGAGCGCTCCCCGGCCAGGGGCCGCGAGGTCACGAACGTCTCCAGCAGGGCCGAGACCCCGCTGATCGACTGTCCGGTGAGCCACTGCGTCGTGTCGATCAGGTGGGCGCCGATGTCGCCCAGGGCGCCGGACCCGGAGGCCGTCCTGTCCAGCCGCCAGGTCATCGGGGCGTCGGCGTCGTGCAGCCAGTCCTGCAGGTACTGCCCGCGGACGTGCCGGATCGTGCCGATCCGGCCCTCGTCGATCAGCTGCTTCGCGTACGCCAGAGCCGGCGTCCGCCGGTAGCTGTACCCGCACATGGCGAAGACGCCACGGGCCGCCGCCTCCCGGGCCGCGGCCGCCATCTCCTCGGCCTCCTCGACGGTGTTGGCCAACGGCTTCTCGCAGAGCACGTGCTTGCCGGACCGCAGCGCGGCGAGGGCGATCTCGGCGTGCAGGTTGCCGGGCGTGCAGATGTCGACCAGGTCGATGTCGTCCCGCTCGATCAGGGCCCGCCAGTCGGTCTCGGTGGCCGCGAAGCCGTACTGCTCGGCGGCGGCGGTCACCGCCTCCGCGTTCCGACCGGCGACCGCGGTCAGCTCGATCCGGCGGGGCAGGTCGAAGAACCGGGGAGCGTTGCGCCACCCCTGGGAGTGGGCCGCCCCCATGAAGGCGTACCCGATCATCCCGACCCGCAGCGTCTGCTCGCTCATCACACCTCTCCCGATCCGCTCGGCGACACGGTGGGAGCCGATCCGGCCCCAGGCAGGCCGACGACCTCCAGCACCGACGTCCACCCTGCCAGAACCTCGCGGACCCGTGGATCCCGCTCGGTCGCCAGGGCCCGCTCGTACGCGTCCAGGACCACCGTGGCCAGCTCGACCCGCTGCCCGGTCTCGGCGGACCGGACCGCCGCCTCGACCATGGCCACGCTGAGCACGTTGGTGTGCACCTCCCCGTTCGGGGTCACGTCCTCCCCCGCCGCCCGGGCCCGCAGGGTGGCGACGAACTCGGCCAGCGAACCGGCGATCTGCTCCGGCTCGTCGGGCAGCTCGGCCGGCAGCCGTACGCCGTCGTCGGTCTCCGCCACCGGGGCGTGGTCACCGTCCCAGGTGGCCGTGCCGCGGGCGGTGCCGAACCGCCAGTCGCCGTTCCAGGACGTCTCCACCCCGGGAGCGCACCAGCTGCCGTCGAAGGTGAAGGTCACCCCGTCACCGAGCTCGAAGACCACGGCAGCGGCGGCGTCGCCGGCGTACCAGCTCCAGGCGGGGTTGTAGGAGCGGCAGTACACCGACGTGGGCTCGGAGCCGATCAGCAGCCGGGCCAGGTCGAACTGGTGGATGGCCATGTCGATCAGCAGCGGGTAGGGCATCTCGTCCCGGAAGCCCCCGAAGTGGGGGGCTTTGAAGAACCGGCACGACGCCGACGCCACCGGACCCAGCGCGGCCAGCTGACCCCGCAGGGTGCCGACCGCCCGCCAGTAGCGCCGGGACTGCGACACCATCAGCAGCTGACCGGACAGCTCGGCGGCGGCCACCATCGACAGGCACTCGGCCACCGACTCGGCCAGCGGCTTCTCGCACAGCACCGGCAACCCGGCCGCCAGGGCGGCCGCGTTGACCGCGTGGTGCGCCTGCGGCACTGTCACGTTCACCACGGCGTCCGCGGCCACGCCGGCGTCGAGCAGCTCGGCCACCGAGCGGGCGATCGGCACAGCCGCGAAGCCCTGCTCGGCCGCGGCCATCGTCGCGGTCTCGGTGGACAGGTCCACCAACCCGACCAGCTCGACGTCGGGGTACGCGGCGATGGTGCCGAGCCAGGCCCGCCCCATGCCGCCAGCGCCGACCTGGACCAGCCTCAGCGGGGCGTCACTCATCCTCGTCACTGGTCGGCGGGGGCGTCGGCGCTGTGGTCCTCGATCGGGCCGGTGTAGCCACGGCCGTTGAAGAAGTCGTCGGTGTCGTAGCGCAGCAGGGTCGGCACCGCCCGCTCGGGCCGGTCGCTGGTGGCCCACTGCACGCCGTTGGCGATCACCTTGCGGACATCGCTGTGGTGGTAGACGGGGTAGTCCTGGTCACCGGGGGAGAAGAAGAAGATCTTGCCGTGACCGCGTCGGAAGGTGCAGCCGGAACGGAACACCTCGCCGCCGGTGAAGGAGGAGATGAAGACCAGCTCGTCCGGGGCCGGGATGTCGAAGAACTCGCCGTACATCTCCTGGGCGGGGATGATGATCGGGTTCGGCACCCCCTGGGCGATCGGGTGGGTGGGGTTCACCGTCCAGACCAGCTCGCGGTCCTGCTCGCTGCGCCAGCGCAGGGTGCAGGTGGTGCCCATCAGCTTGCCGAAGATCTTCGACCAGTGGCCCGAGTGCAGCACCAGCAGGCCCATCCCGGACAGCACGTGCTGGTGCACCCGCTCCACCACGTCGTCGGCCACCTCGCCGTGCGCGGCGTGTCCCCACCAGACGAGCACGTCGGTGCCGGCCAGGACCTCTTCGGTGAGTCCGTGCTCGGGCTCGTCCAGGGTGGTGGTGGTGACGCTCGCGCGGTCCCCGAGGTGTTCGCGGATCCCTTCGGCGATGGTGGTGTGCATGCCGTCGGGGTAGATCTCGCGGACGTGCGGCTCGATCTGCTCGTGGCGGTTCTCGCCCCAGACGAGGACGCGCAGGGTCGAGGTGTCGGTGCTGGTCATGAACGATCCTTCGGTGTCGGTGAGGTGGAAATCGGTGACGGAGATGACTACTTGACGGCTCCGCCGGTGGCCCCGGCGGCAATGTACTTCTGGGCGATGACCAGCAACACGATGGCCGGGATCGCCGACAGCGTGGCGGTGGCCATCACCGGCCCCCAGTTCTGCACCTGGGCCCCCAAGTAGGTGAAGATGCCGAGGGTGACGGGCCGGACGTCACCCTTGGTGGTCAGGGTCAGGGCGAAGATGAAGTCGCTCCAGGCGAACAGGAACGTGAACAGCCCGGCGGTGATCAACGAGTTGCGGGCGATCGGCACCACGATCGAGATGAACGACCGGAACAACCCGGCGCCGTCGACCCGAGCCGCCTCCACGATGGACGGCGGCACGCCGAGCATGAACGACCGCATGATCAAGATCGCGAACGGGACGGCGGCCGTGGAGTTGGCGAAGATCAGCCCGGGGATCGAGTTGAGCAGCCCCATGCTCTCGTACATGGAGTAGAGACCGTTGGCGATCACGATGCCGGGGATCATCTGGGTGATCAGGATGAGCAGCAGGGCCACCCCCACCCAGCCGAACCGGAACTGGGCGAGCGCGTACGCGCAGGGGGTCGCCACCAGCAGCGTGATCACCACCGTGCCGGACGCGATCAACAAGCTGGTCAGCAGGTTGCGACCTTGGTCCCGTAGCGCCACCTCGTAGCCGGCCAGGCTCGGGTTGGTGGGGATCAGGCTGGCGTTCAGGGTGTTGCCCGAGGCCTGGAAGGAGGCGTTCACCATCCAGTAGATCGGGAACAACATGATCACCAGCAGGACGATGGCGATGGCGGTGCGGACGTACCCGCGCCGTGCCGTCCTGGTCGAGATCTGGGTTTCCTTGGTCATGTCCGTCCTCACTCGTCGATCTGGCGGCGGGTGGACCGCAGGTAGATGACCGCGAACACCAGGGACAGCACGATCAAGATGTTGCTCAACGCCGCCCCCTGGCCGAACTTGAACTCCACGAACGACCGCTGGTACGACTGCAGCGCGATGGTCTGGGTGGCGTTCGCCGGCCCGCCCCCGGTCAGACCGAGGATGATGTCCAGCACCTTGAGGGTGTAGATGATGCCCAGCATCAGCACCACCCCGACCACTGCCCGCAGGTTCGGCCAGGTGATGTGCCAGAACGCCCGCCAGCCGGTGGCCCCGTCGAGGGCGCCGGCCTCGTACAGCTCCTCCGGGATGTCCTGCAGCCCGCTGTAGAGGAGCGTCAGGTTGAACGGGATGCCGATCCAGACGTTCACGATGATCACCGCGACCAGCGCGTACTCCGGCGAGCTCAGCCACGGGATCGGGGTGTCGATGAGCCCGATGCCCTGCAGGAAGCCGTTGAGGATGCCGGTGTCCTGGTCGAGGATGGACTTCCAGGTGGCGCTGGCCACGATCAGCGGGATCAGCCAGGGCAGCAGGAACAGCGCCCGCAGCACCCCGCTGAGCGGGAAGCTCTTGTGGAAGAACAGGGCCAGCAGCATGCCGATGACGAACTGGAAGGCGATCGAGGCGACGGTGAAGATCGCGGTGTTGGCCAGCGCCTTGGTGAAGATCGGGTCGGCCACCACCTGCGCGTAGTTCTCGAGCCCGACGAAGGGCGCCTTGCCGGTGAAGAAGGTCTTCAGGCTGTAGTCCTGGAAGGACATGGTCAGGTTCTTGACCACGGGGTAGCCGAACAGGGCGACCATCAGCAGCGCGGCCGGGACCACGAAAGCGATCTTGGCCAGCCGCTCCCCCTGTCGACCGCGGCGGCGGCGGAGTGGCGCGGGCTCGGGGGGTGCTGCTGACGCGGCGATCGTCGGTGCTTCGGTGCTCGACAACGAGGGCGTCCTTCCGTCGGGTTCGGTTCCCGAGCTGTCAGCCTCCGTGGTCGTCGGAGCGACCACGGAAGCTGACCAGCTCTGGGGTGCGGCGGCGATCGCGCCTACTGGGCTCCGGCCTTGGCCATCGCGTCGGCGGCGGGGGCCTGACCGGTCAGGGTCAGCTGCATGCCGGAGTAGATGATCTTGGCGGTGTCGGGCCACTTCTCCCCGAGCTTGCCGGTGCGGGAGCGGGCGGTCGCCACCTGGGTGGCGAAGGCGGCCATCTCCGGCACCTCGGCGGCGTACTTCTTGGCCAGCTCCAGGTTGGTCGGGATGACCGAGCGGTCCTTGGCGAATTGCATGGCCACGTCGTCGGAGTTGAGGCACTTGACGAACTCGGCCGCCTTGGCCTGCTTGGCGTCGTCACCGGTGACCGGGACGGTCCAGGCCTCGCCGCCCAGCGGAGCGACCGACGCCTGGCCCTCCTTGTTCACCGGGAAGGTCGCGGTGCCCCAGTTGAGGTCCTTCTCCTGCGACAGGCTCGGGATGTTCCAGGGCCCGTTCAGCATCATGGCGGCCCGGCCGGCCTTGAACTGGTCGGCCACGTCACCCTGGCCCCAGGTGACCACGCTCTTGGAGGCGGCGCCGCTGTCGACCAGGTCCTTCCACAGCTGCAGCGCCTCGGCCACCTCGGGGGTCTTCAGGTTGGTCTCGTCGCCGCCGTTGGTCCACATGGCCGGCAGGAACTGCCAGGCACCCTCGTAGTCGGCGGTGCCGTCGAAGGCGAAGCCGTACTGCTTGCCCTGGGTCAGCTTCTTGGCGCTGTCCTTGAGCTCGGCCCAGGTCGTGGGCGGCTCGATACCGGCCTTGGCCAGGATGTCCTTGTTGTAGAAGATCGCGATCGTGTTGGTGACCGGCTGGGCACCGTAGAGCTCGCCGTCGTAGGTGGCGGCCTGGACGACCCCTTCTTGGATGCCGTCACCGGTGATGCCGTAGGTGCCCAGCGGGGCCAACGCCCCGGTGGCCGCGATCTGCTGGATGTCGGGGTTGTCCAGCATCAGCACGTCGGGCAGCGTCTTGGAGGACGCCTGCTGCAGCACCTTGGCGATCAGCGTGTCACCCGGGACGACCTCGCGGTCGATGGTGATCCCCAGCTGCTTGGCGCAGGTGTCGAGGCCCTTCTGCACCAGCAGCTTGTCGGGGTCGTTGTTGTAGTAGTCGAGGATCGACAGGCTGGTGACCTGCTCGGTCGAGCCCGGATCGGTGCCCGTGTCCGACCCGCCACCGCCGCACGCGGTGAGAGTCAGCGGCAGCG
>NZ_BAAAYX010000009.1:276459-295196 GCF_039536605.1 Microlunatus aurantiacus
ATCAGCTCCTTTGCTGGGATGGGTCGACCCGGTCCGAATCAAAGCGGTTAACCGCTGCCTGACGAGGGACGACGAAGACTTGTGGAGGAGGCGGTAAAGCGATTAACTACCGCTTGGTGCAGGAGTCTGTAGCCTCCGTGCAGGAACTGTCAAGGCCCCTGTTGCCGACACCGGCCGATCGACGGCCAGAATTCACCCGGAACGGTCGAGAGACCGGTCTGTCGAGAGGACGGACCATGCCCACGATGCGCGACGTCGCCGATCACGCCGGCGTCTCGATCGCCACGGTCTCCTTCGTGGTGAACAACACCAAGCCGGTCACAGCGGCGACCCGGAGCCGGATCGAGGCCTCGATGAAGGCGCTCGGCTACCGGCCGAACGCGGTGGCCCGTGCGCTGGCCAGCCGCCGGACGCGGATCCTGGCGCTGGCCTACCCGATGCTGGACCACCGGCTGGGCGGCTCCGGGATGGAGTTCATGATCGCCGCGGCCCGCACGGCCAGCACGTACGGCTACCACCTGATGATGTGGCCGGGAGCCAACGACGGCCGGGAGCTGACCGAGCTGGTCGGGCAGCAGCTGGTCGACGGGGTGATCTTGATGGAGGTCCAGCTCGACGACCCGCGGGTGGCGGCGCTCAAGGCCACGGCGACGCCGTACGCGCTGATCGGCCGGACCGCGGACCCCTCGGACAGCCTGCACGTGGACATCGACTTCGAGCAGTCCACCAGCGGGGCCGTCCAGCACCTGCACGACCTCGGGCACCGCCACATCGTGTTCGTCACCGGCACCCAGGACCGGGAGAGCTACTACAACTACGGCCCGTACGTGCGCACCGAGCGCGCCTTCCGGGACGTGACCGCGCGCCTCGGGGTCGCACCGGTGATCATCGAGTCCGGCCAGGACACGACCGCCGGCCGGGACCTCGCCCACCGCCTGTTCACCGAGTGCCCCGACACCACGGCCGTCCTGGTGCTGAACGAGTTCGCCGCCATCGGTCTGCTGACCGGGGTGATCCACCGCGGCGTCCGGGTGCCCGAGGACGTCTCCATCATGTCGATGCTGACCTCGGACGAGATGGCCACCTACACCCAGCCCTCGTTGACCATCATGCGCTCGCCGGGCACCGCGCTGGGCGAGCTGGCCGTCCACCAGCTGGTGCAGCGGATGACCAAGGGCACCGTTCCGGATCCGGTCCTGCTGCCCTCGACCCTGGTGCCCGCGGAGTCGACCGCGCCGCCGCCCGCGATCCCGTACGGGCGCCGCTGAGCGAGGCTGTCAGCGGGCGGTGCCCACGGGGATGCTGCACACCGGGGCGCTGTGCAGCGGGAGGCCGCACCGGTATCGCGTCAGGCGAGCGGCCGGCGGACCACGGCCCGACCGAAGGCCGTCGGCGAGTCCCGGTGGCGGGCGACCACCGAGAAGCCGGCCCCCTCGAACAACCGCACCGTGCCGTGCCGTGCGCCGTACCCGGTCGCTTCTGCCCCTCCGTGTCGACCGGGTAGCCCTCGAGGGCCGCGATCTCGTGGCCCGACGCCCAGTCCACGACCGCGGCGAGCAGCGCCGTGGCCACGCCACGGCGACGCGCCCGGGTGGCGATCACGAAGCAGACGACGGACCACAGCGGACCGTCGACCGCCGGCAGCTGTGACCCGGTCGCGGTCAGCAGCCGGGTGTGGTCCAGCCGCGGGAAGTCGGTGCGGGGACCGATGCTCACCCACCCCACCGGACCGTGATCGTCCAGGGCGATCTGCCCGGCCTTGGCCCCCGAGCGGTGAGCCGACCGGATGGCTTCGACGTGCACGTCACGGCGGGAGCCGGCATCGGCGGCGTCGAACGCCGCCGAGCTCATCCGCAGGAAGGCGCACTGGCAGTTCCTCGGGTCGCCCCGGGTGAACAGCTCGTCCAGGGCGGGAAGGTGGCCCGGGGTGACCGGCTCGATCCGGAGCCCGCCGAGTGCCATGGACGACACCCTAAGCACCCGGGTGTCGGCGGGACAGCCAGAGGTCGCGTCCGCCCGCCGGCGAGCCGACCCTCGCCGACGGGCTCAGGAGGCGCTGCGTTCGCGGACGGCACCGACGATGGTGCGGGAGATGGCCCGATCGACCAGGTCGAGGACGTCGGCCTGGGTCCGCTCGGGCGCGTCGTTCCAGGCGGTCAGACTGCGCAGTCGGGCCCGCCGCTGCGTCATCGGGTAGGCCCGACCCGGCGGGTAGGAGTCGTGGCCCAGCCGTTCGTGCATCGCCTCGCGCAGCTCGTCGGTCGCCCGCCACACGTCGGCGGTGGTCGGCACCCGGTCGGGGTCGTCGGCCAGCCGGATCATGATCCCCACCAGGCAGCCGCCGGCCACCTGGGCGCGCGGGGACCGGAGCGCGAACGACTCGGCCAGACTCGCCGCCCGGACCGTCCCGTTCGGCTCCCGGACGGTGAACCACGCCCCGCCGCCGCACCAGCCGCCGGCCGCGACCACCGCACGGGTCTCCTCCAGCAGGTCCCGGACCCGACCCAGCTGACGCAGCCACGCCTCCCGATCCGAGTCGGGCGCATCGGGGCCGTAGTCGGGCGCCCGTTCGTACGCCTCCGGGGTGAGCGCCTCCCGCACCCGCAGCAGCAGCGCGCGCCAGCTGGTCGCCGTGGGCCGTCGGTCCGTGTCCACCATGGGTTCCCCCTCGAGCGCGGGTCGTGGGTCCGAGCATGCGCCTGCCGGACCGCCCCGGGCAAGAGCCGACGGCAATCTGTCGGTTTACAGCGTCAACAGAGGGTAGAACTGGCTCATGGTGCGTCTGCGGACCGTCTCCCCGTCCGATCCGGGCTGGACCCGGCGACGGGTCGGACGTGGCTTCTCCTATCTCGACCACCTCGGCGTCCGGCTGGGCCCGGACGAGCGCGAGCGCTGCCTGCAGCTGGTCATCCCGCCGGCCTGGGAGGAGGTGTGGATCTGCCAGCACCCCAACGGGCACCTGCAGGCCGTCGGCACCGACGACGCCGGCCGGCGGCAGTACCTCTACCACCCCGAGTGGCGCCGCAAGCGGGACGAGTCCAAGCACGATCGGGTGCTCCAGGTGGCCAGCCGGCTCCCCCGCGCCCGCCGCCGGGTCGCCGTCCACCTGCAGCAGGAGGGGATGTCGTACGAGCGCGCGCTGGCCACCGCGTTCCGGCTGCTGGATCTCGGGTTCTTCCGGATCGGCGGCGAGGCCTACGCCGAGAGCCACCACTCGTACGGTCTGGCCACGATCCGCAAGGAGCACGTGACGCTGGAGAACGGGACCGTGGTGTTCGACTTCATCGCCAAGTCCGGGCAGGAGCGGTACGTGGCGCTGGCCGACGACCTGGTCCGCCGCTCCGTGGCCGACCTGCTCCGGCGACGCGGCGGCGGGCCGGAGCTGCTGGCCTACAAGGACGGGCGGCAGTGGAAGGACGTCACCTCCAGCGACATCAACGCCTACATCAAGGAGCAGGTCGGCGGCGAGGTGTCGGCCAAGGACTTCCGCACCTGGCACGGCACCGTGATCGCCGCGGTGGCGCTGGCCGGGGCCAATGCCGACGCCACCACCCCGTCCAAGCGCAAGCGGGCGGTCAGCGCGGCCATGAAGCAGGTGTCGTCCTACCTGGGCAACACCCCGACGGTGGCTCGCGCCTCCTACGTGGACCCGCGGGTGATCGACCTGTTCTCCGACGGGGTGACCATCTCGCCCCGGCTGGCCACGTTGGACGACGACCTCTCCGACGGCCGCACCCATGGTCGGGTGGAGAAGGCCGTGCTCAACCTGCTGAAGATCTGAGGTCGGCGAGGAAGCCCTGCCACCGTCGACGTCGTTCGGCGTCGGACTGCTCCCACCACGGGGTGCCTCGCTCCCCCAGGGCCACCTTGGCGGCCTGCACCCGCGCGCGGGCTGCCCGTTCGGCCTCGGCGTCCCCGGCCCTGAGGGCCGCCCCCACCGCGCGACGGGCGGCCATCAGCGCCCGGCGCAGCTCCGCTGCCTCGGCCTCGGGGATGTCGGGGTCGGTCGCGCTCCTGCGTCGTCCGTCGATCACCACGTAGCGGCCGTCGTCGGTCTGCTCGGGACCCGCGTGCTCCTTCGTCACGCGGGGCACTCCGCCGCCGCCGGCGACCCGGTCGGTCGGTCGGCCGGCCGTCTGCGGGCGGGACGGTCCAGCTGACGTGTCGGCCAGCCCAGCTGACGCGGTGTCCAGGAGTCCAGCCGACGCCGTGTCCAGCAGTCCGGCTGACGCCGTGTCGATGAGGTGGCCCCGCGTAGGGTCACCGGGTGACTGACACCCCGCAGGCCGACGACCGCACCGACGACGTCCAGCCCCCCGAGCCGATCGGCGTCCGGAACAACCCGGAGTCCCGCGCTGCCGACGCCCAGACCACCAGCCGGGTGGCCCGGGCCAGCGACGGTGGCGCACCGCCCCGGGAGGCCCCGGCCGCCGGCGAGCTCCCCGAGACTGAGGACGGCGGCGCCGCCAGCGGCAACCCCGTGGCCGGCGTCACGATCAGCGAGGACGACCTCGAGGACGCGGTCTCGGGCGACACCGGCCCCACCGGCGACGAGGGCCCAGCGGTCGGGCACGCCTGACCTACCCGTCGCCGTCGTCGGCGTTGATCTCGGCCACATCCCGGACGTACGCGGCCCGGTGGTGCGCGATCGCGGCCAGCGCCTCGTCGGTGTCGTCGGCGGGCACCCCCCGCCGCGCGTGCGCCCAGCGCACGTACGGACCGAGCAGCCCGGGCAGTCCGAGCAGCTGGTCGAGGTCGTGGTGCAGCCTGGTCGACCACAGGTAGCCCAGGCCGATCTCCAGCCGGACCGCGCTGAGCAGCTGCGGGTCGCCGGCCGTCTCCTCGGCGAGGGTGGACAGGGCGTCGACGAGCACGTCCCGAGCGTCCGCGACGCCGACACCGGTCGGTGAGGCGGCGAACTCGGCCACCAGCGCCTCGACGTCCTCGCGCCGCCACACCGGCCGTGACCAGGCGCTGCCGCCGGCCGGGCAGAGCCGGCTGACCCACTCGAGCAGCGGCCGGGCCTGCGGCCAGCTGTCCGACTCGAACGGCGGCTCGGTCGCGCGCCCGATCCGCATCCCCTCGGTCAACCAGGCCGCGGCGTCGGCCGGTTCCAGGGCCCACGCCTCCATCCCGGTCTCCCCGCTGGCACTCAGCGCCTCCTGCACGGCGGCGAGGGGGGCCGGCACGACGAAGCCGTCCTTCACGGCGCCGTCGGCGTTGAAGTCGATCAACGCGATCACCGACAGGTCGGCGTCACCCACCCGTACGGCCACGACCACGTCGGTGGAGTCACGGAGCGGGTCGGTGGTCTGCCAGGCCTCCACGATCTCCGGCGAGTCCAGCGGCACCAGCCAGTCCGGCACCGTCCCGGGGGCGATGACGCCGTCCACCTCACCCCGGAGCCCGGTGTCGGGCAGCAACCGGGAGACCGTCCAGGCCAGGGCGTGCAGCCTCGCGTCCCGTGACTCCAGGAACATCCGGACGAACCCGTCCGGGGACGGCAGCTCCTCCGTCGGCCCCTGCGGGTCGGCGTCGAGGCCCGCGATCAGCGCACTGGCCAGCATGACGATGTCGATCGGGTGGCCGGACTCGAGCGCGCTGGCGACCTCCTCCTCCAGGGCCGGGGCCGCCTCCGCCTGGGCGCGGGCCTGCTCCTCGGCGCGCTTGCGCGGGTCGCCGCTGTGTCCGTGACGGGGGGAGCTCTTGCGCTTGGCCATGGCCGGTGAGCGTACCCGGATCGGCACCCTTCCCCACCTGACCGAGCCGGGGACGCCGGCACCCCGGTGCAGTCGGAGCCCGATTTCCGATCTCCTCGTACGACGATGTCGATTTCCGCTCCTCCCGCGCGTAGGAGCGGTGACAGAATCACCCCAGAGGCGAGGAGCCACCACCGTGAAGTACGTGCTGATGTACACCAACCGCCCCGACCTCGACGCGGCCGTGCCGCCCGAGCGCCACGAGGAGGTCTACCGCGCGGTCTACGCCTGGTTCGGCCAGAACGAGGCCGCCTTCGTCGACGGCGGGGCGGAGCTGCTCGGCCCGGAGACGGCCACCACCGTCCACCACGGGGAGAGCGGCCACCGGGTCGTCGTCGACGGGCCCTTCACCGAGGCCAAGGAGAACATCGGGGGATTCAGCATCATCGACGTGCCCGACATCGACGCGGCGATCGCGCTGGTGAGGACCTGGCCGATGCTGGAGCTGCCGGGCAACTCGGTGGAGATCCGCCCGATGGTCGTCGACTACAGCCACCTCGAGAGCTGAGCAGTCGCCGACCCGTGAGCGAGGAACCCGTCCCGGACGCGACGCTGGCGCAGGTCGTCCGGGACGAGTCCGGTCTGATCGTCGCCGCCCTGTACCGGCGGATCGGTGACTTCGACGTCGCCGAAGAGGCCGTGCAGGAGGCGGTGACCGCCGCTCTGAGCAGCTGGCGCCGCGACGGGATCCCTGCCAACCCCGGGGCCTGGCTCGCGCTGACCGCCCGGCGTCGGGCGGTCGACCGGCTCCGGCGGTCGGTGCGCGAGGAGAAGGCCGTCGCCAGTCTCTCCTTCGCCGACAGCCGGGCGGCCCTGCTGGCGGAGTCCGACGCCGACCCGGCCGGCCGGCTCACCGAGAACGGCGCCTCGGCGGACGGCGCTGACGAGCGGATCCCGATGCTGTTCGGCTGCTGCCACCCGGCGCTGGCGGTGGAGGCGCAGCTGGCGCTGATGCTGCGGGCCGTCGTCGGTCTGACCACCGCGCAGATCGCCCGGGCGTTCCTGGTGCCCGAGGCCACGCTGGCGCAACGGCTGGTGCGGGCCAAGCGCAAGATCGCCGCCGTCGGGATCGAGTTCGCCGTCCCCACCGGGTCGGAGCGCGCCGGCCGGTTGGATGCGGTGCTGACGGCGATCTACCTGACCTACAACGCCGGCTACCTGTCGCCCGAGGACCCCGGTCTGGCCGACGACGCCGTCTGGCTGGCCGAGCTGGTCGCCCGGTCCCTGCCCGAGGAGCCGGAGGCGTGGGGGCTGCTGGCCCTGGTGACCGGCCTGTCCGCCCGGGCCCGTACGCGCTGGGACGACGGCGGCGGCCTGGTGCTGCTGGCCGAGCAGGACCGACAGCGGTGGGACCGGGTCGCCCTGGCCCGGGCGGAGGACCACCTGCAGAGGTCCGCCGCGTTCCGACGTCCCGGCCGGTTCCAGCTGGAAGCGGCGATCGCCGCGTGCCACGCCGACGCGGCGCGGTGGGAGGACACCGACTGGCTGCAGATCCTCACCCTGTACGACCTGCTGCTCACCCATGACCCGTCGCCGGTGGTCCGGCTGAACCACGCCATCGCCCTGGCCCAGGTCCGCGGTCCCGCGCCCGCTCTGGACGAGCTGGACGCCCTCGCCGACCGGCTGGCCGGCTACCACCTGCTGCACGCCACCCGGGCCCAGCTGCTCGATCAGCTCGGCGACCACGAGGCGGCGCGGAGCGCGAACCGGCGGGCCCTGGAGCTCACCGACAACCCTGTCGAGCAGCACCTGCTGCAGAGCCGGATCGACCGTCTCGGCCGGTGACGGGCAGGTCTGCCGGACCGGGCAAGGGACCCGAGGGAGGCCCCGGAGGACGCCCTTCTTCCCGCCGGGGAGCATCCAGGGCCCGGCTGCGGCCTGAAGAACTCCTGAGCCACGGGTTAGGCTCGTTCCCGTTCTACCTGTGCACCCGTCCCTGTTCGCCCCTGTCACTGCCTGACTCTTACGGAATGAGCCGTCGTCCATGATCGAGTTCCGCGGCGTCAGCAAGACGTTCCCCGACGGCACCACAGCCGTCGACGACTTCAGCTTCGTCCTCCCGTCCCACCAGACCACCGTGCTGGTCGGGTCGTCTGGTTGCGGCAAGACCACGCTGCTGCGGATGATCAACCGGATGGTCGAACCCTCGTCGGGGCAGGTGCTGATCGACGACGTGGACGTGGCCGGTCAGGACAAGGTGCAGCTGCGCCGCAGCATCGGCTACGTGCTCCAGGCAGCCGGCCTGTTGCCGCACCGCACTGTCGTCGACAACGTGGCCACCGTCCCGATCCTCAACGGCGTGGGCAAGGCGGAGGCGCGGGCAGCGGCGATGGAGCTGCTGGACAAGGTGGGTCTGGACCGGGCCCTCGCCCAGCGCTACCCCCGCCAGCTCTCCGGCGGTCAGCAGCAGCGCGTCGGCGTGGCCCGGGCCCTGGCCAGCGACCCGAACATCCTGCTCATGGACGAGCCGTTCGGTGCGGTGGACCCGATCGTGCGGGCCGACCTCCAGAACGAGCTGAACCGGCTGCAACGCGAGCTCGGCAAGACCATCGTGTTCGTCACCCACGACATCGACGAGGCGTTCACCCTCGCCGACCAGGTGCTGATCCTGAAGAAGGGCGGGGAGATCGCCCAGGCCGGCACCCCGGCCGAGATCCTCGCCGACCCCGCCGACGACTTCGTGGCCAGCTTCATCGGGGCCGACCGGGGGCAACGCGACCTCTATCTCCAGCAGCGTCGGGGCGACGGGGGGCTGACCCTGGTGGTCGACGCCGAGGGACGCCCGGTGGGCATCCTCGAGGGCGAGGCGGCCGCCCCGTCCGACCCGGCGACCTCGTCCGACCCGGCGACCTCGTCCGACCCGGCGACGTCGTCCGACACGGCGACGTCGTCCGACACGGGGGACGCACTCAGGTGAACTGGACACTGGCCAACCTCGAGCTGATCGGCACGCTGACCCTCAACCACGTCCGGTTGTCGATCATCCCGATCGTGGCCAGCTTCGTGCTGTCCATCCCGCTCGGGTGGTTGGCCAACCACAACCGGGTGCTGCGCTCGATCGTGATCACCGGCGGCAGCCTGCTCTACACGATCCCCTCGCTGCCGCTGTTCGTCATCCTGCCGTTGATCATCCCCACCCGGGTGCTGGACGAGACCAACCTGATCGTCGCCCTGACCATCTACGGCGTGGCGATCATGGCCCGGTCCGCCTCCGACGCCCTCGCCTCCGTGCAACCCACCACCCTGGACGCGTCGACAGCGATCGGCTTCTCGCCCCGGGGCCGTTTCCTGCGGGTGGAGCTGCCGCTCGCGGGCCCGGTGCTGCTGGCCGGCATCCGGGTCGTCTCGGTCAGCACCATCGCCCTCGTCTCGGTGGGGGTGATCATCGGCTCCGCCAACCTCGGCTACCTGTTCCAGAACGGCAAGCAGCGCGGCATCCTCGAGGAGGTCGTGGTGGGCATCGTGATCAGTCTGCTGCTGGCGCTGGTCTTCGACCTCATCATCGTGGCCCTCGGCCGGTTGCTGATGCCCTGGAACGACACCGGCGGTCTGCTGCCGTTCCGACGCCGCTCCGGGAAGGTGGCGGTGTCCCCGCTGGACGCAGCGGCCACGGGCGGTGCGCGATGAACCTGTTGCTGAGTGCGCTGGCCTGGATCGTCGACCCGGCGAACTGGGTCCCCGGCAGCCAGAGCCCGTTGCCCATCCAGGACCGCCTCGTGGAGCACCTGGTCTACACCGCGGTCGCCGTGGTCATCGCGGCCCTGATCGCCCTGCCGCTCGGCTTCTACATCGGTCACACCGGCAAGGGGCGGCAGTCGGTGATCGCCTTCACCGGGTCGATGCGGGCGCTGCCGACCCTGGGCGTGCTGTTCTTCCTGCTGATGGTGTTCGGCTACGTCATGTCCTACGACACCGCACCGATCGTCGGCGCCACCATCGCCTTCGTCATCCTGGCCATCCCGTCGATGCTGGCCGGCGCCTACTCCGGGCTGGAGTCGGTCGACCGCCAGACCATCGACGCGGCCCGGGCCAACGGGATGACCGAGTGGCAGATCCTCACCCAGGTGGAGATCCCGCTGGCCCTGCCGCTGATCATCGGCGGCGTCCGCGCCGCGGTGCTGCAGGTGGTGGCCACCGTGACGATCGCCTCGTACGCGGGGCTGGGTGGTCTCGGTCGCATCATCACCAGCGGCATCGGGCTCAACGACTACGACCTCATCCTCGGCGGGGCGATCCTGGTCACCGCCCTGGCGCTCGTCCTCGACGGGCTGTTCGCCCTCCTCCAACGCGCCACCGCCACCAAGGGCCTGGCCGACGACGCGGAACGACGCCGTCCACGACCTCCTCGCTCCACCACCAGCACGCTCACCAACGCGTGACACGAAGGGAAGCACCATGACCACCAACCACAAGCGGGGTCGACTCCGACTCGCCCGGATCACGGCGACCGCGACCGTCGTCGCCCTGCTCGCCGCCCTGACGGCCTGCGGATCGAGCGACCCGACCGCTCCCGCCTCGACCGCCCCCTCCGGCGGCGGCAACACGATCGTGGTCGGCTCCTTCGCCTTCCCCGAGAGCGAGATCCTGGGCGAGATCTATGCCCAGGCCCTCACCGCGAAGGGTGTCGAGGTCCAGACCAAGTTCAACATCGGTCCGCGTCAGCAGACCATCCCGGCGCTCCGCGACGGCTCGATCAACCTGATCCCGGAGTACAACGGGAACCTGCTCGCCTACTACGATCCCGAGTACACCCAGCGGACCACCGCCGACGTGGACGCCGCCCTCACCGACGCGGTGGCCAAGGACAAGCTGCGGGTGCTGAAGTCGGCGGCGGCGGAGGACAAGGACGCGTACGTGGTCAAGAAGAAGACCGCTACCGACAACGGCCTCACCTCGATCGGGGACCTGTCGAAGATCGTTCCGTTCAAGCTCGGCTCCAACCCGCAGTTCGGTGAGCTCGGCTACGGCATCCCCGGTCTGAAGAGCGTCTACAACGTCGGCACCAATGAGGGTGACGTCACCTTCGTGCCGATCGAGGACTTCGGCGGACCGGACACGGTCAAGGCGTTGGTGGACGACTCCGTCCAGGTGGCCGACATCTACACCACCTCCCCCGCCCTCGTGGCCGAGGACCTGGTGGTGCTCGAGGACCCGAAGAACATGATCTCGTCGCAGAACATCGTGCCGCTGGTCGCGGACTCGGCCTACACCGATCAGCTCGGCGAGATCCTGAACGCCGTGTCCGCCCAGCTCACCACCGAGGACCTGATCGCCCTGCGCGACCGGGTCGAGGGCAAGGAGAAGGCGTCGGCCAACGTGGCGGCCAAGGACTGGCTGACCCAGAAGGGTCTGATCTGACGCAGCAGTCCTGAGCGCGGGGTCGTGGGACGGTCGACAGACCGTTCCGCGGCCCTGCGGTCACGTTCAGGGACAGCGGCAGCGGCAGCGGCAGCGGCAGCGGCAGGCCGGCACTAGCCGATGGCGCGAACCCGGTTGTTGCGCGCCTCGTGGGTGAGCTCGACCAGGCCGAGGTGCTCCAGCAACGGCGGCAGGTACATGCCGAAGCGGCCGCGGTAGCCGTTGCGGAGGCCGTACCAGCCGCCGACCGGGTTCTCCGCCGAGCGGCCGAAGGCCTCGACCGTACCGTCCTTGGCCGGCTTCTTCTCGTCCGCGGCGCCGAGATCGACCCACTCGCCCTGGGCTCCGAGCCAGTCGTGCAGGTCCTGGATCGCCCGCCGCCGGTAGCTGAGCCGCGTGGCTCCCACCTGACAGATCAGCACGTCCTCGTCGGCCGGGTCGACGTACATCTCGTACGCCGACGTCCCCGGAGCTGTCGACAGCACCCAGGGATCGTCCTTGGTCCCCGCACCCATGCTCGACTCCTGTCCGACTCGGCCCTCGGGCCCGTCAACCGCCGATGATGACCGTAGGGCAGCCCGGCCCCGGCACGATGGGCGACCCGTGCAACGACAGGTCCGCGACCCGCGCGGCCGGGAAGCCCCCGATCAGGACCGTCAAGCTGCCCATCGCGATCCCGTTCGGCGCGGGACTGACGCAGACGATGCCACCCGGCACCGAGTTCGCCACGGCGGCGGGCAGGCCGCCGATCATCACCGTGGGCACGGCCGCACCGGGAGTGATCGGACCACCGACGTGCGGCTTCGGCCCGTCCATCAACGGACAGATCACCGTGTCACCGGCACGCAACGCAGGTCCGGTCGGCATCTGCTCACCCCGCCTCTGGTCGTGCGTGACCGTGCACCCGTCCCTGATCGTCCGGCTGACGCACCTGCCACCATCCCAGCCCCGTCGTCGGCGAGGCAAGGTCGTGGACGCGTCCGATCGGGACGTGCGCGCTGCCCCATCGGGCAGGTCGCCGTGGACGTGCCGTGGGCGGCCTGCCGGGCGACGGCACCTGGACCTACGTCGTCGGGTCGGCGCGGCCGGGGTAGATGGCGTTCCGGCAGCGCAGGACGACGAGGAGACCGAGGACGCCGAAGACGGTGATGGTGACGGGAAGGAGCAGGCCGCCCACGGTGGTCAGCACGACGGCGCCGAAGATCCCGGCGACGAAGATCGCCAGGTTGAAGGCGACGGGCAGGAACGAGTTGGCGACGTCGGCATCGTCACCGCTGACCGCGCTCAGGGGGCGCTGCAGCTGCGGCGACGCGCCGCCGAACGTCAGTCCCCAGAGGGCGATCGCGCAGTAGATCGCCGTGGGCGAGTGGGAGCCGAGGACCAGGACGACGCCGGCGATGCTGAAGCCGGCCAGGGAGGCCACGAGCAGGGCACGCGGATGGCGGTCGACGAGCGCCGCCGTGACCACGATGCCGGCGATCGAGGCGAGCCCGAAGACGACGAGCAGGACCTCGATGGCGACCCCGGAGCCGGCCGCGTTGAGGAACGGGGCGATGTAGGTGTAGGTGGTGGTGTTCCCGACCATCCAGGCGAAGATCACCAGCAGGACGGGCACGACTCCGGGGATGCGGATCACCCGCCCCAGGGGCATCCGCGCGGACGTCTGCTGACCGGGGGCGTCGGGCACGATGAGGACGGCCAGCGCCGCCACGACGGCGGTCAGGACAGCGAGACCGCCGAACGACCAGCGCCAGCCGAACGTCACCCCGAGCCAGGTCCCCAGGGGCGTCCCGAACGCGATACCGACCGGGGCTCCGGCGGCGACGAGGGACAGCGCCCGCCCGGCTGAGGCGGGCGGGGTGATCCGGACGGTGTAGCCGGCCAGCATCCCCCACAACATCCCCGAGAGGCCGCCGGCGACGAAGCGGGCGAGCAGGGACAAGGCGATGTGCGGGGACAGAGCGGCAGCGGTGTTCGCGAGCAGGAAAGCGGCGATCCCGATCAGGAACAGCGGCTTGCGCCGGAAGCGGCGGGTGAGCACGATCGCCGGGATGGTGACGACGACCGTGCCGAGGGCGTAGGCGCTGACGAGCTGGCCGACCAGGCCCTCGGACGTCTGCAGCCCGGAGGCGATCTGGGGCAGGATGCCGGCGGGCATCGTCTCGGTGGAGATGAGCAGGAACCCCAACAGGGCGAACACCAGCAGCGAGGGCAGCGGGAGCCGGTCGGGCAAGGGCCTGTCGGCCGTGCTCCGCCCGTCCGGCGACGGATCGGAAGAGGTGGGGCGGTGGCGGTCCGGGTGCATGTCAGGCGCGTTCCACGGTGACGCGGAGACCGTCGGACTCGGTGGCGATGGACTGGATGGGATCGTCGAAGCGGCCGATCCGGACGATGCCGTTGAAGTAGCCGACGTCGCCGTAGTAGAGGACGAGGTCGCGGCCGGGCGCGTAGTAACCGATCTCGTCGATCGTCGGGTCGGACCCGGCGGGGACGCCCTCGGTGGTCAGGGCCCGGGGCAGGGGCCCGGTCTTCTCGAGCCGGTGCAGATCGTCCATGGTCACGGTCAGCGGCAGCTGGTCGGCGAGGTCGTGAGCGGTCGGGTTGTCGTACAGCTCGGCGGTGAAGACCCGGTCGCCGACGGTGACCCGGATGGGGATGGCACCCGTCGCCGGACGCGTCGAGGTCGCCGGGCCCGTCGCGGTGGTCGGGCCCGTCGCGGTGGTCGGGCCCGTCGCGGTGGTCGGGGCCGTCGTGGGCGTGGCGACACCGGTCGACGGGTCCGGTGACCCCACGCTCGACACCGCCGGCGACGGCTGGCGGGTGTCATCGCCGGCAGCAGAGCCGGGTGCCGGCCGGCCGCCCGGGCCGCCCGGGCCGCCCGGGCCGGCGGCGCAGGCAGCGACAGAGGCGAGGACGACGGCGAGCCCGAGGGGCTGGATCCATCGCCGAGCGCGAAGGTGGCGGAGGTGCTGGGTGCCGATCATGAGGGCAACGCTAGGGAGAGGACGGCCGGCGAGGAACGCCCTGACGAGGGGTGTACTGCCAGTACGTCGCCCGGGGAGCGGAGGGGGTCCCTGCCCAGAGGGGTACTGACAGGGGATCCCTCCGACAGCCGTTTCCCCGTACCGTCGAGATCATGGACAACCGGGCCGAGGTGCGTGAGTTCCTGACCTCACGACGGGCGAAGATCACCCCGCAGCAGGCCGGCATGCCCGACATCGGCTCCCGCCGCGTGCCGGGCCTGCGCCGCGGCGAGGTCGCCGCCCTCGCGCGAGTCAGTGTGGAGTACTACGCGAAGGTCGAGCGCGGCGCTCTCGGTGGTGTCTCCGCCTCCGTGCTCGACGCCATCGCCCGCGCTCTGCAGCTCGACGACGCCGAGCGCGCGCACCTGTTCAATCTCGCCCGCGCCGCCGACGGATCCGGTGCCAGCATGCGGCAGCGTCGACGGACCGGCAGGCGGTGGACGCCGCGGCCGAGTCTGACCTGGGTGTTGGACACGATCGCCGCCCCGGCCATCGTCCGCAACGGCCGGATGGATCTGCTGGCCACCAACCACAGCGGCCGGGCCATGCACACCGCCGTGTACGCCAGCGCCACCGACGCACCGCCGAACTTCGCCCGCTTCACCTTCCTCGATCCGGACGCCCGCGACTTCTACCCCCGCTGGGAGGTCGCGGCCGACACGTGTGTCGCCATCCTGCGCACCGAGGCCGGACGCGATCCGCACGACAAGGATTTGCACGACCTGGTCGGTGAGCTGTCCACCCGCAGCAGCGACTTCCGGCGCCGCTGGAGCAGTCACGACGTCCGTCTCCACGGCGCCGGCAGCAAGCTGTTCCACCATCCCGTGGTCGGTGAGCTCGACCTCTCCTACGAGAGCGTCGACATGATCACCGACCCCGGACTCACCCTCACGATCTACGCCGCCGAGCCGGGTTCACCCACCGCGCACGCGCTCGACCTGCTGGCCTCCTGGTGGGCCACCGAGATCGCCGAGACGGCCGCGACGACCGCGAACCCGAACCCGACCGACGACATCCCTCACCACCGCATCCCCACCAGCTAGTCCCCCACCGAACGAAGGAGAAGAACGTGCAGAAGCGACCACTGGGCACCAGCGGGCTGGAGGTCTCGGCCATCGGACTGGGCTGCATGACCATGACCGGCGGCTACAGCACGACCCCGGACCGGCAGGAGATGATCAGCCTGCTCCACCAGGCCGTCGATCTCGGCGTCACGTTCTTCGACACCGCTGAGATCTACGGGTTCCACGCGAACGAGGAGCTGGTCGGCGACGCACTGGCCCCGTACGGCGATCAGGTGGTGATCGCCACCAAGTTCGCCCAGGACATCGACCCCGTCGAGCGCAAGCCGCGTGACCGGATGCTGGGGCCGTCGGAGATCGCCGGCGCCGTGGAAGGGTCGCTGCAGCGGCTCGGGCTGGAGGTGATCGACCTCTACTACCAGCACCGGGTCAACCCCGACGTCCCGATCGAGGAGATGGCCGGCGCGGTCAAGGACCTGGTCGACGCCGGCAAGGTGCGGCACTTCGGCATGTCGGAAGCCGCGGCTGACACCATCCGGCGGGCCCACGCCGTCCAGCCGGTCGCCGCCGTCCAGAGCGAGTACAACCTGTGGTGGCGGCGGCCCGAGACCGACATCCTTACGGTCTGCGCCGAGCTCGGCATCGGCTTCGTCCCGTTCAGCCCCCTGGGCAAGGGGTTCCTGACCGGCACCGTGGACTCGTCGACCTCGTTCGCCGCCAACGACCTAAGGGCCCAGATCCCCCGCTTCGCCGGCGAGGCGCTCGAGCACAACCTGGCCCTGGTCGCCGAGGTCAAGGAGATCGCGCGCGCCAAGGGGACCACTCCGGGTCAGATCGCCCTCGCCTGGTTGCTGGCCCAGCAGCCGTGGATCGTGCCGATCCCCGGGACCACGAAGAGTCACCGCCTCGAGGAGAACCTCGCTGCGGCCGACGTCGTCCTGACCGAGACCGAGCTCACCCAGCTCGACGAGCTGTCGTCGAAGATCGACATCCAGGGTGGTCGCTACCCCGATGCGCTGGAGGCCCAGACCAACCTCTGACCAAGGTCGGTTCGGGAAGGGCTACCTCGGAGCACGCCGAGGTGGCTCCTCCGGCGGGGTTCGTCACCGACCGGGGTGGACATGCGGTGGGCCTGAGTGGACTTGAACCACGGACCTCTGCCTTATCAGGTGGACAAACTGGCCGACGACTAGGGGGATGGCGCTCAGATTGGTCTACCTGCATCCATCGCGAACCACGCAGATCCGAGACGTCTGTCACTCAGTTGGTCACGCAGTCTTAGGGAACGGATCAACTCGCTGATCCTTAGATCCAGGGCATCGGGTCCGGATCTGTGCGGGCTACGAGCGGATTGTGCGTTGAGGTCCGTCGATCATCATTCGTTAGGTCTCAGCATTGCTGTCAGCTGCGGCCCACTTGCTGAGGTCACGTGGTCCCAGCTGACGCCGCGTAGCGCCAGCGACAGCAGTCTGCTGGCGAGCCACTCGCATCGCGGCAACCACTCGGCCAGCATCATGATGATGAACATGATGCTGGCGTTATGAACATGATGCTGACATGATCGTGACCATGGTCACGGACAGTGAGTTGAAGGATCTCGTGTCTTCGCTTCAACGACTTAGCGGAGACATCGCGGAAGTCGAGGCTAAGAGAGCTTCGCGTGAGATGCACAAGAGCGTTCGAGCAACTCTGTCCGCTTTCTCGAATGCCACGGGCGGCACGCTCGTACTCGGCCTGGACGAAGCGCAGGGGTTCCAGATCGTAGGCGTAGACGACGCCAGCGCCATGGCAACGCGGCTTGCCAACCTGTGCTCAGATGAGATGGAACCGCAACTTAGGCCACTAATTCGCATCAATGAGATCGATGGTAGGGACTTAGTTGTAGCAGAGATTCCAGAGATCGACCGATCACTCAAGCCCTGTTTTTACAAGGGCGCCGGAATAACACAGGGCAGCTACATTCGCGTTCACGATGGTGACCGACGTCTATCGAGCTACGAAGTTCAGATGATGATCGCAAACCGAGGGCAGCCTCGCGATGACGAAGAACCGGTCCCATCCACGAATATTGAGCACCTTGACCAGCAGCTCGTAGCTTCCTATCTGTCTCGATTGCGGACGACGAGGACACGGGTATTCGACAGGATGTCCGACGGCGAGATTCTCGCGAAAACCGGCGTGCTTAGCCTTGACGGCAACGCCTGCACCCTTGGTGGGCTCCTAGCTCTTGGCATCTATCCTCAAGAATTCTTCCCCCAGTTGATGGCAACCTTCGTCCATTACCCCACTGTGGATGGAGGCTCTAGCCAAACCGGCGAGCGGTTCATTGACAACGCATCATTTGAAGGCTCGATACCACAGATTGTCAGCGATGCTTTGCTTGCAATTCGCCGGAATATGGCACGCCGTTCGACCGTAACTGGCGCCGGCAGACGTGACGCATGGGAGTACCCAGAAACCTCCCTGCGGGAATCAATCGTCAACGCACTTGTCCATAGAGATCTGTCTGTCGCATCTCGTGGGACCCAAGTACAGATCGAGATGTACCCCGACCGCCTGACGGTGCGCAACCCGGGCGGACTCTTCGGGCCCGTCACGCTCGACTCGATCGTCAGTGGCGGCGTGTCCTCTTCGAGGAACGCAAGGCTGCTTAGAATTCTTGAAGACGTCCCGATTCCGAACTCGAATGGGACGGTCTGCGAGAATCGCGGCTCTGGGATTCGCGAGATGATAAATTCACTTCGGGCAGCTGGAATGAGCCTCCCTGCGTTTGAAGACCGCATATCGAGTTTTAGCGTTGCGATCCCAAATCATGCCCTGCTGAGCGACGAGGTCGTGCAGTGGATTCGATCGCTCACTGCTGGGCAGCTCTCTGACAGTCAGTGCATCGGACTGGCGATGATGCGGGAGGGCCAGTCAATCGACAACGGGTCATATCGGTCAGCAACCGGAATCGATTCTCGGTTGGCCACGACCGAACTCCAGGATTTGGTCGAACGCGAACTGGCCGTTCAAGAAGGTGACCGGCGGTGGGCCCGTTATCACCTAAGCGTCGCTGCGCTTGCCAGTACTCAGGACTCGGCCTCATCTGCTTCTCGGCGTCCACCAGCAGATCGGCGAATGGAAATCCTCCGCGCGCTAGATGACAAAGAACTGTCCAGATCGGACATTGCAGCGCAAACTGGCCTGAGCGATCAGGTGGTGCGCAACTGGTTGAGGAGGCTCAGGCGCGATGGAGCAGTCACGCTGGCGGATCCGACCGTTAGCGCCCAAAGCAAGAACACGAAGTACCGTCGTACTAGCGGCGCGAGCGCTGATCAGGACACCCTTGAGTTCTAGGGGCAGTGCACTGCAAGCGAGGACACGGACCGTAGCGTCGGCGAGCGTAGCGAGCCGTCTTGATCCAGTAGAGCCAGATCCGCAGTGCTGAGTGTCCCTGACATTGATGGCTCTTCAGAATCGAGGGTGTAGTCGAGATCTGAATCCGCCGGCTTCGAGTAGGCATCTGGCGATGTAGTTGGTGAGGTTGCGGAACCCGAGAGCTGAGCCGCGGAGGTGTTCGAGCCGTCCGTTGA
>NZ_BAAAYX010000010.1:0-18702 GCF_039536605.1 Microlunatus aurantiacus
CTGGTCAGGTGGTCCACTTCTGGAAGAGCGCTACTGGTCCACATCTAGAAGAGCGCTGACACCGCCGACGCCAACGCCGCCCGCACCGTGCGGCGGTGCACCCCATGCCTGGTCGCGAGCTGGCGGATCGACAGACCTTCTCGTCGATGGTCTCGCCGGATCGCCTCGAACAGCTCCACCCTGGACCTCACTTCAGGGGCCTCCCGCCGGCCGTGAACATCCACGAGCCAACGGTCCACCCGAACACAGGTGGGGCCAGGTCAAGCCGCCACAGCGGCGTGTCGATCCTCAGGGTGGGGCCAGATCAGACCGCCACACCGGGGCCAACCCAGACTCCCATTCCCATACGGGTAATGCACCGACTCCCTCCGAAGGTTGAGGCCGAAGACCCGGGTCGGTGCCATCACCTCCACCGGACCGCACCGCCGATTGAGTATCCGCTGACGCGCTCGTCGGCGCCAACCCAGGGCGTGATCACCCGCGACCCAACACGACAGCACGGGGATCGCAACTCACCCACGCAACTGCCGATCATGTCGGAATGGAACGGCCCTCCTCGCAGATCGCCACCGCCATGGCGCGATACTCGTGCACTACGACGGCAATGCTGATTGCGGACACTCCGAGGTCTCGGGCAGCAGCGGCCACCTCATCGCCCAACTTGACCGTGGGCGCAGCATCAGCACCCAGGATCGAGATCGAGCGCCATGGCACCGATCCGTCCCAGTCGATTCTGATCGACTTCCAGACCGCTTCCTTGGCGGCGAATCGGACCGCGAACGCCACCGTCGGTGACTCACTGACTCCGCACTCTGCAACTTCTTCGGTAGTGAACCAGCGGTGGATGAATCTCGAACCGCGGCGCTCGATCAGCCGGCTGATACGCCGCACGTCCGTGACGTCTACCCCCACTCCACGCAGTCTCACCCAACAGAAACTACTGGAGGGTCGACGCCAGGGCGCGAACGAACTCTGCAGCAGCAACCTGGGAGCCTAGGCTATTGAGATGTCCCGCATCCGAACTGAGCGCCCGGTTGAGGACGAGGTACCGCTGGCCCGACAGGTGTCGTACCGTCGGCTGCTGCTGCATGGTCGCCTCCACGGCTGCGATGTCGAACACGCCGTCAGTGTCCGCGTACCTAGCCCGCACCATCGAGTTGTAGCGTTCGCGGGCGAGGTTGTCGGCCGGACCACGCCGATCATCGCGACCAAGGAGAGCCTTCGTCTTGGCCTTCCAGCAGCGGTCAGTGGTCAGCGGAACGGTCGCATGAACGAACTTGACCCCTGGATGCCTCTCTCGCAGATCGTCGATGGCTGTGCAGTACGCGTCAAAGAGTGCGGTCCCGTCGGTTGACGCCGTGACATCGGCATAGCAGAACTTCATCACCGCAACATCGATCTCGGCCCCGAGTCCATCGTCCAAGATGTTCGCGAACTCCGTCAGCTTGCCGCGGGGGTCGCGGTTCATGCCTACCTTGGCGTGCGCGAGGAACGAACTCGACTGGACAAGCGCTCGGGTCTCGACGATCCTCGGAGCCACCTCATGGGCGGCGCTACACAGCAGCTCCAACCCGTTCAGGATGTTGCTACCTACCGATTGGTGAGCGAAGAACACACGAGAGTCCCGCAAGGTCTGCAGATCGTCGTGGGTAAGCCTTGAAAGCTGGAATGCAATTGTTCCCACGACGTTGGCCTCAGGCCCGCCCGGACTGGGCCACTGTCTCCAGCAGCAACACCGCCGCCTTCGACGCACCGCTCGCGTTCAGGTGCTCACCATCGCTGCTGTAGCCGGGGTACAACGACGGGAGGGTCTCGCCGTCAGGAGCGGTGGCCTCGACGGCAGCCAGGTCGAAGACCTGGTCGTCATCGAAGTTGCTCCGAATCAAGGCGTTGTAGCGTGAACGCGCCGCATTGTCGTCACGCCCTAGCACCAACTTGATGTGATCCTTGATCCCCTCCGGGCCCACGGTCAGCGGGGCGGTGGCATGCAGGAAGCGCACATCCGGGAAGTCCCGCTCCAGACCCGCCATGGTCTGCTTGTACTCGGCGAACAACGCGTCCACATCGGTGTTCCACCTGATGTCCACGTAGCAGAACTTGATCAGCGCGACGTCCACCTGATCAGCGACGCCGGAGCGCAGCGTGGAGTCGAAGTTGGCCAGTTTGACCCTCGGATGGCCGTTCTGGCCGATGAGGGCGTGCACGAGTGCCCCTTCGCCCGCCTTCGTCGGCACGGAGCCGCCGACCGGGATCTCGACCACCTTTGGCCCAGTTACCCCCTTGGCCGCGTACACCTCCGAGACGCCAGAGAGAACGTTGTTGCCGACCGACATGTGACCGAAGAAGACCCTGGACTCGGATGCTTGTTCGAGCGTCTCGACCGTGATCGCCGAGGTGGCAGTGTTCGGTGCCGGATCGTAGCTCTTCTCGGGATCCCACAAGAAGTACAGCGAGGCGGCACCCAGAATCCCTACTGCGGCGACACCCATGACCAAGCGTGACCAAGAACTGGTCTTCACGATCGTTCCCCCCGTCGATCTACAGACCCTTTGAGGGTACCTGAGACCGGATGCCGGCGAGCAGTTCTCGGAGTTCCGGCTTGGCTATCTTGCCGCTCGCCGTCAGCGGCAAGGCACCGAGGACATGGATCACCTCGGGCACCATGTGCTTGGGCAATCGAGAACGGAGCAACTCCAGCAGCGCATCAACATCGACGGACATGTCAGGTACGGCGACAATCGCCAACGTGACGGCCTCTCCGGCCGCCAGGTCCGGCAGCCCGACGGCGGCAGCCTCGGAAACGCCAGGATGGGCGAGGGCCACCTCCTCTATCTGTTGCGGAGAGACCCGGTAGCCCCAGGACTTGATGAAATCCCCGCTCCGGCCGACGATGAAGATGAAGCCTTCTGAATCCACGGTGGCCAGGTCACCGGTTCGCAGCGTTCCGTCGCGGAACTTGCGCTCCGTCGCCTCCGGGTCGTTGTAGTACCCCGGTGAGATGTTGGCGCCTCGGGCGACGATCTCGCCCGGCTCACCGGGGACCACTGGCGTGCCGGCCTCGTTCAGCACCTCGAGCGTGACTCCCGGGATGCCCCGACCGATCGATCCCAGCTTCTTTACCAGAAGGTGCGGCGGAAGGTAGGAAAGCCGCGCAGTGGCCTCCGTCTGCCCGTACATCACGAACACCTCGGCACCGGGTTGGGCAGCGGCCAGCTCTTCGATCAGCGCGGGAGTCAGCCGACCGCCTGCTTGTTGGACCTTGAGCAGCGACCCCAACTCCCGGTTGCCGTAGCTGCTCGCCCGCAACAGCAGCTGGTATGACGACGGCACACCGGCGAACCCCGTGCAGGCCTCGCTGTCGATCAGGTCGACGGCAGTCTCGGGGAAGGTGAATGTGTTACACAGCACAATGCTGCCGCCAACCGCCAGGTGAGTGTGCAACAGAGAAGCACCGAACACGTAGTGGAATGGCAAGATCACCAGCATCCGGTCACTCGCCGTCAGGCTGAGGCAGTCGATGATCGAGGTGGTGTTGGCGATCAGGTTGCCGTGGGTCGCGCGCACTGCCTTGGGCCTCGACGTGGTGCCCGAAGTGAACATCAAGGCTGCATCCGCGGCCGCGTCAGCGGCGGTGATGGGCCACGAACTCGCTCCGTTCTCACCGAGCACCGCATCGGTGATCACAGGTCGCGCGCCGAAAGCCGATCCCAGGCGTCGCTGCTGGCGTCGATCGATCAGGACAGCCGAGCAGTCCACCCAATCAGCCTGAGCAGCGAGATCGTTGACACCGTTCTTGTCCGAAAACGGCACCACCACTCCCAGCTTCATCGCGGCCAGGTAACCGGCCACCCAGAACGCCGAGTTTCCGCCGAGCAACCCGATCCGAGCACCTGGGTCCACTCCTGCCTGCTGCAGCTCCGCCACGATCCGGGCAGCAGCGCGGCGCAGCTCGGCGTAGGTCTGGCGTTGCCGACCGTCCACCACCGCGGCCACGTCGGCCTCGCCCTGGGCCAGCAGGAAGTCGCTGAAGTTCATCCCACGCTGCACTGAATGCACCCGCCTTCCGTCCGTACCCAAGGTCGTGCACCCTCCACCGATGACGCCGCGAATTCGCACCCACAGGACCCTCAGTCGCATAGTACAATCAAGCGTCCCAGAGGCCTGGCTGGCCGGGGCCGGCCGGGCTTGCAGATGAGCACGGTCGAATTCTGCATTGACGAGATGGTCGGGGCGCACATCCATGGATCAATTGATTGCAAGCCAGCTTGTTGACTTCATCACGACGGCGTATTTGTTCGGTGATGAGTCGCGGTTGCCGGCGTCCGATGAGTCACTGCTCGAAGCCGGAGTCCTCGACTCCACCGGAGTGCTCGAACTGATCGAATTCCTGGAGGAGAACTTTGAGATCTCGGTGGAGGACTCTGAGACCGTTCCCGAGAACCTGGGCAGCATCGAGGGACTGACTCGTTTCGTGCAATCGAAGACCGGTCAGGCCGCGGGATCGGTGTGAACGCCGACCTGATCGATCAGCTTCTAGCGGAGTACGAACAGCAGCGGACGGCGTACGCAGACCCGGCGCTCGAGGCTGTGCGGACAGCGATCTTCCTGGAGGACGTCTTCGGCATCACGCTGCGCGACGATCAGATCGACTTAGCGGTCCTCACTGATCCGATCGCGTTGCGCGTCCTGATATCCGACGCTGCCGTTCCACACTGATGTGCGGCATCTGCGGGATCGTCACCGACGGCCCACCTCCTGATCTCGACGTCGTTACCGCGATGATGGGACGGCTCGGCCATCGCGGACCGGACGGCAGCGGCTACCTGCGTGACCACCAGGCCGTCCTCGGCCACACTCGCCTCTCCTTGATCGACTTCGCGGGTGGGGCGCAGCCCATCGGCAACGAAGACGGCAACCTGTGGGTGACGTTCAACGGCGAGATCTTCAACTACGTCGAGCTAGCTGCCGAGCTCAACGATCGCGGTCACCGCTTCACCACGCACAGCGACACCGAGGTGATCGTGCATGCCTGGGAGGAGTGGGGGGCCGACTGCTTCAACAAGTTCAACGGTCAGTGGGCCATCGGCCTGTGGGATCGTCGACAGCGACAGCTGATCCTCTCCCGGGACCGCTTGGGCGTGCGCCCGCTCTACTATCACCTGACACCGAGAGGCATCAGCTTCGCCTCCGAGGTGAAGGCCATCTTCGCCGACCCTTCGGTGCCGCGAGCCCTCGATCCCGTCGGGCTCGATCAGACACTCACCTACTGGTCCACTGTCGCGCCGCGAACCGTGTTCGAGGGAGTCAGCCAGCTGCCGCCGGGCCACTTCGCGATCTTCGACGCAGACGGCTTTCGCAGTGAGCCATACTGGCGGATCGACTTTCCCCCGCGTGGACAGGAGCCTGGCCAGGACCTGCGCGAGAACGCCGAGATCCTCCGTGAACTGATCATCAAGGCAACCAGGCTGCGGTTCGAGCGGAGCGACTTCCCGGTCGGGGCGTACCTGTCCGGGGGCATCGACTCCGCTGTGACGGCCGCCGCGATACGACACTTCACCGACGCCAACCTCGACACCTTCTCGCTGCGGTTCGCCGACGCCGAGTTCGACGAGGGCCAGTATCAGCGCAGCATGGTTGAGCGACTTGGAACCCACCATCAAGAGATCGTGGTATCGCACCGTGACATCGCGGACGTGTTCCCACAGGTCGTCTGGCATGCAGAGGCGCCCGTCCTGCGCTCCGCACCGGCGCCCCTGTACCTGCTGTCGAAGCTGGTGCGCTCCAGCGGCTACAAGGTGGTCGTCACCGGTGAGGGTGCGGACGAGGTCCTCGGCGGCTACGACATCTACCGCGAAGCCCGGATCCGCGACTTCTGGGCTCGCGATCCGGATTCCGCCGTCCGTGGAAGGGCAGCCGAACTCCTCTACCCGTGGATGGCACGCAACCCGGGACAGGCGCCCGCGTTCGCTCGCGGCTTCTTCGGCCAGGACCTGGATCCGACCGATCCGGCGATGTCACACCGACCACGATGGAAGTCCACGGCCGCACTAAAGAGCATGCTCACCGCCGCTATCCGCGATGCGGTCGGTACCGCTCCGCAACCGGATCTGGCGACCGAGCTACCTGACGGCAGCCAGCGCTGGGACCCGCTGGCGCGCGCACAGTGGCTGGAGATGACCACGCTGCTGCCTGGCTACATCCTCGCGTCCCAAGGCGATCGGATGCTGATGGCGAACTCCGTCGAGGGCCGGTTCCCGTTCCTCGACCGCGACGTCGTCGACTTCGCCAACCGATTGCCGGCCCGCCACAAGCTCCTAGGTCTGGACGAGAAGTTCCTGCTCAAAGTTGCCTTCGCGGACCTGGTTCCCGAAGAGATCCGACATCGCGCCAAACAGCCCTACCGGGCGCCGGACGCTGCCAGCTTCTTCCCCGGCGGCACCCTGCCGGACTGGGTGGAGGACGCGGTCTCTCCCGCTGCGCTGCTGGCGAGCGGGGTCTTCGACCCGCGCCAGGTGGCAGGTCTGGTGGCCAAGGCGAAGACCCGCAGCGGTCGCTTTGGGAACACCGACAACATGCGTGTCCTGGCCGTGCTCTCCACTCAGCTCATCCATCGGCAGTTCATCACCGACCCCGCATGGGTTGGTGCGCAGACGCCGCCGGAGCCAGCTCACATAATCGACTTCGTCTCTGCTGAAAGGGAAACCGATGACACCACCGACTCCATTCGGGCCTGAGAGCCTTGCTCTCGATCTGGCCGCAGAGACCGAACGCATCAGCGAGCGGATTCGCGCCTACCTGACCGCCACCAAGCGCAAGGGTGCCGTGATCGCCCTGTCCGGGGGGATCGACTCGAGTGTGACCGCGGCGCTGTGCGTTCGGGCTCTGGGCAGCCAGCGGGTCTTCGGACTGCACATGCCCGAGCGAGCTTCGTCGCCCGAGACCATCGAGCTCAGTACGGCGGTCTCCGACACTTTCGGGTTTGAATCCACCCTCGAGGAGATCGCCGACGCGCTGGAGGCGGCTGGCTGCTACCGGCGCTACGACGAGTCCGTTCGCAAGGTGGTGCCCGACTACGGACCCGGCTGGAAGTCGAAGATCGTGCTCCCGAGCGTCACCGAGTCCGACATGCTCCGGATCTACTCGGTGGTGGTCGAGGATCCTGACGGCAACCAGAGCCGTCACCGGCTGTCCACCGAGGCCTACCTCGGTGTGGTGGCGGCGACGAACTTCAAGCAGCGGATCCGCAAGATGATGGAGTACTACCACGCCGACCGGTTGCACTACGTCACCACCGGAACCCCCAACCGACTCGAATACGACCAGGGCTTCTTCGTGAAGCTGGGCGACGGGTCGGCGGACGTCAAGCCGATCGCCCACCTCTACAAGTCCCAGGTGTACGCCCTTGCCGAGCACCTGGGTGTGCCCGAGGCCATCCGCGTACGCCCGTCGACCACGGACACCTACTCGCTGCCCCAGTCGCAAGAGGAGTTCTATTTCTCGCTGCCGTATCAGCGCATGGATCTGTGTCTGTACGGTAAGAACAACCATGCGCCGACATCGGAGATCGCGGCGGCGACCGGGCTCACCGAGGAGGAGGTGCAACGTGTGTACCGAGATATCGATCAGAAGCGGAAAACCACCCAGTACTTGCACCTGGACCCGGAACTCATCGAGGACATCCCAGAGATCGCCCACACACTGGAGGGGGCGAGCATCCTCGCCGACGCCCGGCAATGACCAGCGGGCTCGGTCTGTCCGCTGCCACCAGCGTCACGGCGACGTCGCTCCGTCGAGGATTGGCGACCTGCTCAATCGAAAACTCGTCGTCCGTGGCTTTCGACGGCCTGGCAGCCATGTCGTTGCCGGCGACGCGCGCCTTCACCGGCTGTGACGGCATCATCGGCCCAGTCCTCAACCGGTTCTCCGGTAGCAAGCTCAGCCGCCCGTCTTCTACTGCCAATCGACCTGGGCGACTTCGGTCACCAGTCGGTCGATCATGACGTGTTGATGAGCACCGATCTGATCTCGCACAGCGCTGCGAGGCAGCCCAACCGCGCTCACCTCGCCGAGGGCGGAAACCGCTTCCCGAAAACGGCCTCTTCGCCCACCCCGAAGCAGGGCCACAACATCCGAGATTGGCGCCTCTGGGACATCGCCGGGGCAGGTGCCGATCCTGATCGTGAGTGCGTGCGCGGCAACAACACGAGAGTTTCAAGACAATGTTCCGCGGCCCTACCGGAGACGGTGGTCTCGTGAACGCTGTGGGCGAAGCGGGGGCGACCGCCCCATTCATCGAGCTGACGAGAAAAGCCCTAGCTAGGAAGCTGGTGTCCGTGACCAGATGAACGCGCCAGAGCAAGCGCCCTCCGGCACCGGGATGGACCGGCGCGCCCTACGTGGAGGCGGCCTGCTGGCGGCTGGCACCATCGTGGAGCGACTCGCCCGGTTGGGCCGCAACATCCTGCTCGCGCGGGTAATCGCACCAGACCAGTTCGGGGTGATGGCTATTGCCCTTGCTGTGATCGGCCTGTTCGAGGCGATCACCGAGTTGGGGGTCGCGCAGGCGGTCATCCAGAACAAGAAGGGTGACACCCCTGCCTTTCTCAATGTCGCCTGGTGGTTCGGGGTAGTCCGAGGGCTGGCGTTGGTCATGATCGCCCTTCCGCTGGCACCACTACTCGCAACGTTCTACGACATCCCGGAGCTGAACGATCTGTTGCTGGCGGCACCACTGACCATGCTTTTCACGGGACTCACCAGCCCGCGAATTTACGCGCTGCAACGCCAGTTCAAATTCGGCGCCACACTGTGGACTACCCAGGGCGCTGGCGTCCTGGCAACCATTTTCACCGTCATCGTCGGTTATCAGCTCCAGAACGCCTGGGCGCTGATGCTCGGGGTCATCTTCGAAGCCTTCCTGCGTTGCGTCCTGTCCTTCGTCTTCGTCCCCATCAAGCCCAGCTTCAAGCTCGATCCCGAAGCGCGACGCGATCTGTTCAAATTCACCAAGGGTATGGCAGGGCTGCCGCTCCTCACCTTTATGATCCTGCAGGCCGACACCTTCGTGCTTGGCCGAGTTTCCACCACAGCGCTGTTGGGGCTCTACTCCATGGCCACCGCCCTGGCCAACTTCCCGTTGATGCTGTTCTCCAAGGTGGTCCAACCCCTGGTCGTACCGATCTTCACCACCGTTCAGGATGTGCGCCCGACTCTGCAGATCAGAGTCGGGCAGCTGTCACGCCTCGTCTGGATGTTCGGGCTTCCGATGGCGACGATCATGGCGATATTCTCTGAGCCGCTGCTCGTCTTGACATACGGGCGGCCGGATTTCTCCGAGGTGGCGCTTGCATTTTCAATTTATGCGTTCTTCGTCGTCGTCTACATGGCGTCCATGGTGAGCTTCTCGGTCTATCTGGCCATCGGCAAGCCAGAGCGACAGCGTCTCGTCACGATCGTCCGAGCAGTGTTGGTGCTCGCCACCATTTATCCGCTGTCGGTCCGGTGGGGACCGACGGGCGCTGCGCTGTCGCTCTTGTTGGCGTTGGTGCTTGCGATGGCTGTGCAGCTCTTCATACTTCGTCGGGTCATCGGGCTTCCGATTCACACCTACCTAGCCACGATGCGCAACGGAATCATCGCCGCCTTCGTCGCCGCGATTCCATCGCTCGCGGTTCAGCGGTTCCTCGACCTCCCGAACTTCGCTGCAGTGGGATCCGCGGCTGCGATCGGGCTCGCTGCCTGGGGCGTCTGCATCCTGTTGGAGAGGCGCGAACTGCGGCAGCTGCGCAGGGCAGGTGCGACATATGATGCCGCCGCCCCACCCGGTCCGACCCAGAACGACCTCTGATCAGCCGCTCTGAATATCGTACGGAACCGGGGACGCGCGTCCACGGGAACTGGCCACGAGTTCCGACAGCGCCGATCGCCCGGCTCCGCCAAGTGCACGAGTCAAATGGCCGAGCATGATCAGATCGGTTGAGTCCCTTTTGTAACAGTTTGACAACTTTTCAACGTTGCCTCAGGATGAGTCCCGTCCGACCTTGGTCGGATCAGACCACTCGCCGAGGCCAAGGATGTGCGAAACCGCTATGCGTCACAGTTCAGCAACCGGAACTGCTCAATCTGGTACGCGGCGCAAGCAATGGTTGCGCGTCACTGTCATCGTAGCGCTACTGGTCTCGACTTTGAGTTATGCAGCCTCTTCCAGGTCGGCCGCGTCCCCGGTGACCGGTGGGCTGGTACGAGCCGGTGGCGAGCCGGTCATCGTGCGATCGGACAGCCCGATCGAGGCCGGCATCGAGTTCAGCAGCAGCGTCGCAGGCAAGGTGACGGCCCTGCGTGTCTACGTTGCCGGCTCCCGGGGAACCCACCGTGCCGCGTTGTGGAACTCAGGTGGACGGCTGTTGGCGAAGTCTTACTTCACGCCAGAGGCCAGTCCTGGTTGGCTGGACGTGCAGCTGGCCTCTCCCGTCCTTCTGACAGCTGGTCAGCGCTATGTCGTCTCGTTGTACTCCTCCGCCGGCCAGTATGCGGTGGGCGCCGACGAGTTCACGGCAGATCGCGCGAACGGGCCACTCACGGCTCATCGAGCGCTCTATCGCAACGGCAAGGCATTCCCGAGGACCCAGTCCGACAAGCATTACCTGGTTGACGTCGCCTTCAGCTACGACGAGACCGAGTCGCCCGAACCGACCACCCCACCCACCTCGACTCCTCTGCCCACGGCAACACCGTCCGCGCCGCCCACTTCGCCCCCTCGACCAACCGCATCTCCTACGATTACCTCCGGACCCACGACCACCCCGGCGCCACCATCGGGCGGGTGGCCGAACGCCGCCAACACCGGGGTTCCGGCCGGCACGACGCTGTCGCCATATACCGGGCCCTGCACCATCGCCACCGCCAATGTGGTGATCGACGCTCGCACGGTCAACTGCACGCTCCAGATCCAGGCTCCTGGTGTCAGGATCACTCGGTCGCTCATCAACGGCGGTGTGGATGTGCGGTCAGCCGCTTCCGGAAGCTCCTTTACGATCACCGACAGCGAGGTTCGCATCGGCGACAATCTAAACACCGGATTGATGCGCGCGAACTTCCACGCCAATCGCGTCGAGATCACTGGAGGTCGTCGATCTGTCTACTGCGAGACCAACTGCGTGATCGAGAACTCGTGGGTACACGGTCAGGGCGGTGACCCCGCGGGCCAGGCTCATTTCAGTGGTATCCGCATGAGCCAGAACACGACGATTCGACACAACACCATTACCTGCGACGGCCGGAGGTTGCCGCCTGCATCGGGCTGCTCTGCCGGATTGACCGGATACGGCGACTTTGCCCCGGTGCAGAACAACCTGATCGAGAACAACATTTTCTACGGCGGGACCTCGACCGTCTGCGCCTACGGCGGATCTTCTCAGAGTAAGCCGTATTCAAGTAGAGCCAGCAACATCCGGTTCATCAACAACGTCTTCGTGCGGGGAGCATCGGGGCGTTGCGGAAATCTAGGAGCGATCTTCTCGTTCGACTCCACGGCGCCAGGCAACAGCTGGGTTGGCAACACCTGGGATGACGGCACTCAACTCAGGCCGTAGCCGGCCTCGGACCGGAATTAAAAAAACGACCTTGTATTGAGCACCAGGAGTACATCGGCTGAAACGCCGAACCGCCCGCCACTACCTCCCGAAGTTTGGCGGCGTCAATTCGGTCCCATCATCCCAGGTGTTATTCTGCCAGACGTTTCCTGGGGCTGACGGATCAAATCCACTGATCGGTCCAAGGTTGCCGCACTTTCCGTTTGATCCACGTTGAAAGACGTTGTCGACGAATCGAATATGACCAGCCTGGTCAGAGTACTCTTTTCCCCTAGTGGAGCCGCCGAAGGCGCAGAAGGATGAGTCGCCACGGAGGAAGAAGTTCTTCTCTATGAGATTGTTCCGCACCGGAGCGAAACCTCCGTAGCCAGTGAGCGCCGCAGAGCAACCTGCGCCCGGCGGCGTCCGCGGTGCGTCACAGATAATCGTGTTGTGACGCACGACCGTGTTCTGGCTCATGCGGATACCACTGAAATGAGCCTTTCCAGCGGGATCACCGGACTGACCATGAACCCAAGAGTTCTCGATCCTACAGTTGGTGGCGCAATACATGGAGCGATTCCCACCTGTGACCTCTACCCGGTCGGCGGTGAAGTTGCCGTTACCAATACCTGTGATCAGTTTGTCTCCGACGTGGACCTCGCTGTCGGAGATCGTGAACGAGTGACCCGCCGCCGTGTCGCGAAGGTTGATGTTGCCCTTGATCCGAGAGCGGGTGATCTTCACGTCCGATGCGTGGATTCGTAGTCCACAGTTGACGACCATCGCATCGATGATTGTTCCCGGTTTGGTGATCTCGCACCCGCCGGTGTAGTTCGTCAGTTCGGTCCCCTCCGGTACACCCGTGCTCGATGCGTCCGGCCACCCCCCTCCTACCGAGGTAGCTGTCGCACTAGGCCCACCTGACTGCGCGGCTGACGCCGTCGGCGACTCTGATGGCTGCGGAGTCGGCAATGCTGAGAGTGATGACGACTCTGGCAACGCCGTCGAACTGGAGGGAGCCGGGGTCTCTGCTGGCGCCGACGGTGTTGTGCATGCGGCAAGGCCAGCGAACACGACCAGAATCCCGCCTGCTGCGATCTTCGAACCGAGGTGTGGGCCACGTTCTGATCGCGAAGCTGGGCGCAGCTTCCCCCTGCTTCCGTCCATGTCCGGATGTTAGTCGTCACCCTGCTGCCATACAAGAAAACCGGGAAGCTGCTCTCCCTCGCTGTATAGGCTGAAGACCGGGCGTGCTTCTGGGCTGAGTACAAGATCAGCAAGGACCGTCCGAGACTCCGAACCAAGCGCACCCACCTGGAGCGCAGCGTGTTCACCGATCCCAACAGCCCAGTCAGCGCAGGCGCATGCCACGGCGCTCGTGTCGGCTGATGGCCCGCAGCCCACACGACGGGCAACCATCATCGCAGCACTACCATCACCACGAAACGCCACCACGACGGTGTCCAGACCATACGCTAGGCTCATGCAATCGAAACCGGACGTCTCGATCGTCATAGTGAACTGGAATACCCGCCAGTACCTGCTCGACTGCATCGCCTCGCTCCTGGAGAACACCGAACGGGCCTCGATCGAGATCATCGTGGTCGACAACGCGTCCTCGGACGGATCGCAAGATGCGCTACTGGAGGTGTATCCAAAGGTCCGGCTGATTCAAAACACGGAGAATCTGGGATTCGCCAAGGCGAACAACATCGGATTCGCGGCCGCTAGGGGAGCGGCATATTGTTTGGTGAATACTGACGTCATTGCCCTGGACGGTGTCATCGACAGATTGTGGGATTATCTCGTCACGCATCCCGGGGTAGGGATGGTAGGTCCGCGGACAATCGATCGTGACCTGAAGACACGACGAAACTGTCGGCGGTTCCCCACGATCGGCAATGCCTGCGGTGACTATCTTTGGCTGCGCCGACTTCCGTTGCTTAGGCTGGAGGGGCGTGCACTGGGGATCGAGACCTACGCCGACACCCACCACGCAGAGGTTCTCTCGGGGTGTTTCATGATGGTCCGCCGTGAGGCCGTCGAAGAGGTTGGGTTGCTCGACGAAGGATTCTTCTTCTACGGGGAGGACACCGACTGGTGTAAGCGCTTCAGCGACAAGGGCTGGGATAGAATCTACCACCCCGCGGCCAAAGCAATTCATTTTGGCGGCGGGAGCTCGGCGGCCTACCCGGTCAGGTACTACCTGACAATGGAGAAAGCTGACTTGCGCTACTGGAAGAAGCACCACCCGCCCCGGCATGTGGCTCTGTATATGGTGATCAAGTTGATCCATCACGTCGTTTCCGTCGCTGGCTGGGGAGCGTTGTGGCTCGGTCGCCAGCCCGGTGCCTCACTCAAGGTCCGCGGCCATGCGATCAATACGATCTGGTTGATGACGGGGCGCAGCCTGGCTTAAGTGGGCGAGAGAACTGGTTCCCGGATTCACCCGTTCCATTCAGGCGGGCCGATTGCACCCTCTGCAAATCGATCCACATCTGGAGCCAGTTCGTCAATATCGCGCTCCCACCATTTCTCCTGAATCAGACTGGAAATCGTCTCCGGTGGGAATCTATAACGTACCACTCGACCCGGATTTCCAACGACGATTGCATACGGCGGAACGTCTTTGAACGCCACTGCCCCGGCGCCGATCACGGCTCCGTCCCCGATATCCCGGACGTTCGACGTCACGATGGCGTTGTGGCCGAGCCAGACGTCGTTGCCGATTCTCAGCTCGCCGTAGTCTCGAACACGGTCGGTGTACCCGAGATTCGAGTTGAAGAAGAACCCATGCATACCCTTGAAGTCCGTCGGATGATCGAGCGTGGCTGCGAAAGCCGTCCGAGCGATGGAGCTGTACCGCCCGATAGTCGTGTTTCGGCCGAATGCGTAGGGGACAAAGCATCCGCCATGCGTATACATCCCGATGTCGACCTCGTGATACTGCCTGAAGATCTCGCGCAACGTGGGAGAGTACATCTCGCCCCTCTCGAGTCGATTGATCAGCTTGACGACAACCGACCGGCCAACCGCGCCACGACCGTAGAGCCGCACCAGCGCCGCTGAAGAATCCCGCATGTCAGCTACTCCTGTCTGACTCATCGAATGAAGTGTCGCGAGGTTCGGGACGAAGATATCCCCGCTGAACCGCACGCCTAAGCATTCCAAAATACTCCTTCGCTCGAGCCTTCACGCTCAGCTGGGCTGTGGCCGACGCCAACCTGAAGCCCGGGAACTTCGGCGTAGGAAGCAGCAGCGACCGCAGCGCCGCCAACCTTGCCTGCAGCAGCATCCGGCGACGAACCAGCCCCTGGGCGGCCACGACCTCGGCGTAGCCGCTCGGCGTCACCTCCAAATATCTGTCGTCCACCGCCCCCTCCACGATCCTTCGACCGCGAGTCGTACGGGCCAGGATCAGCGATATCCCAGGACCCTGCTCGTCTTTCCTGTGCCATGCATCACCGCCGGTCACGTCGGCGAGCTCGCCGAGACCGTCAGGACAGAGTTGGCATCGCAACTGGCGTTGACGACCTGCCAACTGGCTCCATGAGCTCTCGTAGCTCACACTTGCAGTCCCCCCGTTCGCCGCCGTGACCTTGAAGTCTCCGGGCCAGCCGTTGCCCCGATATCGCAGGGAGGTGATGCTCTCCGAATCCGGGAACCCCAGCTCACCGGCAAGTCTCATGCTGGCGGCCGACATCGGCGTCCCCGCGCAGAAGAAGCTCAATACGAGCCCGAGATTTCTGTCCAGCTTCGGTCGAGTGGCTCGCAGCCGGGCCACGGCGGCAACATCGCATGGCTTCCCGACAAACACGCATGGCCTGTCGCTCTCTTCGATCAGCCGGAGAGCTTCCACCGGTGAGGAAGTCGTATACCGGGATGAACTGTTCTCGATCAGCTCACGGCGGTCCGTGCTGACAACGGTTCGGTTCCGCCACGGCCGCTCAGGGTCCATCCCGGTATGGACGACAAGCGCCATCCCAAGCCGTTCAAGGCAGTATGCGGCCAGGGCGGTCACCACGCCGCCAGACGATCCAGCCCATCGGATCTCGTCATCGGCGGCCCAACCCTCCCAGATCTTCTCCGACGGACCGACCAGGACCTCATCGGCATCCGGCTCACGTTGCGACCAGCCCGCGGACTTCACCTCGACCCCAGGACAGACCGCGGCGATTTCGTTCTTCACGTACAACGGCAGTTGCTTGACACCGACGGGCCGTCGCCCGACGTCAGGGAAATCCACCATGCTGACGCCGTGATCTTGGCCCAGGTACGCACAGGCTCCACAACCCGAGCACAATCGTTGATCGAGCACGGCGTCTATCGGGTGGCGCTTCGCCATGAGGGACCTCCTCAGAGATCGGATCGGACTAGCGTTCTCCAGCACAGCGAAAAAGGTGCTACCGAAGGCCCGAGGTTCAGGGCTCCCGTCGTTCATTGTCCGCCGGACCGCGTTGCTCGCCAAGAGGTCCGCAAGCGACCAACACATTCATCAGGAGCGCGAGCGAACTCGGCGCTGGTGTCTGTGACCCCCGCAGAAGACCCTCCAGCCAGTTTGTGGCGAATACACCAGACTTGAAGGCTGGCTCGAGCAACTCCGGACATTCTCGCAGGTGGTCCCAGAGCAGTCGTGCGATCACCGCTCCACCTGCGGGTGGACGCCGCGTACGGAGCAGGCGCTGTTGTGCCTTCCGTGCCGCCGCATTCATGGTTGACACCTGGATGCTGGCCCAGTTCTTCAACGCAGGCTGGGCATAAGCCCGTGGCGGCGGCCGATCATCCAGTCGGATCGAAGCCAGCTCATCGTCAAGTGCCAACTGCAACCGCGCCAAGAATCTGGAGTGCTGCTTGTCTTTTGGCGTCAGGCCCCGGGCGATCTCAAGGAAGCGATAGTCGAGCATCGGATTCGTCAAGATCCGATCAAAACACACGGCCGATTCGCCCAGGCCTGCCCACCGTTGCATGCGATGTCGATAGTAGAGCTCGTCAGTTGCCTCGTACCAAGACGTTCCGCCCCCACGCAACGCTTCATGGACAGCGTCTAGTGCGGTTTGGAATGCATCCCTCGACAGCCGCTCCGCGAGGGCTTCGGGTTCCACCGGTTCGTTGGCGAACATCCGCCACCGTGCCAGCCGCTCGGTACGCTGCTCAGTCAGTGGCGTCGGACGAACTCGACCAGCGTAATAGAAGCCCCGCGCAATCTCTCCCCCGAGTCCGGACAGGCGTGGACCCTGCTCGATCGAGCGCTCTGCCCACAAGGTTGCCGCCCTGGCCAGCGGGTCCGCCATGCAGTCCAGTCGCACAGCGGCCTCCCACACCAGCTCGTAGCACTGAACCGGTGTCAGGCCTGTCAATCCATCGAGGGAGAGGACCGAGTGACGCAGACCGAACCGCGCTGAGAGCTCGGCGGCCACTGCCGCATCCGCCGTTCCGGGCGCGTCCACCGTCATCACCCTCAGGCCCCGCCGACGAGACACGGGGATCGCGCTCAACAGGAGGCGGGAGTCCTGTCCACCAGTCAACTGGAGCACCGGGTCCGGATTCTCGTCCAAGTACCTCCCCAGGAAGTGGCGCATCAGGGTCGAAGCCCGTCTGACCGCTTCATCCAATGTGAGCGGTTCGATCTCGGTTACCGGAGCGAAGTTGCTTGTGGCTCCGGCAGAAGTCACGGTCACACTCTCACCGGGAGGAAGCTTCTCAACCCCCCCGAATAACGTCGACTGACCGAGCTGCCAGCCAAGCTGGCTCTGCACGGCCAGTGCGTCCTCGTCCAGCCCGGAACCGTCGATCGCCGACAGAGCGCGCGCCGACGTCGAAACCGCAGTCAACGCTGAGTTCGAGATCCGGTAGATCTGTCGAAATCCCATGCGATCCGCGGCTACCCGCACACCGTCACGGGCTAGCCCCAAGGCAGCGAACGGAGGGAGCATCTCATCGAGCGGTCGAAGAGAGCTCTCCGCGATCCAGCGGGCAATCTCGGAGGGAGCAACGCTGCCGTCCCGATGCCAATTGGTCCGGCTCAAGATCAGCGGCTGATCGGGCGTCAGGGTCTTCTGCGGAAGCCCCCACACGCCCAAACCGATGCCATGGGCGTCTGAGACGAAGGCATCAGGAACGCCGATCGCCGCGAGCGCACCTGACAGCTCATCGAGCGCGGGTTGTCCATCGCGCCGCGTCACCGCGAGCACGCCAGGCAGAGCACCCAACGACATCCGTGCCTCCATCTGACCTCTCGCGCGTCGGTGACCCAACTATAGAAGCCCCTACGCCGACGCGCTGGCGATTGACCACCGGCGACAACGAGCTCTGCACCCCTGCCGGCCTGCGACAGCCAACCGCCCACCCCGTCCTGGCCCTCAGATCCTTCATCCGTATGCTCAGAAGTGAGAAGTTCGGCTGACCCCGAGGTGGGTGGCGTCACATGATTCAGTGCAAGCGGTACCGATGAGTGTCGAACGTGATGGCATCGAATTCGGATCTCTAACCGACTCAGATTTCCAAGGGATTTCGGATCTGATCACCAGAATGGACTCCACCGAAGCCGATCAGCGACTCCGAAACAAGAGCGAGGTGTACTACCGCTGGATGTACCAAGCGAACCCCTCCGGTCGTGCGATCGTTCATTCTGGTCGCCACCAGGGCAGGGTGGTCAGTTCCTTCGCGGTAGCGCCGAAAAAGGTTCAAGTCGATGGCCAGGAGATGGTCATCGGAAAGACTATGGATATGTTCACCGATCCGGCCTATCAGGGGAAGGGTTTGATCAAGCAATGCACCACTGCAGTCTTCGAGGGGGCCAGGAAGGCTGGCATTCGCGGTTGGTACGTAACGCCTTCACCCAACTCCTACCCGATCTTCAAGGGAAAGTGGGGTTACCGCGAGGACCTTCAGCTGATCTACCGGTCCAGAATTCTTGATTACTCGAAGGTGCTCGCTGCGGCGATCAAGCCGCCGTTGTTGGGACGTGCTGCTGGGTCGATAGTCGACATTGCAACCCATCTCGTTCCCCATCAGTCAACGCGATTCACAAACGGGTATGAGGCGCGACAGCTCCACGACTTCGGTCCCGAGGTGGACGTACTGTGGACGAAGGTTCGCCCCGGCTACCGCGTTGCCCTCGTTCGAGATT
>NZ_BAAAYX010000010.1:18752-68851 GCF_039536605.1 Microlunatus aurantiacus
GGCGTCACACTCGATGGCGAACTCGTGGGCCTTGTCGTCCTCACCACCACGGTTCGACGCGGGATGGAGGTCGGCGAGATCATGGACTACGTCTGCGATGCCGCAGATCGCACGACCTTCCGGCTCCTCATTCGTCTTGCCCTGGACGACTTCAGTCGACGCAAGTGCGCGCTCGCCCAGGCGTGGTCGATCAAGGGCACACGTCTGGATCAGGAGCTGAAGCGTGCGGGTCTGAACGTCCACAGGTCCGGCGTCAAGTTCCTCTTCAGCCCTGACTTTCCTGAGCGAGCTGTCTACGAGCCCGATGCCTGGTTGCTGACCCAGGGGGACGGGAACGACGCATAACCCCGCAGAATATCCATCGTCGGCACCGAAATCCGACCTCGCCCCGGAGAGATCCCTGTATCAGGGGTGACGCGACGACCTCTACATCCATGGGTCACCGCTGCCTGTCGCATGCAGCGTCGCAGGTGGCTGGCTTCGGAGCGGTTAGCAGAGTTTCTGGTAGAACCAGCGGCAGAATCATCACTGCCCTATTCTTTCGATGCCGCGTGGACGCAGCGAGGGATGGGGGACCCATGAGCAAGGGCACATTAGTGACAGGTGCGAGGAGATCGGGCGTGCACAGAAGCCCTCGCCGACGTGCGAGAGGCCTCCACCGACTGGTGTCAGTCCTCTCGGCCTGCCTATTGGGTTGTGTGATCGTTGCGCTCTCTCACTCGACTGCCGTGGCCGCGCCCCCTGTGGAACCACCTCAGGTGGCTGCGACGCCGTCCAACCGGACGACGACGACGATCAGCATCCGGTTTTTCCGGTCCCCAGACCCCGACCGCGTCTGCAAGCCCGACCTCGGCTACGAGGTCCGAGGTGGCGCCTTCTCCGGCTGGCAGGATGTCGGTGGGTTCCCGAACGGTCCCTGCACGAATGAAGACCCGGGCTACAAGTTCAACGGACTCGAACCCGGGACTACCTACGTCCTGAGCATCAGGGCATACCGCCTCATTGAGGGCGGCGTCAAGGAGTCCTATTCGACCGAGTCGAGCATCACCGCGTCCACGCTGGGAACGGCACCGACTCCAACGCCATCGTCGACCCCGACACCAACGCCCACCGCCAGCCCAATCCCGACATCCACGCCTACGGGGCCGACGGTCAGCGCGCCACGTTGGGCAGCCACACCCATCAACCGGACGACCACCACCATCAGCGTCCGCTTCTTCCGCGCAGCCGAACCCGACCTCGTCTGCAAGCCCGACATCGGGTATGAGATGAGGGGCGGCACCTTCACGGACTGGCACAACGCCGGCACCTTCCCCAATGCCCCGTGCAACGACCCGGACCCAGGCTACAAGTTCAGCGGTCTGCAACCCGGTACTCCCTACACACTGAGCGTCCGGGCCTACCGACTTGTCGACGGCGTCAAGGTCGCCCACTCGACGCAGGCCGACATCACCGTCTCGACACTGGTCGCACCGACACCCACACCGACACCCACCCCCACACCGACACCCACCCCCACACCGACACCCACCCCCACACCGACACCCACACCGACACCCACCCCCACACCGACACCCACCCCCACACCGACACCCACCCCCACACCGACACCCAGCCCGACACCCACCGACAGCCCAACCCCAACTCCCACGGGGCCGACCGTCAGCGCGCCCAGTCTCGCCGCGAATCCGACCAACCGGACGACGACGACGATCAGCATCCGGTTCTTCCGGTCCCCAGACCCCGACCGCGTCTGCAAGCCCGACCTCGGCTACGAGGTCCGGGTTGGCGCCTCCGCCGCCTGGCAGGATGTCGGTGGATTCCCGAACGGTCCCTGCACGAACGAAGACCCGGGCTACAAGTTCAACGGACTCGAGCCCGGGACTGCCTACCTCCTCAGTATCAGGGCCTACCGCCAGATCGACGGTGTCAAGGTCGCCTACTCCACCGTGTCGAGCATCACTGCATCGACTCAGACACCGGCTACACTCACACCGACGTCCAGCGACAGCCCCACGGCGACCGAGACCCCGAGTTCGACGATGTCGGAGAGCCCAACGCCAACCGCCACAGAAGAGCCGGTGCCCAGCGACAGCCCGAGCTCGACGATGTCAGAGAGCCCAACGCCAACCCCCACCGAGGAGCCGACGCCCAGCGACAGCCCGAACTGAGAGCATGGCAGAGCACTTGCGGAGCTACTGTATTGGAGATCCAACACGCGATCATGCGCACGGACGCAGCCTCCGCTCATGATCACTGAGCCTCCCCACTGAACCCGTCAGGCTTGATCTGGCCAGCCTTCTCAGCAGGCGACCGAGGGACGGTCGATTGGCTGGCACCGAAGTCGAGTTGGACCGCCAGGCGGGCGAGGGTGACCGCAGTGCGCCCAGCACGATCAGGGGACGAGCGCCTTCGGTTAGTTTGATCGTGTCAGCGGCGCACTGCACCACCGCGTCCCCATGCCAACGAAGCGGACGGAGCGACCCGCGCGACCACAGCCGCGTAGACCGTTACGAGTCCGTAGACCACTCCGGCCGGCCACAAGCGCGGGTTCGGTGCGACGACCTCGCGGAGCCACGCCCACCGATCGGACTCCCGTACCGGCATACCCATCGTGCCTTGCGGGCTGGCTCGCCTCAACGCCGCGTTCCCACGGCGGACCCGCTCCAGTCGGCTGAGGAGGTCGCCGGTCTTGGTCGGAGCGTCCACCTCGATGGTGACTTCAGCAACATGGGCCTTCTCAGTCGGTCTGAAGAGCGAGTCGAGGTAGAGGTCGTCGGCAACGATCAACGGGAACTGGTCGAACCGTGACCTCCCAGCCTCGGCCAGTGCGATGATCCCTCGCCCGAAAAGCCCCTCCTGATACGCCGGCAAGCGCTCGTTGACGGCAAAGTACGCCTGGACCAGTCGGGGGCAGCCTCGGGTTTTCACCACTCGATCCGGGACAGCCGCGAGAACACCGGCGGTGGACAGCGCGGCAACCAGACTCCGGATGCAACCAGTGGGCACCACGATGTCCGCATCTAGGTAGATCCTGGGGAATGACTTCGCTGCAGAGTCCCCCGCATTGAGCGCCCTCGGCTTACTGCCCTCGCTCAATTCGATAACCACCACACCTGGATAGGAGCGTGCGGTATCGGCTGTCGCGTCGGTGCACCCATTAGCCACCACGACGACTTCCAGGTCCCCGCCGGAGTTGTCGCGCATAAGCGCCTCCAGGCAGCCACCAACCACCTTCTCCTCGTTGTGCGCGGCGATAACTACACTGGTCACGACGAGTCCTCCATCACTTCCGCCCCCCGAGATCCTACATGCACGAGCCGTTGGAGTGATAACTGCAGCATTTCCCCAACCAGGGAGCGCAGGCGGGCCGCGGTTCGGGTACTGTCGGATGGGACGGAATAGCTCGCGAGGGAGAAACAGTGAAGATCGGCTTTCTTGGCGTTCAGTGCGATAGTGCCAACTTGGGTCTGGCAGCAATGGCATACTCAGGGATACAGATCGCTCGAAATGCTTGCGAAGGGTGGACACAGTTCGTTCTGTTCTCCGTGAACTCGGATCGTGAGATTGCTCGAATGCAGCAGGTTCTCGGCCTGTCGGATACTCAGATCCGAACACTTCCGTTCCGTCACAAGAATCCGCGTGCGATGCTCCAGTCATTTCACGAGATGAAATCGTGCGACCTAATTCTCGACTTCACCGGTGGTGACAGCTTCTCCGACATCTACGGCGTCAGGCGCCTGCTCCGCAAACTGCTGCACAAGCAAATGGCGATCACCTCCAAGACGCCTCTGCTACTGGCCCCGCAGACGTACGGACCGCTGACGAGCAGGGTGGTGAAACCGTGGTTTATTCACGTGATCAAGCAAGCGGCGGAGGTCTTTACCAGGGATGACCTGTCGGCTGACTTCCTGCGCCGACTGACAGATCGGGACCCGCTTGTCGCCACCGATGTCGCGGTGACGCTTCCGTGGGATCCAAATATGTATCCACTTGCCGAGACGACTCGGCGCCGAATCGGTTTGAATGTGTCCGGGCTCCTCTGGAATGGTGGATACACGGGCGACAACCAATTCAATCTCACGACCGACTACCGAGAGTACTGTCATTCTCTGATCACCGCCCTACAAGAGGCTGGCAGCGAGGTCGACCTGGTTCCTCATGTGCTGACGCGCGAGTGGGAGTCCGCACAGGAGGATGATGTTCGTGCTGCGCTGCATCTCCAAGAGGCACATCCTGAATGCACGGTAGCTCCCAGATTCGCAAGTCCAGTGGAAGCGAAGTCGTACATCTCTCAATTGGACGGCTTCATCGGCTCGCGTATGCATGCCACAATCGCCTCGTTCACCTCCGGAGTTCCCACCGTGCCTGTTGCGTACAGTCGCAAGTTCGCTGGATTCTTCGGGAATCTGGGCTATGACGTGCTCGTCGACTTGAGCGCCGCCGATTCCGCACAAGCCTTGGAGCAGACTCTCGGCTATCTCTCAGATCTGGACTTGCTGAGTGGAAAAGCCGCCGCCGCCGCCGCAGTTGCCACGCAGCGGATCGACATCTTCACTGAGAGTTTGAGAACCCATCTGAGTTCGACCGCGAGCAGCACAGTGAAACGAATCGAAGCCCCACCCTTCGGGGATGCTGTAAACTAACGGAGGGCGGACCTGGTCGACGGCGGGAGGTGAAATGGATCTGGGAAGTGCGGTAGGAGTACTGCTCCGCCGATGGATCGTGCTGGTGGTCGGCATGGTACTGACCCTTGGGCTGACGGCGTACTTGTTCACGCAGGCGCCGCCCCGATACCAAGCGACAGCGAACCTGATACTGCTCCTCCCTCCCAACGCTCGCGGGGCGGAAGGTGCCGGCAGCCCATACCTCTATCTCCCCACCGGACTCCAGACGCTCGCACGGATCGTCGTGTCTGGAACGGAGAGTCTGGAGTTTCGCCGGCAGCTCGTGTCGGAGGGCTTCACCTCGCAATACGAACTGGGTGTTGATGTCGGGACTCCGGTCATCACAGTGAGCGTGGAGGGCCTTGATCCCGAGAATGTCATGGCGACCCGTGATGAGGTGATTCAGGGACTGGAGGATGAGTTGAAGGTCGTGCAGCGGGAAGAGAACACCCCGACCCGCCAAACTGCGCACGCCCGGATCTACGGGATTCAGAGTGTCCCCGATCAGCTGGAAGGCAACCGTGCCAGAGGGCTACTGATGGCGCTTGCAACGGGAGGTTTGATCACTCTCCTGGCAGCCTTCGCCGCGGACCGAGCGATGGCGCTGCACGCTGATCGACGGCGGCGTGGAGGCACACCGGGGCGGGCGATGACTGCCGACGACGGCTTCGCTGACGACAACGAGGATGCCGGTGGCTGGGGATGGAGTGGTGAAGCGGGCGCCGACTCCGAGGCTGACCCCGATACACCCGAGGACGAGGAGACCGCGCAACCGGGGGCAGACGACATCGAGTCGCGCGGTTCGCAGACGGAGGCTGTTCCCCCGCCGTCGTACGATATCGAAGACGGCCAGCCCTCTGAGGATGAGGATCCTCGTGCCGGCGACGATGACAAGAACGACGTGAGTGCGCCGCACACGACCAGCGAACGGTCGGATGAGCAAGCGACGCAGTACCAGAGAGTTTGACCAACCCGGCGACGTCGTCGGTCGTCGAGCAGATCATTCCCGTTTCTTTCCGGCCTGGCGGTTCGTGGCTTTCTACGCTGTACTGCTGCTCTGCATCCCAAGTCGTCTGATCATCGGCCCGATCGGAGCGCCGGGAACCCCGGCCAACCTCTTCGCCATCGCCGGTCTTTTATGGTGGGTTTGCTCCGTCGTCGGTGGTCTCAACCCAAGAAGAGGGCTCTCACCGATCCGCGTCACGGTCGGCCTCTTCACGGTCTGCGTGCTCACCAGTTTTGTGTCAGGGCACTTGGCTGGATGGTATCAACCTGCAGACATACACCAGCGATCAGACCGTTTGTGGCGAGCACAGACCGCAGCCGAATTAGCTGTAACCATCGGCAGTGCGGCGGACCGGGGCCTGTTGGCGATGGCTGGTTGGATCGGGGTGGCACTGATTGCCGCCGAAGCCATCCGTTCATGGCGCGAACTCGAGCGCGTCATCGCATGGGTCGTTGGTGCGGCGACGTTCGTCGCCAGCCTCGGCATCCTACAGTACTTTACCGGAGTTAATTTGGCCGGCTACCTAATGATCCCCGGGCTCACGCCGTTGTCGAGCTTCGGCGCAGCGCTGTCGCGATCGGACCTGAACCGGGTCGTGAGCACGTCGGGACACCCGATCGAACTGGGTGTGATCATGGCCGCGCTCCTGCCGCTGGCCCTTCACCGCAGCCTCTACTCCACGAAGCGCATCACCTGGGTTCCCACCCTCCTCATCGGGCTTACCGCACTCATGTCTGTGTCGCGCTCGGCGATCGTCGTCGCCGCCGTCGCACTGTTGGTCATGTTTCTGGGTTGGCCGAATCGTTGGCGGCTCGCCGCACTGATCGCCGCCCCCATCGCCGGTGTGATCGGTCCCGTGGCGCTGCCGGGGTTGCTCGGCACGATCCGCTCACTGTTCACCAATCTCGAGGACGACCCCAGTGTCGCTGGCCGAACGGACGACTACGAGCTGGTGAGCCGACTGGTCGAAGAACGTCTGTTCTTCGGGCAGGGACTGTTCACCTTCATCCCGATGATCTACCGGACGATCGACAATCAGGCTCTGGTGATCATGCTCGAGCTCGGCATCATCGGAGCCATCGTGTTCGCAACCCTCATCGTCGTCGGGATCTTTTGTTCGTTGACGCCGCGCTGGTCCGGCGAATCGAACCAGAACCGACACCTCGGCTTGGCGGTTGCCGCATCCCTACTTGGCATCGTGATCAGTTACTTCACGTTCGACGCTCTTGGGTTCCGACAAGTGGCGGGGATGACCTTCCTGCTTGTCGGTTTGACCGGCGCAGTCTGGCATCTCACCCGTGATTCGATGCGTCAACGGGAAGAGGCCGAGCACCAGTCGGCCGAGGCACCCGACCGTAAACCGAACTCGAGCCAGGCAACGAAGCAATCGGACGCCTGACTACCTCCATCGCTTGTAGAGCACAGCTGCTTTACGCCGAGCAGCTCGGAGGGGCGACATGCCGGTCGAAATGATCGTTCGAATGTCGCCCGGAGTCCAGCCGTGCACGTAGGAGTACCTGGGTGTGAGCCAGCCATTCGGTGCCGCGCGGACGCGATCGCTGGTGAAGACGGTGTCGTACCCCCGCAGATGACGCAAAACCCGCCTGTTGTAACTGCCGAACGGGATGGCAAAGGCGGAGATCTCGGCGCCTACCGCCTCGGCAATACGGGCGCGCGACTCCGTAACCTCGCGGTACATCTCGGAATCGGCAACTCGCCTGAGATCGACATGTGCCCAGCCGTGGCTGCCAATGCCCATACCTGCGGCACGAAGTTCTCGCAGGTGATCCGCGGAGAGGTAGCGCGGGTCCCTAAACCGTCCGGCGCAGACGAAGAAGGAAGCGGTGAGACCACGCTCCACGAGCGCCGGCAGAGCATCCACGACGTCACTGAGGTTGCCGTCGTCGACCGTTATCTCCACCGCGACGTCATGATCTTGCGACGTCTCGACCAGGCAATCAGCCAGCGCGAGCCACAGGTTCCGCGGGCACCAGTACTGATGCTCGGCGGTCGGCACGCCCTCCGACGGCTCCCCGATGCCGTGGAAGTTGATGATCACACGGTTCCGTGCGTCGGTCGCCGTCACGTTGCCTCCTGCACCCGGTCATCGTGTTCGGTGGTCACGGCCTCACCACCATCATGGCTGGCTCCACCGACGCGCACAGTGGCCTGCAACCGGTAGAGCTCCGCGTACCGGCCAGCGATGCGGATCAGCTCCTCATGGGTGCCCTGCTCAACTACCCGACCCTCATGCATCACGTAGATGCGGTCGGCACCACGAACGGTCGCGAATCGGTGCGAGATGAAGAGTGCCGTCCGACCACGCAGTGCAGATCTCAGCGTGGTGAACAGCTCGTGCTCGGCCCGGGGATCCAGCGAAGCCGTCGGCTCATCGAGGATGACGAGCGGTGCATCGCGATAGAACGACCGTGCCAGGGCGACCCGCTGCCACTGCCCACCCGACAGATCCTGGCCGCCGGCGAACATCCGAGAAAGGATGGTGTCGAAGCCATTCGGTAGTCCGTCGAGCGCCTGCTCCGCCCCAGCAGACCGAGCAGCCATCCGCACCCGCTGTGGATCGACGGTCAGCCCAATCCGCCCCGTCGCGATGTTTTCGGTTGCGGTGAGAGCGAATCGGACGAAGTCCTGGAAGACTACCGTGACCCGATCGCGGACGCTAGAGGAACTGAACTCTGACAGATCGCGCTCATCCCAGCGAATGCTGCCCCCATCGGGTTCGTAGAGGCCAGCCAGCAGCTTGGCCAACGTCGTCTTCCCAGACCCGTTCTCTCCCACGAGTGCGACGATCTCCCCTGCCCTGAGCTCGACGTCCACACCTTGTAGCGCCCGCTGAGGAGACTCGGGGTAGGAGAAGGTGACCGCTTCGACTCGAATCGTGTCGAAGCTCGTCGGAGCCACAGCGCCCTGATCCTCGTCCCGTGCCTGGGCGCCAAGGGCGAGGAAGTCGTCCAAGTCGTCGAGGAAGAGCCCAGATTCGAAGACTGACTGCGCACCACGGAACACCAACTGAACCTGAGCCATCAGCATCCTGATGGCGACCAGAGCCGCGCCGGCACCCGCAATGTCGAGCGAGCCCCGCAGGATCAACCAGACCATCAGCAGCAGCGTCGCCCCCAGCACGATCGATGCACCGACCTGGCCCAGCACACTCAAACCGGTACGCCGACGCACATGGTTGCGCAGATCCGCCAAATAGGAGGAATAGATTCCGTTGAAACGCTCCATCAACCAGGATTGAAGGCCGAGTGCTCTGACCTCCTTCGCTTCATCGCGTCCGAGCTGGAGCATTCCGAAGTAAGATCGCAGGCGAAGCGCTGGCGTCTGCTGAACCGAGAAGTCGAACTCCAGTCTCGATTCGCGACGACTCGCGACTAGCACCGGCACCCCGCCACATGCGACCAACGGCACCAGCACCGGGGCCAAGCTGAAAAGTGCTACGCCGAGCGCCACACTGGCCACCGTCGCACCTGCCATCGACAGCACGCCCTGAGTCACCTGATAGGGCCTGCTGAGCGCACTCATCTGGACCCGACTCAACTGGTTGAAGAACTCCGACGACTCGAAGTGGCGCAGTCCGACCTTGGTCGAGACGCCGAGCACCCTATTCCACATGGCGTGAGCGACGTGCTCGCCGAGGAGCCGCTGCAATTGCGTCTGAAGTGAGCCGCAGATCGCCGACAGACCGGTCAGAATCGCCAACACGAGGATCCAGCCGATCACCCCGGAGGCATTCGCTCGCTCACCGAGCGTGATGATCGCCTGCAGAACGGATCGCACGGCGAGGACCTGGGCGACCAGCAATGCCGCCGCGACGAACTGGAGGACGACCAGCCCGATGAAGAGCCGTCGGTCCGCCGACCACACGAGCGCGATGCTGGTAGACACCAGCCTCCTGAGCTGCCCCAACGACTTTCGGCGATACCGCGCTGCAGCTCGCAGCGTCAGCGGGTCGACAGCTCCGGCGTCCATCCGCCCTCCTTCTGGTTCTCTCTCAACGGCTGCATTCCGATCGCGCCCCCGTGACGCATCTGTCGGTGAAACCGACCATCCGATGCGATAACGTCCCTGGTGAACTATGACGTGTCGCTTGCGCCCGCGACGACCGGACACCAGGGGTGACGACATTCGGCAGGGGAAGCTTGACCGACGTGCCGTAGCGGCCGTCTTGGTCGACGTCTGCCGGTCTCAGGTGCCTGAGCTCGCCGATGGACTTCCGCTGGTGGATGATCTGGTCGGCGCCGCGAGATACCACCGGATCGCTCCGCTGGCCCACGTCGCGCTGCGCGGCGTGCGTCCAGATCTCGCGGAGCCGCTCAGGGTTGATCGCGATACCGTGATCGTGCGGCATTCGCGGATGCTGGCCGCGTTGAGAGAGATCGAGACGGTCCTCGGCGATCTGCCTTGGCTGACGTTCAAAGGTCCGGTGCTCTCCGAGCTCGCACACCCGGTCTCCGGTTTGCGCTCCTACAAGGACCTGGACATTCTGGTCGATCCTCTTGATCTTCGCGAGGCTCATGAGCGGTTGAACGCGGTCGGCTGGAACGTCATCGACTCCAACGAGACCCTTGAACGTCCGGAGTTGTCGGGCGAGGTTCGCCTCGCCAGCAGTCGAAGGATCTTGGTCGACCTGCATTGGTCGATGGTCGTGAACGTCTCGCGTCGTCAGCGGTTCCCGATTTCGACACCGATGCTGCTTCGCCGGCGCCGGCGGGTACAGGCCGGGTTGGCGCCGCTGTGGGCCCTCGACCCGACCGACGCCTTGCTGCACGTATGCCTCCACGCAGCCTTGAGTGGAGGCACCCGGTTGCTGCACCTGATCGATGCGGATCAGCTGGCCCGTGATATCGACGACTGGGATCTGGTGGCCATCCGAGCCAAAGAGTGGCGGTCGACGGCGCAGACCGCTCTCGTGCTCGGCCGAGCGCGACGATTGCTGGGTACTCCGCTGCCCGCGGACCTCTACCCGATGCTCGGACTGTCCAGCGTTCTTCGGCCCGCTCTGTCCACAGTCGATCGGCGCTGGCCGACGGAGATGCTGCATAAGGACGAGTCCCTTCCGCGGCTGGTCGCGAGAGCCGTCCAGCCTACCGCGCGCGGGACACTCGCCTGGGCGCTTCACAACAGCGCCGTCGGAGTTTTCAACCGGACGCGGCGCGCGCCTGTCCCACCACCGCGGATCCCTGCCGACCCGTCGAAGATCGACCAGTACATGTCGGCGGTGGAATCGACCGTCCGCGGCGTCGATCTGCGCTCCCCGTGACGTCACGACTCAGCGACGGTCGACTTCGGGAGACTCGACAATCGGTCGAGGCTCATGCCCAGTCGCTCGAGCACCGAGCCGACCACGTCGTCCGCGAATGGCGGCCCCCACGGTAGTTCCGCGACATGCACCGGTACCCGGGTGACGACGTCGGCAAGCTGATCGAACTGACGCCGGATCGCTCCCGTATCAGACCACCCGAGGAGTCGAGGAAACCGAGAGAGCAGCAACAGCGCATCCGATGCGGAGAGCCGCGTGACCAATGTGGACCCGGCCGCAGCGGCCTTGTCGGGAATGGGCACGACGATCGCCTCGAGGGCGATGTCGTCGTCAACCGCCGGCATCGTAGCCAAGGCTTCGCGGTCATCACCTGTGCTGCGCCGACCAGGTGTGGTGCCGAATCGTGACATCAGCTCTGACGCGGACTTGCGGAGCCGCACCTCTGTGGCGCCCAGAGCACAGGTGAGCCGATCCTCAGTCGAGGTCAGGTGCAAGAGGTCGTCGGTGATCAGCAATGCCCCGCGGGCGCAAAAGAGCGTAGCCATGGTCGACTTGCCCATGCCAGAGCCACCGATGAACGCCACCGCTCCCTGGTCCACCTGCACCGCGCTGGCGTGCAGCACGACGTCTCCACGCATGGTCAGTAGGAGCGCCAGGGCGGTTCCGGCAACCAGCACCGAGAGCAGACTGAACTCCACACCCTGGACGGGAAGAACAGTCATCCGAGACATTGCCGTTTCGAACCGAATGTCGCAGGACCCGTAGAACCGGGCAAGATAGGCGCCGTCGACCTCCGTCACGGTGTACTGCTGTTTCGAGGTCTCGAGGTGAAGAACGAGTCTCCCCGACGGACGGTCGTCGTTACGGGGGATCGACGATCCGAGAAGCACCTCGACGTCGATCCGACCGCCGGCTGGCACCCGCCGAAGCTGGTAGAGCGGGAGATCGGAGGAGATGTTCAGGCCGTAGAGCCGACAACTGTGCTTCACGGTGGCGTTCCGGTCCGTGGCACGGAGAGCGGAAGGTAGGAACCAGCGGCACGCATCGGGTCGATGACCGTCTCTCCGACCGCCAGCCAGGCGTGAGCTCGGACCTCTCCACCGACCTTTGCTACCCCGACGTGCAGGTGCGGCTTCAGCTGGCGGATCCGTTGACCGCTGACCAGCGCCTGGCGTAGGCAGGTGTCGCCGAGTGGCCAGTGACTCATCACCGTCCTGGTCGCGCGGAGCCGACGACGTGCCGCTGACGGCAGGACGAAGGGTTCTGCTCCTTGCCCCGACGATGGCTGGCGGACGTGGCCGGCATCATCGACGGCGAGCGGGACACCGAGGAAGTCAGCCAGGCGTGGCAGCGTCGTGGTCCGGAGGCCGATCTCAACACAGAGAGCGACCGCAGTCACCCGGAGCAACTCGGGTAGCTGGACGAGGTGGCCAGAGATGCGTTCGGGCTGGAGTCGAGTCATCCAGCCCGGCCGATCGTGCTCAGCCAGGCTGCGTGCAGAAGCATGCCCGTCGCCATCGTCGGCTGGTCGGAGAGCCACACGTCACGCAACCTATCAACGTCCACCAGGTTCGGATCGACTCCGGTGCCGTCCCAGTCACGGGCGAAGCCACGGGTCGCTTCGGCGGCATGGGCGTGGTTGAACCTCGCCTTCGTCGGACGGCTGAGAACGGCCGCCGGCAGGGTGTCCGCAAAGAGAAACCGCATGGTCGCCGTACGACTGGTGAACCCCAGCGCACCGCCGTCCCGAGCCAAGGTCGAGACGAAGCGGTGGTCGAGCAGCGGATCGCTCGCCTTGATCCCATACTCGGCAGCGACGACCGCGTGGTTGTGGGAGATGGTCGCGAATGATCGCTTGGTCGCCACGGCCCACGTCGCCGAGTCGCCGCGCAGCGATTCCCCGGACTCGTCATCGGCGATCTTCCGCGCGTGCTGCAGCAGGGCGTCCGGTTGCAACCACCGACTCTGGACCGACTGCATGGCGAGCGCAGCGATCCGCTTCCTGCGGATCTGTCGCGGCAAGACGGCACTCGCCGCGAGCCGGAGCAGCGTCCGACTCGGCCGACGTCCGTGTCGCAGCCTGGCCAGTGGCGTGCCGCGGTGGGAACCGAGCACAGCGTCACCTCCTTCGCCGGTCACCAGCGATCCTCCTCGAGCATGCTCGAACATGACCCCATGCGTCTGAAGGGCGGGTGGCCAGACCAGGCCGCGTGCCCGCAGCCCCGCCCGGGCAGCAGGACCGAGCAAATCCGACTCGCCCTGACGCAACTCGAGCCGAACCCACTCGGTCAGCCCGAGGTGGTCGACGACCAAACGTTGCCAACTGGACTCGTCGGTGTCCGCCAGGTCGGGGTACACCCGGGTCATTGGAACGGGCAGATCGTGGCCCTCGCGGCGGGCCAGACCAGTCGCCGCCGCGAGCACCGCTGATGAATCCCGACCGCCGGAGAAGGTCACATAACAAGGACCGTGTTGGAGCGCTGGCCGGATGGCGTCGTCCAGCGCTTGGCGCGCTGCCTGGCCGGTAGCCGGACGGGGCGCGGGCCGGCTGCCGTACACCCATCCCACAGCCACCTCGAGCGGGTCGCAGCGCACGAACCGCCCCGCGGCGCCGCTCGTCATTCCTTCTCCTGACCGAAAAGCATCGGGAGTTGCATTCGACATGGATGCAACTCCCGATTCCTCGAAAACCACTACGACAACTCCCCGTAAGTGATGGTGATCTGGTGGCCCCAGATGGAGAAGACGAACGTGTCGTCATTTCCGCGGAAACCATCACCCAGAGTCAGATCTTTCACCGACCCCACCTCGGTCAGCTGCGGGCTTTCGTAAGCTACGGCTTCACTCATATGCAATTCACCCCCTCTGCAACCTCGTTCCTCATGCCGCCGCCGCGGCCGGTCAGTAGAGACGGCCACTCAAGCATGAACGAGCAGCCCGCGACGATCGAGATCATCGACGAATGTGTGAACATCGCGCTCGGCCGCAGCGCGCGAAATCGCGAACTCGCTTACGAGCGCGTCGGTGAGCTCGCTGTCGGTTCGCTCCTCGGCCAACTGCTTCATGAGGAAAGTGGCGCTTAGGTTGGTCGTCAGGTACGTGGACGTGCGCAGGTCCAAGACGACAAGGTCGCCATCGATCTCACGCCACGTCAGATCATCGAGCCGAAGTCTCATATCTCCCCCGACATCAAGGGACCACCCCGTCGGGCCCCTGAAAACAGAGTAGGGCAGCATCCTTCGTCGTGGGACGACTTCCGAGGAAATCCTGACCGAACGCTGAGACCTGGGGCAGCGAGCACGGGAGACACGGGGAGCGCACTACTCGGACCGATCAGCGACGTCCGAGAGCTCGATAGGTCCATCCCGCAGATCGCCACGCCTCGGAGTCGAGGGCATTGCGTCCGTCGAGGATTCGGGGCATCTTGACCCGGCGCTTCAGCTCGACGGGATCGAGCCCCACATACTGCTGCCACTCGGTCAGCAGCAGCACCAGCTCGGCGCCCGTGACCGCCTCCTCGACCGTGTCGACGAAGTGCAGGTCGGGCCACTTGTCGGCGGCGTTCTCGATCGCCTTCGGGTCGGTGACCACCACATCGGCACCCTGCAGCGCCATCTGAGCGGCGACGCTCAGAGCCGGCGAGTCGCGGACGTCGTCGCTCTCAGGCTTGAACGCCGCGCCGAGAACCGCGACCCGACGCCCGACAATCGATCCCTCGCACACTTCGCGGGCGAGGTCGACCATCCGCACCCGGCGGCGCATGTTGATGGAGTCGACCTCGCGCAGGAACGCCAGCGCCTGATCCACGCCGAGCTCGCCGGCCCGGGCCATGAAGGCGCGGATGTCCTTTGGCAGGCATCCCCCGCCGAAACCGAGGCCGGCGTTCAGGAACTGCCGACCGATCCGGGCGTCGTGACCGATCGCGTCCGCCAGCTGCACCACGTCGCCGCCGGTGGCCTCGCACAGCTCGGCCATGGCATTGATGAAGGAGATCTTGGTCGCCAGGAACGAGTTGGCCGCCACCTTGACCAGCTGAGCGGTGGTGTAGTTGGTGACGATGAGCGGGGTGCCCTCGGCCAATGCCTTCGCGTACACCTGACTCAGCAGCGAGGTGGTCCGGGCGCCGGCGGCATCATCGGGAACGCCGTAGACCAGGCGGTCGGGATGGAAGGTGTCCTTCACGGCGTGGCCCTCGCGGAGGAACTCCGGGTTCCAGGCGAGCGTCGCCGCCGGCTCGACCTCGGCCATCATCTCCACCAGCCGTTCCGCGGTGCCCACCGGCACCGTGGACTTGCCGACGACGACATCGCCCGGCTTCACGATGCCCAGTAGCGCGGTCATCGCGGCATCGACGGCGCGGAGGTCGGCCTTGTTTTCCCCCCGCTTCTGGGGGGTGCCCACGCAGATGAAGTGCACAGTGGCACTCGCCGCGTCGGAGATGTCGCTGGAGAACTGCAGCCGTCCGGTCGCCACCATCTCGGACAGCAACTCGGGCAGCTCGGGTTCGTAGAACGGGGGCCGACCGGAAGCCAGCGCCTCGACCTTGCGGGCGTCGACGTCGACGCCTATCACCTCGTGACCGAGTGCGGCCATGCAGGCGGCGTGGACCGCCCCCAGGTAGCCGCACCCGATCACGGAGATGCGGAGCGCTCGCCGATGGGTGTCCGGATGGGTGTCGGTCTCGCTTGCGAGATTGACCATGTTGGTCAACTCGGGCAACGTCATCGTGCCGTCCTCTCACGGATGAATCGCTCGAACTCGACCTCGTCATCGAGCGGTACGTAGGTTCGGCCCTGCGGGTCGGCTGTGGCAGCCACCGCGCTGCCGTCGGACAACTCGTAGGGTGCTCGGCCGGTCAGCTCGGCGAACACCCCCAGGTAGGCCTTGGCCTGCGGCCGCCAGTCCAGCTCACTGGACACCCGCTCTCGAGCTCCGCGGGCCATCATGACCCGGAGGTCTGGGTCGTCGAGCAGGGTCTCCACGGCGTCGGTGAACGCAGCGACGTTCCCTGACGGTACGTACAGCACCCAGTTGCCCCCCGACACCCGTGTCTCTACTAGGTCGAAGGAGACCGACGGCAGGGCGTACGACATGTACTCCATCGTCTTGTTCATCGTCGAGACGTCGTTGAGCGGAGTCTTCAGATCCGGGCAGAGACCGATGTCGGAGACGCTGAGGTGCTCGGCGATCATCGCCCTGTCCGCGCGACCGGTGAAGGTCACGTATGCGTCCAGACCGAGCTTCGTGCACTGGGCGCGCAGGTCCTCATAGCAGTCCCCGAAGCCGAGCAGGACGGCCCGCACGTCTCGGCGGCCGCGGCGGTGGACCAGCTCCTCCATCACGTCGAGCACGACGTCCACCCCGTCCTGGGGACCCATGATGCCCAGGTAGGCGAGGGTGTAGACGCGATCGCCGCCCGGAGCGGACGACGGATAGATCGGCCTCATCTGGCGGGTATCGGGGCCACTGCGCACCACGGTGACCTCATGCGGCGCCCGGCCGCCCCGGCGGACGGCGACGGCCTTGTACGACTCGTTGGTGGAGATGACGCGCTTGGCGGTCCGGAACGTCATCCGCTCGAGCCAGCGGAGCCCGGCGTACTCCACCTTCTTCAGCCCGCTCGTCGGCTCACCGAAGCGGGAGATGAACAGCTCGGGGTTCAGGTCGTGGTGGTCGAAGACGAAGGTGACCCCCCGCAGCCGCCACAGCAGACCGAGGGCCCAGTAGGTGTCCGGCGGGTTGCAGGCCTGCATGATCGTGAACGGCTGGCGTCGCCACACCGTGGACGACAGGACCGCGGTCCGCAGCCAGCTGTAGACGAACTCGATCACGAACCCCGGCAGCCCGCGCGCCTCCGGGGCGGGCTTGTACTTGTAGATGTGGACGTCCTCCAGCACCTGGTAGTCCCCGTCGCCAGGGCCCTTGGGGCAGATGACGCTCACGTCGTAACCCGCCGCCTTGAGCGCCAGGCACTCCAACCAGACCCGGCGATCCAGCGGGACCGGCAGATTCTGGACGATGATCAGGACGTGGTCGGGTCGCTTCGACGCGCCTCCAGCCATGCGTTCCGCTCCTTCTGTCGACATCAAACGCCACTTGGCACTCACCCCCCGGTCGGGACTCACAGCCTCACCACCGCCGGCGACGATCCGTGTTCGATGAAGATCTTCGCCTCGCCCGTGCCATCCGCCGGAACGGCCCAGATGTCGGTCGTGGTGGCGTCGGCGCCGCTCCGGGGCATCCCGTACAGCAGCGTGTTGTCGTCCAACCACTCGACCTGGTCGTCGACGCTGCGCAGGTCGCTTGTCAGCGTCTCCTGGCCGGTAGCCAGGTCCAGGACCGCGATCCGCCAGATCCCCGGCGTCGTGTTGCCGAGCCGCTTCTTGTAGGCCACCTTGGTCTCGTCCGGTGACAGCGACGGGCACTCGGCGTCGGTCCGCAGCGCGGTCAGCTTCTTGGCCGACAGCGATCCCTTCATCAGCCAGGTGGTGCCACCGGACGCGGCGGTGACGTAGAACGTGTCGTCGTCCGAGGCGAACGTGACGCCCCAGAAGTTCCGGTCCACGGACTGCAACGGCCGGCCGTCGACCTCCACGTCCCAGGTCTCCAGGTTGCCGAGGCTCTTGCCGTCGCGGCGGATGATCGTCTCGGTGGAGAACGACGCCTGGGCGTACGAGTGCCCCGTGACGAAGGTCGTCGTCGCGACCAGCGAACCGTCCGTCGACATCCTGGCCCGGCTCGGGAGTCCCACCAGCTCGGTCGCGCTCACCTGCTGCAGCTCAGGACCCAGCATCGAGACGCCGTACGTCTGCACCACGCCCCGCTTGGCGGTCACACATACCCCGGCGTCGGCGGTGGCGTACGAGCGCTCGCAGCTGATGTCGAAGACGGCCCGCGGACCCGCGGGGTCGGACAACGACACGGCCGCGAGGCGACCGTAGTCGGTACCGAGGGCGCTGTTGCGGAACACGACGTGCGGTGCGGCCAGCACCTCGGTCCGATCCGCCGAGGCGGGACCATCGGCCCCGGCGATGCGGGCGTCGGTCGCCGCCCGGACGTAGACGAAGTAGCCGACCGCCACGCCGAGGACCACCAGTGCCGTGACCATGATCACCACCAGCCGCCCGCGCGTCATACGTCCACTCGGCGGGCCTGGAGCATCGGCCGCATGAACCAGGTCGCCCCGACCAGAGCCACTACAAGCGCCGCACTCATCACCCACAGCGCCTCTGTGCGGCCGCCAAGCTGCCACATCAGGCCGAAGGCGATCGAGGAAACGAACCGGGAGAGAGCGACCACCGTCTGGGCAGCCGCGATCCCGCTCGCGCGACTCTCTTCGGGCACGGTCTGGGTGGCGAGTGCGGAGAGCACACCGTCGGTGGCCGCGTAGAAGGTGCCGAGCAGGAGCAGCACCATCACGAGCGTGCCGATGCCGCCGATCGTGCTGGCCGCCAGGGCGTACACCCCCAGCAGCACCGCATGGCCGGCGAGGAAGACGAGCCCGCGACCGATCCGGTCGGCGACCTTCCCCAGCGGGATCGCCAGCGCCAGGTAGGCGACGTTGGTGCCCACGAAGAGCAGCGGGAAGTACGTCGCCGCCACCGAACCCCGGTCGGACAGCGCGAGGTAGATGAAGCCGTCACCGACGGTCACCAGGCCCAGCAGGCCGGCGACGACGAGCACCCGCCGCAGCTCGGGTCGGGACAGATCCGACAGCCGCAGGGCGACCCGCCCACGAGCGGGGGACGCGTCCGGGGTGTCGGTGGGATCGGGAGGTCCCGGCGGTCCACCTGCGCGGAGGTCCGGCACCGCGATGGCGAGCACCACGAGCCCCAGGATCGCGAAGGCCGCACTGAAGACGAACACAGACTGGAACCCGCCCAGGCCGAACGGCACGGCGGCCAGCACGGCGAACGCGATCAGCGGTCCGATCAACGCCCCGAAGGTGTCCATCGCCCGATGGACGCCGAAGTTGCGTCCCAGGTCGGCCGGGTCGGAGGCGGTCGCGATGAGGGCGTCCCGCGGTCCGGTCCGAAGGCCCTTGCCCAACCGGTCGGCAGTGATGACCGCGGTGATGGCTCCGAAGCCCGTCGCGAAGAGCAACCCGATCCGGGAGACGGCGGAAGCGAGGTAGCCCACGAAGGCCACCCACTTGGGCCGTCGGGTCGAGTCCGCCCACCAGCCGCCCAGGACGCGCACCGCTGCCGAGACACCCTGGTAGATCCCGTCGAAGAACCCGTACGCCAGCGGGCCCATGCCCAGCACGGCCGTGAGGTAGAGCGGCAGCACGGCCGCCACCGACTCGGACGAGATGTCGGTCAGCAGACTGACCGTGCCGAAGGCGAGGACGGCCCCGGGCACCCTACGGCGCAGGCCACGGGGGGCCGGTGGCTCGTCGTTCTCGGGCGCGCCGCGCAGCGTGACGTACACGGCACACGCCTAGGCCGACGCCGACCGGAGCCGGCCGCCGACCAGCTCGTACGCCCGACCGCAGCCGCCCACGAGATCGTCGGGGAGCCGTTCCCCGCACTCGCAAGCCCAGCCGATCTGCCGACCGGGGTTGCCGACCACGAAGGCGTGAGGGGCGATGTCGCGGACCACCACCGCGCCCGCACCGACGAAGGCGTTCTCGCCGATGGTGACCCCACACACCACCGTCACCCGGGCTCCTAGCGTCGCTCCCTGCTCCACCTTCGTGCCCAGGAGCGCATCGCCGTGCCGCTTGATACGGGCTCGGGGAGTCAGATCGTTGGTGAACGCCACGCCGGGCCCCAGGAACACGTCGTCGCCGATCTCGACACCTTCGAAGATCATCACCTGGTTCTTGACGGTGACCCGGTCCCCGACCACGGCCCCGCCCTCGATGTAGGCGGCGTCGCAGACGTTGCAGTCGCGACCGACACGGGCACCCCGCAGGATGTGGGCGAACGCCCACACGCGGGTGCCGTCACCCACGTCATCGCTGTCGCACAACCCCTGCGGGTGGACGAAAACGCGCACGTCCCTGTTCATCCCCACCGATCTTTCCCCCAGAAGAAACTGCGACCCGCCCCCACGCATCGCTCAGCCGCGTCCCTCGGGAATGGCGGCCGGGGACGCCGGCCAGACGACATTCTGCCGACTCTCGAGTGTCACGTCAGCCGAGACCGAAAAAATTCGCTTCGGGACGAATACCGACCATCATCCAGCACGGGACATCCGGGGAAACCCAGGGGCTCGAGCAGCGACGTCCGGGATCTTCGGCGCTCTCGACTACCCTCACCGGATGACCGTCGAGACCGTGGTGCTGCTCAACGACCGGGGCGAAGCCATCGGCACCCGGGACAAGGCGGTAGTACACACCGCGACCACGCCGCTGCACCTCGCCTTCTCCCTGTACCTGTTCGACGTGGCCGGGCGGGTGCTGATGACCCGTCGCGCGCTGACGAAGAAGACCTGGCCCGGTGTCTGGACGAACACGTGCTGCGGTCACCCGTCACCCGGCGAGTCACCCGGGGAAGCCGCCCGCCGGCGGCTGCCGCAGGAGCTCGGGATCGAGGTCGGCGAGCTGACCTGCGCGCTGCCCGATTTCGCGTACACCGCGACCGATGCCAGCGGCATCGTCGAGAACGAGATCTGCCCGGTCTTCGTTGGCCGGCTGCATCCGGACGCGCAGGTGCTCCCGAACAGCGATGAAGTCATGGACTGGGCCTGGACCCCGTGGGAGCAGCTGGTGGCCGCCATCTCGGCGACCCCCTTCGTGTTCAGTCCCTGGGCCGTCGCCCAGGTCCGCGAGCACCCGGGACACCCGCTTCCCTGACCGAAGCGGCTCCCCCGAGACGTGCAGCGCCGACCCCCGAGACCGACGGAGACGACCGTGGCCCTCCCCACCAGCCGACCGAGCGCGTCGGGCCGTCCGATCGAGCCGGGACGAGCCGGCGACGCGGCGACCTCGGCCCGGCGCTCCGCAGCGTCGCCGAGCGCCTCCGGTGAAACCGGCACGGTGGTCCGTCTCCCCCGTCCCGAGCAAGCCTCGTCGATCACCCACCACCTGGAGCTGGTGGACCAGCAGCTCAGCGAGGTGCTGGCCGACCTTCACCACCTGTGGTCCACGAAGCTCGCCCCGGCGGGCGAGTCGGCCGACGTGCTCGGCGAGGACGACCTGCCCGCCCTGCTCGACACGCTCGTGCACAGCGGCGGCAAGCGGATCCGCCCGGTGATGGCGCACCTCGGCTGGGTCAGCGCCTCTGGTCAGGCTCGCGGCATCGGCCACGCCGACGTCGTGCGGGTCAGCGCCGCCCTCGATCTGCTGCACGCGTTCGCGCTGGTGCACGACGACGTGATGGACGAGTCCACGTCCCGCCGCGGTGTGGCCACCGCCCACCTGCACGCGGCCGAGCTGCACCGGCGTACGGGGGGTCAGGGTCGGGCCGAGCGTTTCGGCGACAACATCGCCATCCTGCTCGGCGATCTCGCTCACGCCGAGGCCGACGCCCTGGTGGCCGGCCTGCCGGAAGAGCTGCGGCGGATTTGGCGCCTGCTGGTCATCGAGCTGGTGTACGGACAGCGCCGTGACCTGACCGGCAGCGCCGCGGGTCGCCGCGATCTGACCCACGCCCGCCAGGTGGCCCGGCTCAAGTCCGGGGCCTACACCGTGGAGCGCCCGCTGCAGCTCGGCGCCGCCGCCGCCCGCGCGCCGGAGGTCGTCAGTGCGGCGCTGGCCACGTACGGCCAGGAGGTCGGCGAGGCCTTCGCACTCCGCGACGATCTGCTCGGCGTCTGGGGCGACCCCTCCCGCACCGGCAAGCCGGCGGGCGACGACCTGATCTCCGCGAAGCCGACCGTCATCCTGGCCCTGGCGCACGAACGCACCACCGGTGCCGCCCGGGCCATGCTGAGCAAGGTCGGCACACCGGACCTCACCGTCGACGACATCACCCAGCTGCAGGAGTCGCTGCAGGAGTGCGGGGTGGTGGCCGAGGTGGAGGACCGGATCAACCGGCACGTCGCGGAGGCGCTGGCCGCGCTCGACAGCTCGGCGCTGGACCCCGACGGGGTCCGCGAGCTGACCGTGATGGCCCACAAGATCGCCTGGCGCGACGCCTGACCCGCAACCGACGCTCCAGACGTCGGGTCGTGTGACGTCGCGCACCTTCAGCCGCACCACGCCCGGGTCCGGCCGGGCGCGACTAGGCTCGACATCGGCGATCACGACGACGCAGAACGGCCCATGGGTCCAGCGCAGCTGACGCCCTGTGGCCGGCGCTTCGAACGATGGCGTGTAGCCCACCCTGCTCGCTGGCTGCGGCGATGTCGCCCCCCAAATGATTGCCGCCGCAGTCAGCGACCCCCGACGACGTCCAGCAGCACACTCCCAACTTGGTCGTCGGCGTCCCTGAGCGTGCATCCTCGCGGGGTCCCGAACCCGAACACGCAGACTCGCTGCTTTGCGGCATGTGGTGACATAGCCAGGAGCACCCTCCTGGTCCGCCCCCGATCGAAATGAGTACCGCGTGAGAGTCGTCGTCATCGGAGCCGGCCTGGCCGGTCTGGCCGCGGCCTGCCACCTGACCGGTCGCGGGTACGAGGTAACCGTGGTCGAGCGCGAGGACGTCCCCGGCGGCCGCAACGGTCTGATCGTGCGGGAGGGCTTCACCTTCGACACCGGGCCGTCGGTGCTGACCATGCGCGATCTCATCGCCGACCCCCTGCGTGCTGTCGGCGCGGACCTCGACGACATGATCCCGATGCGGCGGCTGGACCCTGCCTACCGCGCCCAGTTCGCCGACGGCTCCACGATCCGGGTGCGCTACGGCCGGGAGGCGATGCGCACCGAGATCGCCGACACCTGCGGCTCGGTCGACGCGGCCGCCTTCGACGGGTTCGTGGACTGGCTGCAGGACCTGTACGTGGCCGAGATGCCGCACTTCATCGACCGCAACTTCAACTCACCGCTCGACCTCCTGTCCCGGCCGGACGTCGCAGCGAAGCTGGTCCGCCTCGGCGGCTTCGGTCGGCTCGGGAACGCCATCCGGCGCCGGTTCACCGACGACCGGCTGCACCGACTGTTCAGCTTCCAGGCCATGTACGCCGGTCTGGCGCCGGACGAGGCGCTGGCCATCTACGCGGTCATCACCTACATGGACAGCATCGAGGGCGTCTGGTTCCCCGAGAGCGGCGGCATGCACGCCGTGCCCGTGGCCCTGGCCACCGCCGCCGAGAAGGCCGGCGCCCAGTTCCGCTACGGCGCATCGGTCGCGGACGTGCTCCGTCGCAGCGACACCGGCGGCGTCGCCGGCGTACGGCTGGACTCCGGCGAGCAGCTCGCCGCCGACGCGGTCGTGTGCACCCTCGACCTGCCGACCGCGTACGAGAAGCTGCTGCCCGACCTGACCCCGCCGCGCTCGCTGCGCCGACCGCGCTACTCCCCCTCGGCTGTGGTCTGGCACCTCGGGGTCCGCGGACTGCCCGAGCCGGGCGTCTCGCACCACAACATCCACTTCGGGCACGAGTGGGGCGGCGCCTTCGACGACCTGATGAAGCGCGGCACCCTGATGGGCGACGCCTCGCGGCTGGTCACCATCCCCTCGCTCGACGACCCGTCGCTGGCCCCGGAAGGCTGCTCGACCCTGTTCGTGCTGGAGCCGGTCCCCAACCTCGCCGACGGCCACATCGACTGGGTGCGCGAGCGGGGCCCGATGCGGGAGCGACTCCTCGGCTTCCTCGAGCAGGAGGGCTACCCCACCGACGTCGTCACCGAGGAGCTGGTCACCCCGCTCGACTGGCAGCAGCAGGGGATGGCGGCCGGCACCCCGTTCGCGCTGGCGCACACCTTCGCCCAGACGGGTCCGTTCCGGCCGGCGAACGTCGAGCGGCGCGTGCCGGGGCTGGTGTTCTCCGGCTCCGGTACTGTCCCCGGGGTCGGGGTGCCGATGGTGCTCATCTCCGGGAAGCTGGCTGCGGACCGGGTGGGCGAGTACCTCCGGGACGACGCCTCGACGAGCGCGACGAGACCACGCCGGGCGAGCAGGAGGGGCTGAATGTCGCTGACCCAGGCCGTCGACCCGAGCGTGCTGCGGGCCGGGTACGCCGAGTGCGGGCGGTTGACCCGGCGGTTCGGCACCACCTACTTCTGGGGGGCGGCCCTGCTGCCCCGCCGGCAGCGCAAGCACGTCTACGCCGTCTACGCCCTGTGCCGGCTGGCCGACGACATCGTCGACCTGCCGTCGGACTCGCCGGCGCCGGAGGAGCACACCTTCGTGCCCGGCACCGGCCTCGGTGGCGCGCGCTCCGCGACCCGGCCGCCGGCGGCCGTCACCGGTCCCGCCGGCGAGGACAGCGAGGTGGCCCGGCGACTGAGTGCCTTCGCGGACCGCTTCCGGACCGCGCTGGTCGACGGGGTCAGCGACGACCCCGTGCTGGCGGCTGTGGCCACCACCGCCCGCGCCTGCGACATCGACCCCGAGTGCTTCGACCGGTTCTTCGGGGCGATGGCGATGGACCTGACCACGACCTCGTACGAGTCGTGGGAGGACCTCTGCGGCTACATGGAGGGCTCGGCGGCCGTCATCGGCGAGATGATGCTGCCGGTGCTGGAGCCGAAGACCAAGAAGGCGAAGGCCCCGGCCCGCGCCCTCGGTCTGGCCTTCCAGCTCACCAACTTCCTCCGGGACGTCGACGAGGACCTCGACCGCGGCCGGGTGTACCTGCCGCAGGAGGATCTGCGCCGGTTCGGGGTCGACCTGCGCTGGCGCCACTCCACGCCGGAGTGGCGGGCCCTGATGGCGTACGAGATCGAGCGCAACCGCAGCCTGTACGCGTTCGCCGACTCCGGGATCGCCATGCTGCCGCCCCGCTCGGCCCGCTGCGTGGGCGCGGCCCGCGTCCTCTACGCGCAGATCCTGGACCGGATCGAGCGCGCCCACTACAACGTGTTCAGCAGCCGGGTCCGCGTACCCACCGTGCGCAAGGCGCTCACCGCAGGGCGGATCATGGTGACCGGGCCGCGGATCCGCAGCGTGGCCTGAGCCTTCGACCACCGACGACCTGTTGCACGTTCGACGAGCACGAGAGGACACCCATGTCGTTGCGTCTCCGTGGAGATGTCCCGGCCGAGACGGGGCTGATGGGCCGGCTGCCGGACCACGTCCGGTCGCGGATCCCGATCCAGCGCGTGCCGCAGCCGCGGGAGAACCGGATGACCGCCTCCTGGCGGCAGGCCAAGCCGGGCCGGATCGCGGCCTCGCTGGCGGTGTCCCAGGCGCAGAACTCCGGTGGCTGGTTCGTCGCCGGTCAGAGCGGCGACGTCGGCGCGACCGCGTCGGTGGCCCGGACGATCGCGGGTCGGGAGGTGGTCTTCTGGCGGGACACCGACGGGACCCTGGTCGCCGGTCCGGGTGCCTGCCCGCACCTCGGTGCGTTGATGGATGCCTGCCCGGTGCTGGACGGCACCATGTACTGCCGTTGGCACGGCCTCGCGCTGACGTCGAAGGGTGACCGCACCTGGAGCCCGTACGCGGCCTGGGACGACGGGCTGCTCATCTGGGTCCGGTTGGCCACCGAGGGCGAGACGTTCACCGACCGGCCGGCCCTCTCGGCCCGGCCGCCGCTGGACGGCTCGGTCAGCGCGGTGATGGTCGAGCCGGGCACGTGCCAGCCCGAGGACGTGATCGCCAACCGGCTCGATCCGTGGCACGGCGCCTGGTTCCACCCGTACGCCTTCTCCCACCTGGTGGTCGACGACGACGCGTCGGACGAGACCCGGCTGGTGGTGGACGTGACCTTCCGGCTGTCACGGACGTGGGGCGTGCCGGTGCGGGCGGAGTTCAGCTGCCCGGACACCCGCACCATCGTGATGCGGATCATCGACGGCGAGGGCACCGCCTCGGTGGTCGAGACGCATGCCACCCCGACCGGGCTGGACGAGCGCGGCCGGCCGATCACCATGGTCACCGAGGCCACCATCGCCTACTCCGACCGGCCCGGCTTCCGGGTGGCCAAGTGGCTCACCCCGGTGCTGCGTCCGGGGATCATCAAGACCGCCAAGCAGCTGTGGGTCGACGACCTGGCGTACGCGGAACGGCGCTACGCGCTGCGGATGCGCGGGGAGTACCCGGGCTGAGTCAGCCTTCGGCGGGAGCGCGATCATCGTTCCATCCACCGCGCTCTCAGCGCGACAGGACGGCCGCCGCACGACCGACCGGTGGACGGCCGGCCATCGGCACCGTCCATAGGTCGTGCCCGGCGGTCCCCCAGCGCTCGAGCAGCGCGTTGGCGGCCTGGAAGCCGGTGGTGGCGGCTCGCTCCATCAGCGCCACCGGGAAGTCGCACCGGACGCCGTCGCCGGCCAGCACCAGCCGCGGGTCTGGGGTGGTGACCCCCGGCCGCAGGTGCCAGGGTCCGGTGCCGACCAGCGGGCAGTCGTCGCGGACCAGCCACTGCTCGGCCAGCACCTGGGCGGGCGCGGTCTCCGGGTAGACCCGGGTCAGCTCGGCGCGCAGCTGCGCGCGGGTGCGGGCCTCACCCTCCCCGTCCCCCAGCTCGTAGGGGAGTGCGTACGCGTGCAGCTCGACGACCGAGCCGCCGGTGCGACGCCGCCAGTCGGCGGCACCGTCCTCGAACACCTCCAGCAGGCTGACGTTGTCCAGCGGTCCGAAGCCGCTGGTGCCCAGGAAGGGGGGCCGATCGGCGTGCACCGGGCGGTCCAACCAGAGCCGCCAGACCGCGAAGGGCGGCGCGTTCCGGGTGGCGGTGAGCTGCTCGCTCCACTCCGTGTGAGTCGAGGGTTGGTCACGCCCCCCGAACTCACACGTCGATCCCAGGCGGCGGGTGGTGGCCGGGTCGGCGGCCAGCACACAGGCGTCCGCGGTCAGCGTGGCGTCGTCGCCGAGCCGCACCTCGACCCCGTCGGCGTGACTGGCCAGGTGCTCGACGCTCACCCCGGTCCGCACCTCGACCCCCAGCCCGTGCAGGTAGCGGCCCAACGGGGCCCAGAGCGCGGTGTCGTAGTCGTCGGTCGGGACGTCGAAGAGCAGTCCCTCCGCCGAGCCCAGGAAGTAGGTGTGGAACATGGCCACCAGCTCACCGGCGGAGAACTCGCTCGGGTGGGCGAAGAAGCTGCGGGCGAACACCTCGAGGGCGAGGTGCCGGGCCGCCGGCGGGAACCGGAGCCGGTCCAGGAACGCCTCCGCGCTCTCCCCGTCGTAGGCGGCGAAGGTGTCGGGGAAGCGGACGGTGAGCAGCTCCAGTGCGGCGGCCACGTCGACCTCGGCCAGCGAGGCGGCGGTGAAGCTCGGGCTGACGGCCACGAACGAGGCGAAGCTGAACGGTGGGGTCCGCGGGATCCGGGCGAACGAGTCGGCCATCCCGTCGGCCGAGATGAGCGGGTAGTCCTCGATCGGCCGCAGCCGGTCCAGCGCCGGGTCGGTGCGGCGGAGCAGCCCCCGGAGGTTGTAGTACTGCCGGAAGAAGGCGTGGAAGCCACGGCTCATGGTGCGCGGCCCGTTCCCGGCGTCCGCGTCCACCGATCCGGGCGAGTCCCCGGAGTGGTGCGACCTCGCCGCGTCGTGCGAGCTGACCGCGTCGTGCGAGCTGACCGGGTCGTGCGAGCTGACCGGGTCGTGCGAGCTCACCGTGTCGAGGGGCCACGCCCCTACCCGTCCACCGAGCTGCGGTTCGCGCTCGACCAGGGTGACCCGGACCCCACGCTCGGCCACGCCGGTGGCGGCCGCCAGCCCGGCGATGCCGCCGCCGACGACGATCACCGACGAGCCCTCGGGTGCCCGCCCTGACCCGACCGGTCCCGGATGGCGTACGGCGAGCCGGTCCCGCCCCGGGCGCCAGCCGCGCAAACGGGTCACCGCCGCTCCCTCGCGGCACGCACCGTCCGGCGCCCGTCCCGTCCCGGCTTCGCCTCGGGCGCGGCCGGCTGAGTCCTCACGAAGGCTTGCGCCCGCGGAAGGTGTGCAGGATGTCGCGCTGCCAGCCGTCGACCGTACGGTGCTCGACGTCGACGAAGCCGACCTGCTGCATCCGGTCGGTGAACACGTCGACGGTGTCGTTGTCCAGCACGCTGCGCCACAGGTAGCGGTAGATGCCGGTGTCGCGGTTGATCACCTTGGACAGCGGGATGACCACGGACCAGGACACCGCGTTCCACACCGCCCGGGCCATCGACGAGCCGGACACCGAGTAGTCCTGCACCACCAGCACCCCGCCCGGGGCGAGCAGCTCCCAGACCGAGCGCAGCACGGCGTCGCGGTCACCGACGTTGCGGAACAGGTAGGCGGCCAGCACCCCCGACACCGGCGGGAGCGAGCCGGCCAGGGCCGGGAGCTCCTCGGCCCGGGACTGCTCGAACGACACCCAGGTCGGCCACGGCTTGGACCGGGCCTCGGCGAGCATGCCGGCCGAGCCGTCGACGCCGACCGCGGTGTACGCCTGGCCGCGGTGACCCATGCTGTTCACGAGCGCGTCGGTCGAGGCGCCGGACCCGCAGCCGAGGTCGATCACGGTGCTACCCGGGCCGGCCGGCAGCTTCTCGGCGAGGGCGTCCGCGGCGGACTGCAGGTGCCGGTGGTAGCCGGGGTTCAGGTTGACCATCGTGTCGTAGGTCGCGGCGGCCCGGTCGAACGCCGCGGGCACGTCGGGGTGGTCGGCGTCGTGGGTGTCGGGGCCGGCAGAGGCGGTGGAGACACCCGGGTGCGGAGTGGCGGTCATGGTGCCGATCACCGTACCCGGGGGGCGCCGCGCGACACCGCACGCCCGACCCCTGATCGGCCCTCCCGCCTTCTCCGCCGGCGGGCGGGCGTCCCGCCGGTCCCCACTGTGCGCAGGTCGGACCGCCCGGCCGTCGGACGAGGTCATCCGTCCGGAAGCACGCTGGGACGTCCGCCGGTGCCAGCGGCGCCTGCCGCCGAGGGGGTCACGAACGGAGCCACCACCGGCGCCGGCCGGCGATCCCCGTCGCCGACGCGCGGGCTGTACCCGTGAGTAATGTGATTCGGGTCACACAGAAACTGTCCAGAAGTCGCGTGGTATCGCTCCCACTAACGATTGAAGCCTAAAATAATTGATTGATCCGATCGTTTCACAAAACCCGTTCAGCAAAGCCACTATCGTTTCTGGCATGCCTTATGCGCCGGCTCCTGAGGGAGCGCGACGCAGCGGAGGATCGGGGGATCTGCGCCACGGCAACCTAACCCAAGTCCTTTGCTACGTCCGAGATCATGGACCCTGTAGTCGTCACGACATCGCTCGTGGTTGCGGCTTGGGGATCTCCACACTGACCGACCTGATCGGGGACCTCAAGTCCCGCCGACTGGTCAAAGAGCTGGACCCGGTTCGTCGTCCGGGTGCAGGACGGCCCACCCGTCCCATCGCTCTCGACGGCGATCCCTGGTGCGCGCTAGGCGTGCACATCGCTCCGGACGCCATCGCCATCGCGGCCACCACCATGGGTGGTGAGGAGCTCTGGCTCGTCGAAGACCCGGTCGCGTTCGCCGGCGCCGATCCGGAGGACGCCTTCCGCCAGGTGCGGGACGTCCTCGTCCGGCGACTGGCCGAGGTGCCGACCGGACGCGAGGTGATCTCGGTCGAGGTCGCCACGTCCGGGCTGGTGGTGCGCGATCGCGGCCAGCTGGAGCACTCCGCCGAGCTGCCGTGGGTCGAGTTCCCGTTGCGTGAGCGGATCCGCGAGGTCCTCACCCAGGCCGGTGTCACCGGTGTCCACGTGGGCGTGGCCAACGACTCCCAGCTCGCCGGCCTGTACGCCACCCGGACCGAGCTGCGGCTGCCGCCGAACTCGGTGGCGGTCTACCTCGGCGGCTGGCGCGGCATCGGCAGCGGTCTGATCGTCGACGGACAGATCTTCGGCGGAGCGCACGGCGTGGCCGGCGACCTGGCCCACAGCAACGTCGGGGGTGAGACCACTGACTGCCAGTGCGGCCGCCGGGGCTGCCTGACCACGGTGCTGGGCCCGGAGGCGCTGCTCAGCCACAGCGGCCTGATGAGCATGGACGAGGCCATCGAAGCGGTCCGCCGGGATCCCTCGGGGGCCATCGAGCAGCTGCGATCGAGGGCCGAGGCCGGCGACGAGCAGGTGCTGACGACGCTCGCCGACGCCGGCTCCGCGCTGGGCCGGGTGATCGACGACGTGCTCGGCGTGCTCAATCCGCACGCGGCCATCATCGGCGGCTTCATCGGGGTCCTCTCGCCGTACCTGCGGGAGGCGATGGAGGCTCAGCTCAGCGAGCGGCTGTCCGATCCTGCTTTCGCCGCCACGCTGGTGGTGCCGCTGGAGTCGATGGAACCGCGGGTCGTCCGCGGGGCCGCCATGTCGGCGCGGGACGCCTGCCTGGCCGATCCGCTGACGCTCACGCGCCCGCTGACCCGGGGCTGATCCCGGGAGCCTGCCCGGCCGCGGACCCGACACCGAGGGGTCCGACGCCGGCAGGCGCCCAGCGCCTTCGCAGGCTCGACGTTCCCACGTCCGCCCGCTCGGCGCTCGCCTATCCTGTGCCCATGTCCGCCGGGTCGGAGGGAGAGCCAGCGACGTCCCGTACGCCGCTGCTGACCCCCGCCCTGGTGGCGGTGGGCGCCGTGACGGCGCTCGCCGTCATCGCGGCGGGCACGGCGGGGGGCTGGTGGCTGGAGCCCCGGATCTGGTTCGACGGTCAGCCGGTCCCCGGACTGGCGTCGAACTCGGCCCTGGGCCCACCCACGCCCCGGACTCCGCCGATGGCCGAGGCCAACCCGGTCCAGCAGTGGATCGCCGGCATCCTGGCCGCCCTGACCGGTCTCGCGGTGCTCGTCGGGCTCGTCTACCTGGCCCGGTGGTTGTGGCAGCGCCGGCCGCGGCGGGCGGTGATCTACGACGAGAAGCCGGATGTCACCCCGGCGGGGGTGATCGCGGCCGGACCCGATCTGCCCGCCCTGCTCCGCGGCGCCGACGCGGCCGAGCTCATCCTCACCGAGACCGGTGGCGTGCCGCGGGACCTGGTGCTGCGGTGCTGGCTGGCCCTGGAGGAGGCGGCCCTGGCCTCCGGGGTGCCGCGTCGACCGTCCGACAGCCCCACCGAGTTCACCGGCACCGTGCTGCGCTCGACCCACGCCGAGCGCGGCTCCGTCGACACCCTGCTCCGGCTCTACCACCGGGCCCGGTTCTCCGGGCACGAGGTCACCGACGACGACGTCCGCACCGCGCGGACCGCGGTCATCCGGCTCGCGGCGACCTGGCGCGGCTTCGACGAGGCCATGCGGCACACCGCGCGGACCGACCCGTGACCGGCGGGCGACTCAGCGGCCAGGTCCTCGGACTGACCGCGCTCGGGCTCCTCGGCTGGATCCTGCTGCTGTGGATCATGGGTCTCGACCTGCTCCACGCACTCGCCCTGGGCGCCGTGCTGCTGGCCCTGATCGGGCTCCGCCGGGCGCCGGTGGTGAACAACGAGCAGGCGTGGCCCGAGACGAGCGAGGAACGCTCCGACGTCGGCGTACGGCGGGAGGTGGCCCGGTTGTCCTGGTCCATGCAGGGGTACGAGTCGAGGGTCCAGCGTCAGTCGGTCCGCCGGTTGCAGCAGATCGCCGCCTACCGGCTGGGGCTGCAGGGGCTGGACCTGGACGACCCCCGCGACTACCTGGCCTGCCGGGCCGCGTTGGGAGAGCGGGCGTACGTGGTCGTCAGCGAACCGGACGACCGCCCGATGTACGCCGACTTCGTCACCGCGGTGGCCGCGGTCGAGAAGCTCGTCAGTGACAAGACCGGGGCCGACCGGCCCGGATCGAGGGGGGATCGTCGATGACCACCAGCACCATCAGCGTCGAGGGTGACGAGCCGACCGAGGCGGTGGAGCCGCTGTCGGTCCCCGAGGTCGCGCAGCTGTCCCGCCGCGTGCTCGACCGGGTCGGCACCGTGGTGGTCGAGATGGACACGCCGTTGCGGATCGCCCTGGCCGCCCTGCTGGCCGGTGGTCACGTGCTGTTCGAGGACGTCCCGGGGCTGGGCAAGACGCTGGCCGCGCGCAGCCTGGCCTCGGCCCTGGGGCTGGAGTTCCGGCGGCTGCAGTGCACGCCGGACCTGCTGCCCGCCGACATCACCGGCTCCTACATCTACGATCCGGCCGACGCGGACTTCTCCTTCCGCCCCGGCCCGGTGTTCACCGGCCTGCTGCTGGCCGACGAGATCAACCGCACCGCCCCCAAGACCCAGTCCGCCCTGCTGGAGGCGATGGCCGAGCGGCAGGTGACCGTGGAGGGGACGACGTTCGTGCTGCCCCGGCCGTTCCACGTCATGGCCACCTCCAACCCGGTGGAGTACGAGGGGACCTACCCCCTCCCCGAGGCCCAGCTCGACCGGTTCATGGTCCGGCTCGGGGTCGGCTACCCGAGCCGCGTCGCCGAGGCTGACGTGCTGACCCGCCGGCTCGCCCGACGCTCCGAGGACGTGACCGTCGACGCGGTGGTCGACCCGGCCACCGTGCTGCGGATGCAGGCCGGGGTCGAGGCGGTCACCGTGAACCCCGACATCGTGGCCTACTGCGTGGCCGTGGCGGCCAGCACCCGCCGGCATCCCGGCGTCGAGGTCGGCGCGTCGCCGCGCGGCTCGCTGGCCCTGCTGCTGGTGGCCCGGGCCCTGGCCGTCCTGCAGGGCCGCGACTTCGTGCTGCCGGAGGACGTCAAGGAGATCGCCGTCGCGGCCCTGGCCCACCGGATCACCCTCAACCCCCAGACCTGGGCCTCCGGGCTGCAGGCGGCCGACGTGGTGGCCACCCAGCTCGATCAGGTCCCGGGCCCGACGACCGTCTACCGCTGAGGGTGCGACCGTGAGCTTCGGCGCCGACCTCGGCTACGAGGACCGTCCGGGCCGCCGACCACCGGACCCCCGGGCCACCCGCGTCTGGTGGCTGGCCCCCGCCGCCATCGGCTGGTTGGGGGCGGGCGTGGTGCTGCTGACCCTGGGCGTCGTCGCCCGACGGCCCGACGTGGTGGCCATCGGCGTCCCGCTGCTGCTCGGTCTGGCCTGGGGCACCTCCCGCCGACCGCAGCTGGTGCCGGTCGTCCGGCTGACCGGCGACGACCAGCCGACCGGGTCGACCGGGTCGACCGGCACGGTGGAGGCCGAGGTGGAGGTCGCCCCCGCCGAGCAGCCCACGGTCATCGCGCTGCGGGTCCGGGCCCCCGGTCACCGGGCCGCCGAGGCCCTGGTGGTGGCCGAGCGCCGGACGCTTGGGGTGTCCATGCGGACCGTGCGCACCGGCCGGCGCGCGCTGTTCGGTCTCTCCCACCGGGCCGTCGGGGCGGACGGTCTGCTCAGCACCGTGTCGGCCGGGGACCGGCCGCTGACCATGACGATCCTGCCCAGCGCCCGGGCGCTGGAGGACCTGCCGCTGTCCTTCCGGCTGCAGGGTCTGACCGGCCCGCACACCTCACGCCGGGCCGGCTCCGGCGGCGACCTGCACGACGTGGCGGTCTTCGCGCCGGGTGACCGGCTGCGCCGGATCGACTGGCGGGTGACCGCCCGGCTGAACACTGCTCCGTCCACGCCGGGCCCGGGAGCGCCACGGGGCGCGGCCATCGACCGGCTGTACGTCCGCCGCACCTTCGCCACCGCCGACGCGACCGTGATGCTGGTGATCGACTCCCGCGACCAGGTCGGGCCCCGGGTCTCCACCTGGGGCGACGCCACCCGGTTGCGGGAGGACGAGACGACCTCGCTCGACGTGGCCCGGCACGCGGCCATCTCGTTGGCCCGGCAGTACCTGTCGGCCGGTGATCGGGTCGGGCTCGAGGACCTCGGCAGGCTCCGGCGTCCCGCCCCGCCCGCCGGCGGTCGACGCCAGCTGCAGCTGCTCACCCAGCAGCTGGCGCTGGCCGAGCCGGAGGGCGAGCCGACCCGTCGCCAACGCATCCCCCGGCTGCCGTCCGGCGCGCTGATCGTGGTGTTCTCCACCTTCCTCGACGACGACGCGGCAGCCATGGCCCGGACCTGGCGCCGGGCCGGACACCGCGTGCTGGCGGTCGACACGCTGCCGACGCTGCTCATCTCCGGCATCCCCGAGCGGCTCTACGTGGCGTACCGGATCGTGGCCATGGAACGCACCGACCGCCTGCAGCAGCTGGCCGGCGCCGGGGTGGAGACGCTGGCGTGGATGGATCAGACGACTGACCCCGGGGTGCGGCTGACGGCCCTGGGGCAGCTCCGGGGGCGGCGATGACCGACCAGCCGCCGCCGGCCGCGACCCCACCCGCCGCCGCGCGGCCGGGCTGGACGTGGGCGCGGGTCGAGCGGACCCTCCGCCGGGCCCGGACCTGGGTGCTGGCCTACCTGCCGGACCAGAGCACCGCCCGGCGTCCGCCGGTCCGGATCCGGACGGACACCGCCGTGCCGGGCGTGGTCGTACGCCTGGCGGTGGTCGCCTTGGGACTGCTGTGCGCGTCGCTGGTCGTCACCGGACCGCCCGGCTGGGTCGTGGTGACCGTCCTGCTGGTCATCATCGGCATCGTGCCCGGCACCCTGGTGACCGGCGTCCTGATCATGGTGCTCGGTCTGCTGATGGTGTTCGACCCCGATCCGGCCTCCCCCTGGCGGACGCCGCTGCTGGTGGCCGGGGTGCCGCTGCTGATGCAGCTGGCCACGATCGCCGGCCAGGCCTCCTGGCTGACGCGGATCGAGCTGCGGGTGCTGGAGCTGCCGCTGCGCCGCTACCTGGCCATCCAGCTGTTCGCGCAGCTGCTGGCTCTGACCGGAGGTCTGGTCGAGGGACTGGGCCTGGTGGTGCCGCAGGTGATGGCCCTGGCCGCGGTCGCGCTGCTGGCGCTGCTGGTCTTCTGGCTGCCGAGCCTGGGACCGAGCCGCCGGCGCCACGACTGAGCCGCCAGCCACGACTGAGCCCGGCATCGCAGACCGGGGCTCCGCGGTCTCCGCGACCGGGTCCCGGTGTCGACGACAGCTCGTCGACGGAGGGTGGGCCCAGATCGGGGTCACGCTCCCCGGGGGTCGCTGTCGGGCGCGGCCGAACGGGACCGAGCGAGGCCGAGCGGGGCCGAGGTCTCAGGCGGCCAGGCAGAGTCCGCGCAGCACGTGCGCGGCGCCCGTACGGTCGGTCAGCAGGACCGGCTCCGGCGACCCGGCGGACACCAGGTCCGCAGACGCACGGTGCGCAGACGCCCGGTGCGTCGACGCCCGGTGCGCGGACGCCGGGTCGGCGGGCGCCGGGTGCGCGGACGCCGGGTCGGCGGGCGCCAGGTCGGCGGACGCCGGGTCGGCGGGCGGGGCTGCCACCAGCGTGGGGCGGAGCCGCTCCCAGCTCTGCCAGTGCTCGTCGAACGACCGGACCACCCGACCACGGCGCCGCTGGCCGTCCTGGGCCGCGGGCCGGTCCACGTCGACGTAGAGCAGCACGGTGCGCCAGCCCGACAGCCGCGCGAGCCCGAGGAACAGCCGGCGTCGCCCGAGCCGGGTCCCCGGGTCGTGCACGACGAGCCGCCGCCCCACCGTCGGCCCGTTCAGCAGGTTGACGAGGATCCGGAGCGTGTGGGTGAGGTGCACCAGCCAGCGGTAGCGGAGGTAGGGCACTCCCGGCAGCCGGGTCCGCAGCCACCAGCTGACGTGCTCGGGATCGATCGACGAGACGTGCGCCAGGTCGTCCGTGGCCTGCGCGATGGCCGTGGTCTTGCCCGCGCCGGGGACCCCGCCGACCACCACCAGGTCGAACCCGCCCGTCCGCGCGGCGGTGACGGCCGCGGTCACGCGAGGCGTCCGGGCGTGGGTCGGGGCGGCCGTCCACGCGCCACGGACCACCGACGGCGGGGTGGGAACGTGACGAGCAGGCATCAGCACCTCTCCAGGTAACCCGGTCCGGCTGTGTGAACCCTGTCAGCGGCGGGGACTCCCGGGGGGGTTCAGGGACACCCCCGGCCCCGGCTCGCCCACGTCGAGCTCCGACCACCCGCTCCGGGCCTGACCGGGGGCGGCGGGAATCCGGTCCGGCCCGACCGGGAGAAGGAACCTGCGGGTCCGCAGCGGCGTGCCCGACGGAGCCCGACCGGCCGACGTCCCGCGGTCCCTGCGGGATGGCGGCCCGGCACCGGCCGACCTACCGTGGAAGGCCCCGACCGCCGGCCCCATCCCGGCAGCAAAGGAGTCGTCGATGACGACGTACAGTCCCGTTCCGCCCCCCAGCTCTGTTGACCCCCTCACCCCCGCCCGTTCTCGGCGCGGCGCCCTGCTGCGCGGCGGCGCGCTCGCCGTGCTCACCCTCGGGCTCTCGCTGCCGGCGTCGGCTCCGGCCGAGGCGAAGCCCCGCGACCACCAGTCCCGCGACGTGATCGCCCTGCCCGCCGGGTTCCAGCCGGAGGGCATCACGATCGACCAGCGCGGCCGCGATCGCGGCACCGCCTACTTCGGGTCCCGTGCCGACGGCGACATCTACGCCGCCGACGTGCGGACCGGCAGCGGTCGGGTGATCAGCCAGGGCCCCGGAACCCCCTCGGTCGGGCTCAAGACCGACAGCCGTGGTCTGCTGTACGTGTCCGGCGGCACGGCTGGCAACGCCCGGGTGGTCGACACCCGCAGCGGCCGGATCCTGATCTCGTACGCGCTGGCCGACCCGGCGCCGACGACGGGACAGCCGTCGTTCGTCAACGACGTGGTGCTGAGCCGGACTGACGCCTGGTTCACCGACTCCAACCGTGCCGTGCTCTACCGGGTGCCGCAGGCCCGGCACGGGAAGCCGGCACCGGCGTCGGCGATCCAGCGGCTGCCGCTCACCGGTGAGTGGGTGCAGACCGCGGGCGTCATCAACGCCAACGGCATCGCGCTGAGCCCGGACGGCCGGTCGCTGCTGGTGGTGCAGTCCAACACCGGCTTCCTGTTCCGGGTCGATCCGTGGACCGGGGTGGCCACCAAGGTCGATCTCGGCGGCACCCTGCTGACCAACGGCGACGGGCTGCTGGTGGAGGGCCGCACCCTCTACGCGGTGCAGAACCGGCTCAACCAGGTGGCCGTCGTGCGCCTCGACCGGACCGGCAGCAGCGGTCGGCTGGTCGACACGCTGAAGGACAGCCGCTTCGACGTGCCGACCACCATCGCGTCCTACGGGAAGAGCCTCTACCTCCCGAACGCCCGGTTCAGCACCCCGCCGACCCCGACCACGCCGTACACGGCGGTCCCGATCGCGCGCCCCTGACCCTCGGGTCCCCCGGGTAGCGCTGCTCGGGTTTGTCGGTTCTGCTCGGTCTAAAGATCGAGCAGAACCGCCGAACCCGAGCAGACCCGAGGGGAGCCGGAGCCCGACCGACCCCCGGAGCCGAGGCGGGTCGTCAGGACAGGGGGCGGAAGCGGCGGAGGCGGAGGCTGTTCAGCACCACGAACACCGACGAGAACGCCATCGCGGCACCGGCCAGCATCGGGTTCAGCAGTCCGGCGGCGGCCAGCGGCAGGGACGCCACGTTGTAGGCGAAGGCCCAGAACAGGTTGCCCCTGATCGTGCCGAGGGTGCGCCGGGACAGGCGTACGGCGTCGACGGCGGCCTCCAGATCCGCCCGCACCAGGGTCAGGTCGCTGGCCTCGATGGCCACGTCGGTCCCGCTGCCCATGGCGATCCCGAGGTCGGCCTGAGCCAGGGCGGCCGCGTCGTTGACCCCGTCCCCGACCATGGCCACCCGACGGCCCTCGGCCTGTAGCGCCCGGATCACCTCGACCTTGTCGGCGGGCAGCACCTCCGCCCGTACGTCGGCGGCCGCGATCCCGACCTCCGCGGCGACGGCGTGGGCGACCACCGTGTGGTCCCCGGTCAGCAGCAACGGCCGCAGACCGAGCCGGGTGAACCGCGCGATGGCGGCGGCCGAGGTCGGCTTCACCTCGTCGGCGACGGCGATGGCGCCGCGCGTCCGGCCGTCCCAGCCGACGGCCACGACCGTACGGCCCCGGGCCTGCGCCGCCTCGATGGCACCCGCGAGGTCGGTCGGAAGGGCGAGACCCTCGGCGGCCAGCAGACCGGGTCGGCCGACGTGCACGGTCCATCCGTCGACGACACCGCGGACGCCGCGGCCCTCCAGGTTGGCGAAGTCGGTGACCGGGAGCAGGGCTGTCGGCTCGACCGCCGCCGCGACCGCCCGGCCGATCGGGTGCTCCGAGCCGTGCTCCACCGCGGCCGCCAGCGCCAGGACCCGGTCGGCGTCCTCACCGTCGGCGGGCAGCACCTCGGCCACCGCCATCGCGCCGGTGGTCACCGTGCCGGTCTTGTCCAGCACCACGGTGTCGACGGAGCGGGTGGACTCCAGCGCCTCCGGCCCCTTGATCAGGATGCCCAGCTGCGCACCCCGGCCGGTGCCGACCATCAGCGCGAGCGGCGTGGCCAACCCCAACGCACACGGGCAGGCGATGATCAGCACCGCGATCGCGGCGGTGAAGGCGGCGGCCGGTCCCGCGCCGAGTCCCCACCAGAACCCGAGGGTGGCGACGGCCAGGCCGATGACGACCGGGACGAAGACCGCGGAGATCCGGTCGGCCAGCCGCTGGGCCTGGGCCTTGCCGGACTGGGCCTCCTCGACCAGCCGGGCCATCTGGGCCAGCTGGGTGTCGGACCCGATCCGGGTGGCCCGGACGACCAGGCGCCCGCCCACGTTCACGCAGCCCCCGACCACCCGGTCGTCGGCGCCGACCTCGACCGGCACCGACTCGCCGGTGAGCATCGACGCGTCGACCGCCGAGCTGCCCTGCTCGACGATGCCGTCGGTGGCGATGGCCTCACCGGGCCGGACGACGAAGAGGTCGCCGACCACGAGCTGGGCGACCGGGACCCGGACCTCGGCGCCGTCCCGGAGGACGGCCACGTCCTTGGCTCCGAGCTCGAGCAGGGCCCGGAGCGCGGAGCCGGCCCGACGCTTCGACCGGGCCTCGATGTAGCGGCCGAGCAGCAGGAAGGTGGTGACGCCCGCCGCGGCCTCCAGGTAGATCGAGCCGAGGCCGTCGCCCCGGGTCAGGGTCCACTCGAAGCCGTGCCGCATGCCGGGTGTCCCGGCTGTGCCGAAGAACAGGGCGACCAGGGACCAGCCGAACGCGGCCAGGGTGCCGAGCGACACCAGGGTGTCCATGGTGGCCGCACCGTGGCGCAGGTTGGTCCAGGCCGCGCGGTGGAACGGCCAGCCGCCCCACACGACCACCGGGGCCGCCAGGGTGAGCGACAGCCACTGCCACGAGGTGAACTGCCAGGCCGGGACCATGGCCAGCAGCACCACCGGCAGGGACAGGACGGCGCTGACCACCAGGCGCTGCCGGAGGGCGGCCAGCTCGCGATCGCGCTCGGTGTCGGCCGACGGGCCGGCGGCCTCGTCCCGGTCGGCCGGCGGTGGCGGGACGGTCGCGGTGTAGCCGGTCTGCTCCACCACGGCGACCAGCTCGTCCGGTCGTACGGTCTCGGGGAAGGACACGGTGGCCTTCTCGGTCGCGTAGTTCACCGCGGCGGTGACGCCGTCCAGCCGGTTCAGCTTCTTCTCGATCCGGGCGGCGCAGGACGCGCAGGTCATGCCGCCGATGATCAGCTCGACGTGGCCGAGGGCCTCGGGACGAGTGCCGGCGGCGTCCGCGCGGGGTGTGAGGTGGGGGACGGTCACGTCAGCCCTCCACCGCGATCACGAAGGGCGCTGTCCGGACCACGCCGTCGTGCTGGAAGTCCAGGAACAGCCGGTAGATCCCCGGGGTCGGCACCTCGACGGCGAAGTCGATGGTGGGGCCGGCGGGCGTGGTGCCGTCGCCCGAGTGACCGTCGGGGTGCACGTGCAGGTAGGCGAGGTCGGACTGGCGCAGGGCGACCAGGTGCCCGTACGCCTCCAGGTAGGGGTCGAGATCGGTGACGGGACGGCCGTCCTGGCTGACCGCGGCGGTGACGGTCCCGGTCTGCCCGGCACGGACGTCGCCGGTCAGCCGGACCTCGTAGCCGTCCACCCGGGCCGTCCGGCTCTCGGTCTCTGCCGGGGCCTCGGGGGCGAAGGACCCGGCGACGGCCAGGTCGGTGCCCAGCGTCAGCCCCTCGTGACCGGTCGGCACGACGTCGGCGAAGACCCGGTAGGTGCCCGCGGCGGAGGTGTCCATGGTGGTGGTCCAGACGCCGGTGGCCCGGTCGAGCGTGGGGTGCAGGTGCTGGAAGTCCGCGAGATCGCGGCGCACCACGATGAGGTGCAGTCGCTTGCCGTGCGCCAGCTCGTACGTCGTGACGGGTCGCTCGTCCGGCCCGGTGATCACCAGCCGGATCTCGGTGGCCGGACCGGCGGCGGGCCGCGGCGTGAGCAGGGCCAGCCGGTAGCCGTCCGCCGCGGCGGCCAGACCCTCCGGGTCCTGGGCCGCGGGCGCGGTCGGTCCGGTCTCTTCGTGTCCGCCGCCCCCGTGGTCCGCTCCCCCGTGCCCGTCCGGGGCGGCACCGGTCGTGGGTTCGGAGCCGACGGCCGCACCGGCCTCGGGGCGCAGCCGGTAGCCGACCTCGAGGGTGGCGATGAAGACGACGACGAGCGCCAGGGCGTACGTCGCGATCTTCATCGGGGTGCTCACCGCTTCACTGTACATACCCCTGAGGGGTATCTCAAACGGTTGCGACCGCTGGGGCCGAGGTAGGTGGGAGTTCCTCACCGACGTCGGTGACGAACCACCACTCAGGGAGTGAACCGGTGGGAGCAGGGCCGCCGACCTGACCAGCACGAGACGTGGCGGTGGGCCGTCAGCGCAGGTCGAAGGTGACAGCTGTCGCGGTCCCCATGGCGCGCCGCAGCTCGAGCAGCAGGTCGGGCGAGGAACGCCGCCAGCGACGCTGGTTGACCAGGTCCTGGGTGGTCACCGTGAGCGTGCCCTCCCCCAGCCGGGCGCCCCGTTGGGCGACCAGGGAGTCGAGCTGGTCCTCGGTGATCACCGCGGCGGAGCGACCGCTGTCCTGGTGGTAGAGCGTGTGCAGCCGCTGGCCGGACGGCAGGTCGACCACCGACATCCCCTGCTCGCTGGCGGTCACGATCGACTCCCGGGCAGCCTGGGTGATCCAGACCGGCGGCGCGTCGTCGGCCGCCACCGCGGCCGCCACCTTGGCGGCGGCGTCGGGATGGCCGATCCGCCGGGCGCTGGCCGCCATCCGCTCGAGCCGGCCCGGCTCGGACAGGATCTCGTCCAGCTTGTAGCCGATCGTGCCCTCGTAGTTGCACTTGACCGCGGCGCCGGACTCCAGCAGGTAGTCGCTGTTGCGGTCCTCCTGGCCGGGGATGGGCTTGATCAGCACCATCGGCACGCCGGCCGCCATGCACTCCGAGGACGACAGCCCGCCGGGTTTGCCGACGAACAGCGAGGCGATCCGCAGCAGGTCGGGCATGTCGTTGGAGTAGCCGAGGACGCGGTACTGGTGCTCGCGGCCGCCGACGAGGTGCTCGACCTCGTTCTTCAGCTCCGCGTTGGCGCCGCAGATCACCACGGCCTGGAAGTCGTTGGTCATCCGCAGCGTCTGCTTGACCACGGTTGTGGTGTAGCTGCCGCCGGCGGCGCCGGCCGAGATCAGCAGCAGCGGCAGGTCGGCGTCCAGGTCGTAGCGCTTGCGGACGCTGACCGCGTCGACGGGCTCCCCGAACAGCGGCCGGACCGGGATGCCGGAGGTGGTCAACCGGTCGGCGGGCACCCCGATGGCCTCCATGTAGGCCTTGGTCTCCTCGCGGGCCACGAAGATCCGGCTGAACGGCGGGTTCAGCCACAGGCCCTGGAAGTCGTAGTCGGTGGTGACCACGAAGATGGGCGCGTTGATCACCTCGCGGGCCAGCAGCAGGGCCGCCAGCCGGGCCGGCAGGAAGTGGGTGCAGACGACCACGTCGGGGTTGAAGTCGCGGATCCGCCGGACGGTGGACATGGTGTTGATGCGGTCGAACATCTCGACCGGCTTCTTCAGCTTGAACGGCGGGTCGTTGGCCTCGTAGCCCCAGCCGACCAGCCACGGGACGGCGTCGACGAGCTTGAAGTACGTCTTGCCGTAGAGGTACTGGTAGGCGTCGTTGGACAGCTCGAGGACGTCGCTGATCTCGGCGTGGACCCCGGGTGTGGCATTGAGGGAGCGTTCGATCACGCCACCGGCGGTGTTGTGGCCAGACCCGACGCCGGCGGACAGGATGAGGACGCGCTTGCTCACGACACATGTCTAGCGCACCCGGCGGCCCCGGCGGGGCGACGCGTTGCCCTGCGGGCCTTGGTCCGACAGCCACCCGACAGCCCAGCTGACGCACTCCTCCGATGCTTCACGCACCTGAGGCAACGGCCGCGTGAGCGTACGGAAGCGTGCGTCAGCGGTGGGGCCGGGTGTGCGTCGGCGCGCGGTCAGCCCAGGAAGGCGACGACGGCCAGAGCGAGGAAGCACCCGCCGGTCAGTCGCGGGCCCCACCGGCCGAGGTCGCCCCGGCCGAGCCGTTGCCAGCCGCCGGCGACGGCGGCATAGCCACCGTCGAACACGAACCCCAGCCCGACCACGCAGGTCACCAGCACCGCGGCCGCGGCGGGAGTCAGGCCGCCGCCGGGCACGAACTGCGGCAGCAGGGCGAGGAAGAACAGCACCGTCTTCGGGTTGAGCAGGTCGATCAGCAGCCCGGCCCGGAACACCGACCACAGGCGTACGGGAGTGACGCCCGTCGGGGCCGGGATCCGCGGCGCCGCGGTCGCGGTCAGCACCGGCGACAGGGAGGGCGGCAGGGGCACCGCCAGCGACGACGACAGGGTCGACGAGGGGGGCACGGGCGGCAGCGACACCGACGGGCCGGCCGGGTGCCGGACCTGGCTGCCCGGGCGCCGGAACAGTCGGCCGGGACGGAACCCGAGCTGGCGCAGTCCGAGCACCATCAGGTAGCCCGCACCGGCGTACCGGAGGGCGGTCAACAGCGAGGGCGAGGCGGCGATCAGGGCGGAGACCCCGAGGCAGGCGGCCAGCACGTGGATCAGGAGTCCGGTCTCCAGACCCAGCACCGCCGCCACCCCCGCCCCGCGGCCTCCCCGGAGCCGCTCGGTGACCGCGTACAGCACCGACGGGCCGGGCACCGCCATCACCAGTGCCGTCACGCCCAGCAGCGGCAGCACGTCGAGACCCATGGGAACAAGGGGGACGCGGGCGGGCGTGCCGATACGTGTGGCGCGGTACGGATCTGCGACGGGCTCGCGCCGGCGGCTGGCGCGAGCCCGCGTGCCTGCGTCAGGTGGCTGGGGAGGTGTCGTCGTTCTCCCTCATCAGATGCACGGTCACCTCGTGGATCTCGTTCACCACGACGTGGCCGAAGGCGGCGTCCAGACCCTGCTGGAGCTGGTCACGATCCGCCGCCCTCCAGACGCAGACCGCCAGCTCGTGGTCCTCGGCCTCCACGAAGGACCTGAGGTCGAAGTCGTCGGGCCAGCTGTGGTCGGAGTCCAGGGCGGCGGCCCAGCCGTCGGCGTCATTGATGTGGTGCAGCACGACGAACGTCGCCGTGTCCCGCCCGGTCACGGCCGTACGTCCAGGATCAGGTTGAAGGGCGTCTCGGCGGCCACGCGGAACCGGCTGAAGCCGCCTGCGACGGTGATCTCCCGCAACCGGTTCGCACCGAGCTGGTTGCCCAGCCCCAGGCCGACGTCCTGGGCCAGGGACGCCGGTGTGCACAGCAGGGTCGAGCCGCCGTAGTAGACCCGGCCCACCGGGGTGAAGTTGTCCTCCGGTCGGTCGCCCGCCATCGGCTCGACCACCATCCAGATGCCGTCGTCGGCGAGGGCGGCACGCACGTGCCGGGCGGCACCCACCGGGTCACCCATGTCGTGCAGCGCGTCGAAGGTGGTGATCAGGTCGAACCCCGTGCCGGGGAACGCCTGTGCGGAGGCCTGCTCGAAGCGGACCCGCTCGCCGACGCCCGCCCGGTCGGCCCGCTCGGAGGCGATCGCGATGGACTCGGGGTGGTAGTCGTAGCCGATCACGGTGCACCGCGGAAAGGCCTGCGCCAGCAAGATGGTGGACGAACCGTGACCGCAGCCGAGATCGGCGACGAGGGCGCCCTGTTCGAGCCGGTCGACCGCGCCGACCGCGGGCAGCCAGTCCGCGACCAGGTTCGCCTGGTAGCCGGGGCGGAAGAAGCGCTCGACCCCGAGGAAGACGTCGGAGCAGTGCTGGTGCCAGCCGACCCCGCCCCCGTGCCGGGCGGCCTCGACGACGGCGTCGGTGTCGTGCAGGATCCCCAGCGCCAGCTGGAAGAAGCCCGGCAGGAACGCAGGACTCGACTCGTCGGTCAGGGCGATGGCGTGCTCGACCGGCAGCGTGTACGTCCTCGTGGCCGGGTCGTAGTCGACGAACCCGCCGGCGGCCTGGCCGTTGAGCCACTCCCGCACGTACGGCTCGGCGGTCGAGGTGGCGGCCGCCAGCGCAGCTGCGTCGACGGGCCCGTGAGCCGCCATGGCCCGGTAGTAGCCGAGCCGGTCGCCGAGAACCACCAGCCCGGCGTTGAGGGTGGCTCCGACCTCCTCGATGGCTCTGTTCACGAAGGCCATCACCTTGTCGGGATCGGCATCGTGGCCGGCGCCGGCTCCTGCGTCGGCCGACCGGGTCGGTTCGCCCGTCATGACTGTCTGCGTCATCGGTCCTCCTCCTGTTGTCCTGTGGACTCAGCCTGATCCGGTGTCGACCCTCTTCGCTTCGGCAGATGTGCCTATCTCTGCGCCGCCGCGGATGCCGAGCTCCCGAGCGCGCAACGCCGCCGCGGTGCGGGACGAGACGCCGAGCTTCTCGAAGATCGAGCGGACGTGGGCGTGCACCGTCCGTGGGCTGACCACCAGAGCAGACGCGATCTCAGGGTTGCTCAGTCCTTCGGAGACCAGCCGGAGGACGTCGAGCTCGCGTCGGGTGAGGTGGGCGACGGGAGAGGCGCACCAGACGGTCAGGTCGCGAGCGATCGTGTCGGTGTCGACCTCGGTCTCCTCGACCGTCAGCCGTTGGCCGCTGTCGAACAGGGGCAGCCACTGCGCGCTGGGCAGCCGCCGCTGGGCCTCGGCGTGGGTGGCGTCGAAGTCCGTCGTGTTGTAGCCGAGGCGGGCGGACCCCAGGGCGCGTCGCCAGGTCGCGGCGGAGCCGTGCAGCCGCGCCGTCAGATCGACCCGCCCGACCTCGGTCGCGAGCGCGCCGAGGCCCTCCATGATCTCGGCCCCCCGCGTGGTGAAGTGACGGCGCCGTTGCAGATCCAGGGCCTGGCGGTAGCGCTGGAGGGCGGGGAGCCAGTCGCGCTCGAGCCGGTGCACGTCGCCGAGCAGGATCAGCGTCCGGTAGCGGGCGTAGTCGATCCCGAGGTCGGCGAAGGCGCGCTCGGCCTCGAGCAGCCGGGGTAGGGCCCGGTCGAGCTGCCGCCGGGCCACCGCAGACTCCGCGCCGTCGAACAGGGACCAGGCCACCCCCGTACGGTCTCCGACGGCGCGGCAGATCCGCAGACTCTCGTCGTTCAGACGGTCCGACGTGTCGGGCTCGTTGCCCACCAGGTGGACGTAGCCCAGCCCGCGCAGCGTCCAGGCCTCGCCGGCCAGGTCGCCCGCCTGCCGGTAGAGCGTCACCGCCCGGGTGAACCGCTGGGCGGCCACCTGGCGATCTCGGTACAGCCAGGCGTAACCCGCCACGTTCAGGGCGCGGGCCCGGACCGCCGGGTCCTCCGCCGCGTCCGCCGGGATGGCCAGCGCCTCCTCGAGCATCTGTCGGCGCGCCTCCAACGGAGCGGTGTAGATCCAGTAGCCGAACAGGCCGCCGGCCAGCCGCAGGGCGTCGGTGGCGGCACGGCGAGCGATGGCTCGCGTCACGGCAGCCTCGATGTTGCCGCTGTCCGCCGCGATCACCGCCAAGGCCGCCGGCTCGTCCGCGGTGTCCCAGACCAGCTGGGCCGAGCGCACCAGATCCGCGGCGTACGCGTAGTGCCGCAGCTCGGTCTCCTCCCAGGCTCGCTGCTCCCGGAGTCGCTGGACCGCGAACACCCGGACCACCTCGTGCACGTGGTAGCGGGTCGTGCCGGAGGCGTCGGGCGCTCGGCGGATCAGGGCGCGCTCACTCAGCGTCGCCAGGGTGCCGAGGGTCGCTCCGGCCACCTTCTGGGCAGCGTCACGACTGAACCCGTCGACGAAGACGCTGAGACGGGCGAGGACATCGCGATCGGGTGCGGGCAGCCAGGTCCAGGTGGAGTCGAGCACCGCCTGCATGCTCCGGTGACGCACCTCCACCACGTCGCCGGCCTCGGACAGCGCTCCGAGGCCCCGGCTGATCTCGACCAGCAGATCCGCGGGCGAGAGCACCCGGACCCAGCTCGCCGCCAGCTCGATCGCGAGCGGCAGTCCCTCGAGCCGCGCACAGATCTGCGCGATCTCGTCGACACTCGACGCCGCCTCCCACCCGGGCGCGCCCAGGGCGGCCCGGTCGAGGAACAGCGCCACGGCGTCACCCTGGCTGCGCCCCTCGGACAGTCCGCCGAGCGGCGGGATAGCGTAGACCTGCTCAGCAGGAACCTGCAGCGGGATCCTGCTGGTGGTCATGACCCGCAGCGACGGGCAGTCCCCGAGCAGGGTGGTCACGGCCGCGGCACACTCCGCCGCCACCTGCTCGCAGTTGTCCAGCACGAGAAGCATCCGCCGCCGCCCGATCACGGCGGACGCGGAGGCGATCGGGTCGGCCCCCGAGCTCGGGTGCCGCAGGGCGGCGGTGCCGATCGCGCGCTCCGCGCCGGCCTGATCGCCGACAGCGCCCAACGACACCCAGAGGACGCCGTCCGGGAACCGGTCACGGCACCGTTCGGCGATCTCGACGGCGAGCCTCGTCTTGCCGAGGCCGCCCGTGCCACAGATCGTCACCAGGCGGTCCGTCCTGAGCAACGCCAGCAGCTGGTGGACCTCGTCAACGCGGCCGACGAAGCGGGTGAGGTAGCTCGGCAGGGCCCCGGTCGCACCCCGACCGGCGCCCGGTCGGCTCCTGCCCGGATCATTCACGTCGTCATCCAGCTCACTGTGGTTCCGGTCGTGCCCCTGGAAGACAGCATCGCGCTTCTGCGCCCGTCCCGCACGTGCTCGTCAGCGGAGGGCGAACGGGAGCCACTCGGGGCTGCGGTCTAGCGAGGCGGGGCCGGCAGACCGTGGGGGCCGTGGACGGCGCCGGTCTCGACGAGCTCGGTGGCGACCTGGTGGAGCTTGCGGTTGCTGTTCTGGCTGACGCGGGTGAGCAGCAGGAAGGCACGGTCACCGCTGAGGTGGTAGCGCTCCATCAGCATGCCCTTGGCCTGGCCGATGAGATCCCGGTTGGCGAGTGCGGCGGCCAGGTCTGCGCCCTTGCGGGCACCGACGTAGGCGATCGCGGCGTGCGCAGCGACCAGCAGGCCGATCTGCTCGGACTCGTCGGTGAAGGCCCCCGGGGTCCGGGCGAACAGGTTGATGGCGCCCAGGTCGTCGCCCTCGACGTAGAGCTGGAGCGCCAGCATGCTCCCCGCCCCCAGCTCGGCGGCGCGAGCAGCGAACAGGGGCCAGCGCTGCTCGCTCGTCATGTCGGCGATGCGGACGGTCTGGTGCTCGTACGCCGCGTCCAGGCACGGTCCCTGCCGCACCTCCTCCTGCACGGCGTCGACCAGGCGCGGGAGATCGCTGGTGGGTGCGTGCGACCACACCCGGGCGCGACCCGAGATGGCGCTGATGGATCCTTCGTCGGCGCCCGGGACGAGCGCCACGGCCGCCGCCACGATCGCCGCCAGCACGGTGTCGGGACGGTCGAGGTGCTCGAGAGCGCGAGCCAGCCCGGCGAGCTTCCCGGCGATCTCGTCACCCATGACGGTGCCGCCGAACGAGGTCGAGGGCTGACCTCGGCGGCCCGTGTCCGCAGGTTCGTGTGCCATTCCGGTCACCCGGCCTTTCCCTCGGAGGTGCTGTCGGGGTGGATGGCGGTGATCCCCGCCAGGAGCAGATCGAGACCGAAGTCCAGCTCCCGCACCCCGTCGTAGTCGGCCAGGTCGGGGGCCAGACTGCGCAGGATCGGGAACTGGCGCGGCGGCAGCTGGTGAAGGCCCAGCCGCAGCAGGTCCTCGGTCTCGTCCGGGTTCACGACCGTGTCCTGCAGCTCGGCGAGGAGGTGGCCGTAGAGGAACCCGACGAAGGCCCGGTGGATCCGCATCGCCTCGACCGCGGAGAACCCGGCCGTGGTGAGCAGCTCGAGGAAGTGCTCCAGGGGTCGCAGGGTGGCCGGCGGGCGCAGGCCGAAGGCGGTGGCCACCGGTCGGGTCAGCAGCAGGTTCACCACGTGCGGATGGGCCAGCGCGAGCCGGCGGAAGTTGTGGGCGCTGCGCCGCAGCCGGGTCTGCCAGTCCTGGCCCTCGTCGGGCAGCTCCAGCTCGTCGAGCACCAGCTCGACGATCCCGTCGAGGAGGGCGGCCTGATCGGGGGCGTACCGATAGAGGGTCATCACGTCGCGGCCGAGCTCGCGGGCGAGCCGTCGTCGGGTCAGGGCGTCCAGCCCTTCGGCGTCCACCAGGCGCAGGGCCGTGGCCAGCACCCGCTGCCGGGTCAGCGGCACACGCTCGGTCGGGGCGGCCGCGTCGTCGGTCGAGCGGTCGGCTTGACCAGACGGCCTGGCGGTGGTGTCCGATCCCGGGGTGCTCTTGGTGGTCATGTGCTCGCCGCCTTCGGCTCTCATCGGCAGTGTTCGAGTTCTGTCTACCACGCAAGTTGCATGCGTCGCAGTCTACGTCTAAGGTCTACAGTGTAGATACGTTGTAAACGCGAGTCTGCACAGGTGGTCGGCAGTCCGACCGCTTCCCCGGGGGCACCAGCGTTCGCTGCTCACACATCCACACTTCAGGAGCTTCATTTGTCCACCTCATCCACCAGCACCCAGCCGGTCGCCTACGACACCCAGAGCGTCCGCCTGACGACCGAGACCAAGTCGGCGTTCAAGACCACCGAGCTGATCGTCTTCGTGCTGGCCACCGTCGGCGTGCTCATCGCCGCTGCCGTCACCGACAACGGCGACGACGGCCAGGGCTTCGGCGCAGCCAGCGCCTGGCTCTACGTCACGATGCTGGCCATCGGCTACATGATCAGCCGCGGACTGGCCAAGTCCGGCAGCCGCGAGCGCTACAACGCGTAGTCACGACGCGGGCCGAGCCCCATCGGGAGTCTTCCCGGTGGGGCTCAGCCATGTCCGGTGGTCGACGACGAACACGGCGTCTCGTTCCGCCGCGCTCAGCGGTCGAGCCACCAGGCGGTGTGAGACCACCTGCGGTGCGGTGTCGTGATCGCTCAGGGCGGCGGTGTCGCGATCATGATGGACGACGGCGGCGTCGGCGGACGGAAGTCAGGCGACGGGCGAGCAGGTCGCGTTGCCGTACGACCCGGGCCCGGACCCGCCGGCGGATCCGCTGGCCGACGAGCCGACTCCCCGTCTTCCTCGCCCGGGGCGCCGGGACGGTCACGGGGTTGTCGAGGACGCTGAGCAGCTCGACGGCCAGGGCTTCGACGCGCTCGCCGAGACTGCTGTCGTCCAGGTCCCACTCCTCGTAGCGCCGACCCGGGACCCTCGCCACGTCGAGTGCGGTGCCGAGGACGATCACGCGGTCGGAGGTGACGAGCGCACGAGCGGTGAGCCGTTCCTCGTGGGCCGGGTTCAGCCCCATCATCACCAGCATCTGGTCTTCTCGGCCACCGGGATTCGGCGGTTGCGCCCCGGCGGTGTGGATCTCGACGCGGTCACCGACCAGGCGGCGCAGGAGGCTCTCGGCGATTTGCGTCGAGCTCGCGTCGTCGCCGACGAAGAGGACGATCGGTCGGCGCGAGGTCATGTCGTCAGCAGAGCTTCGTCGGGGCGGCGGGCGTGCTGAGCGAGGGCGTCGGCGACGGTGGTGGTGGTGGCTGCGTCGGGCTGCCAGTCGTTGTTCGAGGTCGTCATGCATCGTCCTGGTGGGTCGAGAGGCTCGGCACCGGCCCCGGCGCCGCCGGCCCCGAGGGACCGGCGGTGCGGGGCTGGCGTCGCTGGGATCAGAACACGCTGTTCGGGTCGTAATACTGGTCGATGTTCTCGCAGCCGATGCCGACGGCCTCGGTGAACGACTCCTTCGGGTAGTCCGACGGCTTGGTCTTTCCGGTGGCCACGTCGACGGAGATCTTGAGCGCCTCCTTGGCCGCCAGCGACGGTGAGTTGAG
>NZ_BAAAYX010000011.1:0-70624 GCF_039536605.1 Microlunatus aurantiacus
GCCGCGCCGCCCGCGGCACCCGCGGCGGAGCCGCCGCCCTGGGCTGCCTGCGCGGCCGCCTGCGTCCCGCCGCCGCCAGGGCTGGACGCGGCAGCGCCGGGTGCGCCACCGCTACCCGCGCCCGGTGCGCCCTGCGTGCCGCGCCCGTTGCTGCCCGGCGTGCCACTGGAGCCGTCGGAGCCGGACGGCGCACTCGATCCGTTGCTTCCGCTCGACCCTTGTCCGCCAGGACCCGACGAGTTGCCCGTCGAGGTTGCGCCCGACGGCTGAGACTGGCTGCCGCTCGGACCGCCCGACGACGAACCGCCCATCAGCCGGCCCAGCTGGGCGGCACCGCTCGGCAACGCCGCCATCGCCCCGGCCGCCACCGCTCCGCCGGCCGCCCCGCTGGCCAAGGAACCCACCAGCGGGGTGACGAACCGCATCAGCGCCGGCATCGCCAGCACAGCCAAGATCATCAACATCAGACCGGTGAGGATCGAGACCAGGGCGTCGTCGTCGGCGAAGATGTTCGACCCGACCAGCTGGAAAGCCGCGGCGTAGACGATCGCCGCCGCCGGCTTGTACAGCAGGAACGCGATCAGCCACCCGAGGCACTTGCGGAACCAACCCTTGCCCATCTCGGTGTTGGTGGCGGCGGCCGACAGCGGCAAGATCCCCGCGAGGATGACCAGCATCCCGCTGCGCGCCACCATCAGCACGATCTGCACGAACGCGGCGAGGCTGGCGATGATCCCCAGGATGATCACCAACATCGCCCCCAGCGAACCGCCCGTGGCCGGGTTCGCGCCCAATGCCAGCAGGGTGGTGATGTTCTTGCCGAAGCAGGCTTTGTCGGTGGCCACGTCGCACTTCAGGGAGCCCTGCAGCAGCCACACCGAGAACGTGTCCGAGGCGGTGATGAACAGCTGGGTGAACGTCACCCCGGCGCCGGCGACGACCAGCAGCGTGAACAGGCTCTTGATCAGGTCCTTGCCCGGATCGGCGCGGTTCTCCCACGCCATCCGGATCCCGGCGATGATCACCGACAACACCGCCAACGCTGCCATGTACCACCACAGCCCGCTCTGGATGAACAGCGTCGCACCGCCCACCCCACGGGGGCCGGCCGGTAGTAGCCCGGCGACCAGCGAGCCGGCGCCGGCGATCAACACGACACCACCCAACAGCAGGCCGAAGCGACCCACGTTCAACGCACCTTCGCCGCGGCGCAGGCTGGCCGCAATCAGCACGCCCAGCCACACCATCGAGATCGCAGCGATTGCCAGGCCGATCCAGGTCACATAGCCCAGTGCCGTGACCAGGCCGGCCGCGCTCGGCGGCGCCGATCCCGCAGGGATCGATGCCCCACCGGTCGACCCATTGGTCAGGTTCGGCGTCCCGATGTAGAGCCACACCGTCCCCAGCGAGGTGACGGCCGTACCGACCATCTCCATCACCGCGTTTGCGAAGTTCTGAATCGCATCACCGACAGCGCTTGAGGCGATTTGGCCCGCCTTGCATCCGAAGTCCAGGGGTCCGCACTCATCCTCATTCATAGAGGAGTCACTCCCCCCAAGGGACGTAGGCGTTGAGGTCAGGAATCGATGCCGTGTCTAGAGGGCGCTGGACGTCAGCGCTGATCTTCCAGTCGCCTTCCTGCCAGACCAGTTCGTAGACACCCGAGATGATCAGGTTCTGGTTCTGAGAAGAGACGCGGACACCTAGATCCACTCGTGCGGAAGCCTCGTCGTAGCTGAGAACCCGGAATCCGGCGATTGTCATTCGGGTGCCTTCGGCTCCGGCGGCGCCGCCGAGATTGTTCATCAGCTCATCCCGGTACTGCCCCTCGCTCAGCACGTACTTGGCCCAAGCAGCTCCAGTCTCTGGATCGGATCCCTGGACCAGAGCATTAGCGGCCATCACCACGGCACCTGCTGGCGAGTGTTGAAAGCAGTACCTGTAGCCCTCTGAAGCCGTCTTGCCCGCACCGAACTCTGGGGACTGGGGGTACGCCGTAGAGCCTTGGTAAGACCAAGTGACGGCCGGCGGCGCATCAAGCGTGTTGCCGGCGGTTGATGCCGGTAGGCCGCAGACGCTGGCGGATGGATCCGCAGACGTGGAAGCGCTCAGACTTGGAATCGGAGTGGCTGATGTGCTGGGCGGCGGAGTTGTGTCGTTGCTACGCGCAACTCGCACTCCTACTACGACGCCCAGGACAGCAATCACCAACACCAAGACCCCAGCGACGAGGAACGCAGGTCTGGCGAGCAGGTTCTGCGTTTCCGAGGGGTCGGTGCCGGGGCCCTGTTGGCTAGTCACGGTGTTCCTTTCGAGCCGTGATCGGCGTCAGCCGCCCATGAGTGCGCTGACCATGCCGATCCCGCCGCCGATGACGATGGCGCCGGCCATCGGCCACAAGATCTTGGGGAGGGCGTCGCCGGCTTCGCCACGGCGAAGCGCAACGGCGATGCCGATGCCGCCGACGATGATCGCGCCGGCCACGACGGCGAAGCCGATCCACTTGAGCCAGGCGAGGATCGTCTCGACACCCTGGGTTCCGGGTGGTTGGACGGGATCGGGGTTGGGGATCTGGAGAGGGAGAACCCCCAGCAGGTGGGTGGTCGCGGTGATGAGCTCGGGAAGCGCCATCGTCGGTCGTCCTTTCAGTTGGTGGCGCCGGGGGATGCGCCGTTGGGGAGCAGGATGTTCAGGTCGTCGACGAGGCGACGGACTTCTCGTGGGGCGGTGTCGAGACTTACGGGGTCGCCGAGCCGCCAGGACTCGACCCACGGAAGCTGCCACGCACGGGGATAGCCACCGCCGACAACGCGGCTCAGGTCGCGGAGTGGTCGGGGCAGCCGGCCCGGGGCGTCTGCGACCAGCACCAGTCCCAGGAGCTGCACTTCGGGGACCAGGCCGGAGGCCCACTGCTTGGCGGCCGCCTTGGCGGCGGTGAGTCCACGGACGTTCGTGCGGGCCACCACTATGGCGGTGACGGCCTCAGCGGGCTCGAGGGTCGGCCACGCGCGCCCGGCAGGTTTCCACGCATCGACGAGAGCAGCGAGGGTGGACTCGCCGGCGCCACCGTGCGCGCCGACGATCCAGAGCCCAGTTGACTCGTGGACGCGCCGGGTCGGCAGCTGGTCGACCTTGTCGGGTGCGGGCACCGACAGTTGCGGCCGTTCTGGCCCTGTCGCGCGAGGCACCGATGCGATCGGGGCCTGCGCTGGCTCTTGTACGCCACCGGACGGCAGCCATGGATTCGTCACACCATTGGTCACTTACTGCTCCGCTCCAGCGACAAGACTGGAAACCCTAATTCCGAAACTCTAGTTTGTGCGATGGGTGAAGCATATGACTAGGATTTCGTCAGAGTCAACGGGGCATGAGGCATTGTGCCTGCGAACTAGGGCCACGAAGGCGCTCTGTCACTGCCTGATCGTGGTTGTCGATAACGTCGCAGCGAGGTGTGACATGCTGATAACGATTCAACCTTCGACCGTGAAACGAGCCGCTGGAGGCGTCCACACGATGGCCGACGAGGACGGCGGAGGCCTCCCGCACCTTGCCGACCGGCTCAACGAGCTGTTCGCACGCGTACCGCGGCCGGGCACCGTCCAGCCGTACAGCAATGACCGCGCGGCTGAGGAACTGAGTTCGGCAGGAGTCTCGGTCACCGGGGCCTACCTCGGCCAGCTTCGTTCCGGCAAGAAGAGCAACCCCAGCGCCCGTCTCGTGGCCGGCATTGCCGAGCTGTTCGACGTCCCCGTCACCTACTTCTTCGACGAGGCCCAGGCCCAACGCATCACGGATCAGCTGGACGGGCTGGTCGCTATCCGCAGCGCCAACGTCCGGGGGATCGTCGCTCGTAGCGTGGGAGTCAGCGACGCGGGGCTCGCCAGCCTTGCTGCGATCTTGGAACAGCTGCGGCTGATGGAAGGGCTCGACGACGGACTGGAGACCCCCGTCAAGGAGCATGAGTCCGCGATGTCTCGCCGGCACGCCTCCGCCTCGCCTGACCGCGACGAGGACTAGCAGCCGCACTTCTCAACTGTAGTCTTTCGCCTGACGCACAATCTAATTTATAGTTGTGGCATCTCAGTCCGGGATCCTCCGCGGTGACAGACCCGCGTGGACCCCCAACAGCCGTCAGGAGGTGCCGGTATGTCGGCTCTCGTTGCTCAGACCACCGGTCACTCCTCGACCGCTGCAGGCGCGTAGCCATGCCATCACGTCCGGGAGTCACGGTCGGACTAGCCCTGGGGCTTCCGCTGATCCTGATCTTCTCGATGCTCGTCTTTCTCGTTCTCACCGAACCGGAGGACTGCCTCCCCGCTGACCTCCCCGGTGTCGACGTGCCCGCCGAGCCTGTGGCTGTCACCACGCGCGCACCGGTCACCGCCCGTGTCGCGAGCTGGAACACCTTGTTCTCCAACTCCACCGGCCGAGTCCTCAACGGTCTGGAGACCATCGCCGGCACCGCGGACGTGATCGGGGTCCAAGAGCTCTCCTCACCGAGCCGCCGCGCCGACGCCGCACGTGTGATGGCCAAGAAAGGCTGGGCAGTCTCCGACGGCAACAACGCCGTCCAGATCTTCTACAACGCCGGCAAGTACAAGCTCCTCGCGCAGGGCTCGGAGAAAGTCATCGACGTCGTGCGGATCGAGTCCGGCACCGCCGGCACCAGCATCGGACCCAAGTCGGTGCAGTGGGTCCAACTGCAGGACCGCGGCACCGGCGGCGTCTTCTTCGTGGTCAACCACCACCTCGTGCCCGACATCGATCGCAAGGGTCACCCCCGACCGGGGGCGCCGAAGCGGCTCTCGGTGTACCGGACGCAGATGGCAGCGATGCTGTCGGTAGTGACGAAGCTCCGCCCCTACGGGCCGGTCGCGGTCACCGGCGACCACAACGTCGACGCCCGCGCCGACCAGAAGGTCAAGAACCCGACCTTCCCGTACATGCTGATGCGCAGCGCCGGCATGACCTCCAACTGGTCAGCCCTCGGCGCGCCGAAAGCAGGCACCCAGACCAGCGGCCGCCGCCTCATCGACTACGTGTGGCTCACCCGATCCCCCGGCCGGTTCCTCGCCCAGAAGATCCTCGGCGCCTACGGCTCCGACCACCACGCCGTCGTCGCCGCCTTCGCCAGCGGCACCACCAGCGCGGCCCCGAACACCGCAAGCGCTGTCCCCCAGCCCTCCCAGGCCGCCCTGCCCGCCAGCCTCACCGTGCCCGGCTGGAAGCTCGACGCCGACCAGATCAAGATCGCCGCCACCGCCATCGAGGTCGGGAAAGAGTTCAACATCCCCGAACGCGGCTGGATCGTCGCCATTGCCTCCGGGATGCAGGAGTCCGGGCTGCGGAACCTCGCCGGCGGTGACCGGGACTCCGTCGGATGGCAGCAGCAGCGACCGTCGTCCGGCTGGGGCACCGTCGCCGAGATCCGCGACATCCGGCTGGCCACGATGGCCTTCTACGGCGTCGCCACCCACACCAACAACCGCGGCCTGACCGACATCGACGGCTGGCAACAGATGACGATCGCCGAAGCCGCCCAGGCCGTCCAGGTCAGCGCGTTCCCGTCGGCGTACGCCAAGCACGAAGCCGCTGCCCGCGCCCTCGTCAGCCAGCTCGCCGGGCTCGTCGACGGCACCGCCGCCCCCGCCGGCGACGCCTGCCCCGACCAGCCAGCAGACGGGGCGACCGGGAACTGCCCCGTCACCGCTCTCGCCGCCGAGAAGAGTCTCACCCCCGACGCCCTCCGGGTGCTCCGGTGCGTGCAGCAGCAGTACCCGACGATCACCGACATCGGCGGCGTCCGCGCCGACGCACTGCCCGACCACCCGTCCGGCCGGGCCGTCGACCTGATGATCCCGAACTACCAGACCGCGGCCGGGAAGGCCTTCGGCTGGACGGTCGCCCGCTGGCTGCAGGCCAACCACCGGCAGCTCGGCGTGGAGTACCTGATCTTCGACAACAAGATCTGGAACATCGCCCGCGACGACGAAGGCTGGCGCACCTACCGCGCCGACGGCCAGGGCGACGACTCCTCCCTGCACTACAACCACGTCCACGTCACCGTCTTCGGCAACAAGGCCCAACCCGACGGGCCCGCCGACATCAGCGCCGGCGCCTGGCACACCCCCGTCGGGCAACCGTCCAGCGTCGGCTGCGCCTTCGGCTGCTACTCCGGCCATACCGGCCAGGACTACCCCGCGCCGCCCGGTGTCCCCGTGTACGCGGTCAACAACGGCACCGTGACCCGGTCGGAGTCGATCCTGGCCCGCGGCCAGACCTGCACGACCCTGCCGATCTGCGGCGGGATACGTGTCAGCTACGGCAACCTGGTCGTTATCCGGCTCGCCGGCGGTGGTGAGGTCACCGCCTGGTACGCCCACCTCACCGAACGCCGCGTCGCCGTCGGCGACACCGTCCGCACCGGCCAGGTGATCGGCACCGTCGGCTACCAGGGCAACGTCCGACCCACCGGGCCCCGGGGCTCCCACCTGCACTTCGAGATCCGCCGTGGCGGCACCCCGCTCAACCCGCTCCCCTACCTCCGCAGCAAAGGGATCCAGTCATGACCTCCGCTCTCGTCGACCCCAGCACCGACAAGCCCGCGACGAGGCGACCCGTCTGGCTGATCCCCCTGGTCGGTCTGCTGAGCACAGTCGTCGTTCTTGGCGGCGTCGGACTCGCGATCTGGAACCACCAGCTCACCACGTGGTCACCGCCCATCGCCGACACCTACCCGCCCGGGTGCGGCTTCAACGGGGTCGGATGCCCCACCCGCAGCCTGGTCCCGCGGCAGCACCAGGGCCTGGACTACCCCGCCCCGGCCGGAACACCCGTCACGGCTGTGCACGCCGGGACCGTGACCCGCTCCGAATCCATCACCGGCGCCAGCAGCTGCGAGGCACTCCCCAGCTGCGGCGGCCCGGAGCTGACCGGCTACGGCAATCTGGTGGTCATCGACCTGGCCGGCGGGGACCGCATCCAGGCCCTGTACGCCCACCTCACCGAACGCCACGTCGCCGTCGGCGACACCGTCCACGCGGGTGAGGTGATCGGCACCGTCGGCTACCAAGGCAACGTCGCCCCTCTAGGACCTGACGGAGCGCATCTGCACTTCGCCATCACCCAAGATGGGCGCTCCGTCGACCCGGCCGCCTTCCTCCGCAGCAAGGCGATCCGGGCATGAGCCGCCGTGCCGTTGTCCTCGTCGCCGCGCTCGCGGCCATCATCGCTGTGCTTGCTGCAGTCCTGGCGTGGACGTTCCTCACCCCAGCCGAGCAGGTCACGCCGGTCACCACGCCCTCCGCCCCAGCGCCCTCCCCCACCAGCTTCAACCCGTCCGCCGGCGACGCTGGCGCCGAGGACCACGCCAACGGTCCCGCCGAAGTCCAGGAAGCGGCCTGGGGGCCGGTGGTAGACCGGTTCGCCACGAACTTCACCAACACCGACGGCGGGAAGAAGGCGTGGCGGCAACGCCTCATCGGCAACCCCGCCGCCCCCAACGTCACCACCGACGTCGCCAAGCAGCTCGACACCGTCGACATCCGCAACGTCCCCGACGGCCGCTACGAGGGACGCGAGGTCCTCAAGAGCAGCGACTACGACCTCGCCGTCAAAGTCACCTACCGCGAAGGCTGGGCCATGGTCTTGTACCTGATCACCGACGGCACCGGCTGGCAGATCTACGCCTACGACAAGTGGGAAGCCTGACCACCTCCCGCTCCCCCACTCGCTGACACCCGCAACCCGTAGGAGAACCACCATGAACGATCAGACGATGATCCCGACCTGGCCGAAGATCGAAGCCCTCACCCGCCCCGACGGCTCCGGCGAACTCACCATCAACGGCACCAGCCACCCGATCGACACCAACACCACTGCCGCCGCCCGCCGCGAGATCATCCGCCGTGTCATCGAGACCGCCGTGAAGATGAACCGGCCCGTCCGCCTCACCACCACCGGCCCCGACGGCAACTGGCCGATCATCGTCCACCCCAACGGCACCATCGAACCTGACGAGTCCCGGCCCTCCACACCCGCCGGCCCGGCCCCCAGCCGCGACGCAGACAACCACAGCAGCCCCGACCAGCCCGATCAGCCGGCCGGCAGCCCACGGACGCCCGGTCAGCCCGCGGCGGTGCCGGCCGCTACGCCACCAGAGACGACCCCCCCGGCTGTCGCCACGCAGCCCTCGGCGTCGACGTACTCCACAGAGAACCTGCTGCAGCAGCTGCGGCCAGCGGCGAAGACGAAAGCCCAGACCGGATGGCGGTCCTGGTTCGGTCTCGGCCCGTCGAAACGCGAACAGGCCCTACAGAACGACCTGGCCGACGTCCGGACCGTGTTCCCCCGCGCCGTCACCGTCATGGTGGCCAACCCGAAAGGCGGCGGCGGGAAAACCCCGACCTCCCTGGTCATCGCCGGCGAGCTCGGCCACGCCCGCGGCAGCGGCATCGTCGTGTGGGACAACAACGAGCTCCGCGGCAACGCCCGCGACCGCTCCTACAGCCCCCACGCCCGCAGCGTCGCTGACCTCCTCGACGCCGCCGACCGCCTCGAGCAGCCTGACTCCTCCTTCACCGAGCTCGCCTACTACCTCGCCCATCAGACCCAGGGGAAGTACTACGTCCTTTCCAGCGACCAGTCCGGTCGTGTCGTCATGGACCAAGACCAGGTCCGCCGCGTCCACCGCCTCCTCAGCCGGTTCTTCGAAGTCATCGTCATCGACACCGGCAACAACGAGAAGGCCCCCAACTGGCTCGCCGCCCGCGACCTCGCCGACTGCCTCGTCGTCCCCATGAAGTGGCGGCAGGACTCGATTCTGGTCGCGAACCGGATGCTCGCCACCATGGCCGAGGAAGGCAACCCGCTCCTGCAGCGGACCCTGCTGGTCGGCACCAACGGGCCCGGCGACTTCCAGACCGACGCCCGCCGCGCCGTCTACGACAGGTTCAGCCCCAACCACCCGATCACCGAGATCCCCACCGACCCCCATCTCCACGCAGGGTCGATCATCGACCGCCGGCAGCTGCAGCCACGCACCCAACGGGCTGGACTCACCGCAGCCGCGATCGTGGCCCGGCTCTGTCGTCAGGCCGTCGGGCAGTGATCGCCATGGCGGTGCGACACGCCGAGGTATCACAGGAGATCGGATCTCCAGGGCGCTACTGGTTCGATTGGCTCATGTCCGTAGCGGCCGATGAACGTCGAAGTAGCGAGCGTGCCACCAGCTACCCGTTCCGCATGAGCCACGAAGACAAGCGCCGGCTCAAGAAGCGAGCCGAAGAGGCCGGAATGACCGTTCAGGGCTACCTCGAGCACGTCGCGCTCGGCTACGACCCCGCGCCGCCGCGCCGTCCAGGACCAGTCCCTCAGCGACGACGAGAAGTCCAGGAGGAACTCGACATCAGCGCCTAGTCCTCATCAGGGCAGTGCCCTGAGACGACAACAGCCGCCGTTGGTAGCGGCGGCTGGTTGTCTCAAGCATTTGTAGAGCCGGTTACAGCCGGTCCACCTTCACGAAGTCCCCTGCCACGGGTTCTGTCGTGCCTAGCTCTGCTCAGGAGCTGCTATCACTTTAGCGCATCGCGCTGCGCTGGCGACCCCTCTGTTGGTCGGCCTGTCGCAGGCACTTCCCGCCCGTCCCCGCCGCATCGAGGACGCCGCCCACGCCGGCCGCGTTCTCGCGGCCGCGCCAAGGAATCGGTGCGTGCTGCCCCGCTGGGGCATCAACTCCCCCATCCGCGACCACGGCGCCGACCCCGGCCGGTACACCGGCACCGTCGGCTGGACGTCCCGCGAGCACTACCTGGCTGTCACCGTCCCCATCGCCATCGGCCTGCACCGCGACATCCTCAAGCGGCACGGCGTCGCCCCCGACACCTTCCAGCGCTGGGTGGCCGTGAAGTCGCTGTACGCGCAGGACCGTCGCTGCGGCCGCACCGTCATCGTTCGGCCTGACACCCTCGCCGGCCTGCTGCAGTGCGACGTGCGCACCGTGCAGCGCTGCCAGAAGGTCGCCCGCGACATCGGCCTGGAGATCGTCACCATCCCAGGCCGGATGCTCACCGAGATCGAGACCTACAAAGCCCGGAAGGCAGGCTCCCCGCAGCGGGGGTTGTCCACAGTCTCGGCCTTCGTGGTCCCCACATCGATGCGTCGCCCTGTGGAACATGTCACCCCTACCAGAGGTAGGTCTTTAAGTGCCTACGTTAGAGATCTACCTGCCTTCGAACAGAGCTACGCAGGGTCGACACGTGCTCCGCTCCGCTCCGCCCGGCACCAACAAAGGCCCAAGCGGCGGCGAGCCGGCCCAGCATGGGACTTGGCCTGCGACATGACCCGCCGGGTGCCGTGGCTCAGCCGATGCTCCCCTACCCGGATCACCGGTCAGCTGCACCGCTACGCCCACGCCGACCTCCCCTGGACCGCGAACCGGCTGGTCCAGGCCATGGACGCGCTCCACCGACGGCTGAACATCAACGCCCCCGCCCACGCCAAGACCGCCTCATGGGCGCTGCTGGCCTGGTACCTCCGCCAGATCGACGCCGTCGCCGACCACCCCGCCCTGGACCGGCCGCTGATCCCGGTCATCCCCTGGTGTGGCCAGTGCGTCTCCGACACCTACCGGTGGATCGAGACCGCCGACCGCCAACCCCTCCACCCCTGTCCCGCGTGCAGTCCCCAGTCCCGCGCCGATCACCGCCCGTCGGCGTGATCACCAGCCCGAACCGGCGTGGCCGCCGCACCTCCACCTCGCGACGAGCTGACCGCCGGCCCGACAGCCCTGAGGCCCTCCGCTACCGACCGCCCTCCACCGACGACGAGGCCGCCGCACACGACCGCCGCCCTCAGCTCGGCCGCACAAGGGACCACCCCGGACTGCCCCCTCTGGACTGACCCGACCGTCTGGACGGTCCGGGTGAGCCGTCAAGGCCCCAGCTGCGCTGACCGTTCCGGTGCTCACAACTTCTCGGCCCTGCGGGACGGCTCCACTGCGCTCCACTTCCGACAACTTGCTCCGCTCCCCCGGCTCCAGGCCCTGACCGCTCACCCGGCCCGCCAGCCACGCCTGCCATCCCAGACAGGGACAGACCGGGAGGAACCACCCCCGGCACCACAGCCAGGAGGCACCAGCCATGTACGGAACCACCATCACCTTCGAAGGCAACCTCGCCACCGACCTCGAGATCAAGGCCAACCAGGCCGGCGGCCTCTACGTCGACGCCGTGGTCCTGGTCAACCAGGGCAAGGACCGACCCGCCACCCGCTGGGCCGTCCGCATCACCGGCCGCACCGCCGAGAACATGGCCAACCTCAACAAGGGCGACCGGCTCCTGGTCACCGGTACCGTCGTCACCGACACCTGGAAGGACAAGACCACCGGCGAGAACCGCTACGCCGACCGCGTCCTCGCCCAGTCCGTTGGCGCCTCACTCACCTTCGCCCGCGTCACCGGGCTCGAGCGCAACACCAAGACCGACACCGTCGACGACCAGTAACCCGGTCCGGCTGGGGGTGGCCACCCCACCCCCAGCCCGGATGTCAGAGCTGGTAACCGGCGCTGCTGGACCTCTTCTGGCTCCGCGTCCCCCGGGCATACACCGTCCACGCCGTGGGCGGTGCCGTCGCCGCCTGGCCATAGGTCACCGAGTACCGACCCCCGCTGTCGGCAAAGCCGGAGGACGCGAACTGGCCGTTGCGCAGAATCTCGACACCCTCTCCCGGGGAGAAGCCCTGCCCGTACACGCGCACCTCCGCAGACTGACCGAACCCGGCGTTGGTGACTTCCACGCCACACGAAGGGACTGACCCGCCCGGTGAGGAAGACGACCCGCCGCGCTCATCGAGGACGAAGTTGTCCACCTGGATCCACACGTCGCGACCGACGCCCCACAAGCCGATGTAGAACAACACCCGGTCTACGTTCCCCGTGGCGAACTTGAAGCTGAACGTGTTGTACGGCGACGGCCCCACGAGTTTGACCTCGTTGAGGATCCGTCCGTTGCCGACGAGCTCGCGAGCTTCGCGGACTGAGAAGTACCCGTCGGTGAGGCCTGGCGACAGCCGGAGCAGGGCGGAAACTTGGTAGTCGGTGTTCGGCTTGACCAGGTGAAACAGGTTCAGCGCGTTCCAGCCGCTGCTGCCCCGAATCCACCCATTGCCCTTCCCGTCGAACGCCAAGCCTTTGCCGTAGTCGAATCCGGCCCCTCCGGTGGCGAACCAACTCTTGGAGGGGTTCTCGAAGGTCTCTATCCACGTCATGCGTTCCGACTCCTCCGGCTCAGGTCAAGGGTCAGGGAGGAGGGCGATCAGCGCCGCCTGATACATCGATTCGTTGCTCACCTATGGGTTCTGTTCCCGCGGATGCGGTATGCGGCGGCTGCAGGGCCCGATCCCGGCCGACATCCACCCAGTACGCCAGCTCCTCATACCCCCGGCCCTCGGCCGCCTCGAGCAGGATCCCCGCCACCAGCAGCTCCGTGGACCGCCGGTTCGGCCGCGCCGACCAGGCCCCCACCCCGATGCCGGCCGTCTCGATTAGCACCCGACCGCGGTCCCCGACGAGGCGACGGACCTCCGCCACGATCTCGGCGATCGGCTCACCGTTGACGACCCGCCGCCACGCCTCGCCGTGGCACTCCGCCTGCAGGATCCGGTCCCGCTTCTGCTGACTCCAGCCCGACCGTCCACCCACCCACCGAAGTAGAACAGATGTACGATTTACACTGAAGTCGTGCTGCACCTGACTGCGACCATCCGCCGACCCGACAATGACGAGCTCGAACAGGTCGAAGTCGATGCCGACACCTACGAGCGTGCCCGCCAAGCCGTGCACGAGCAGCTCGGCGACGGGTGGATCGTCACCGCCTACCGCGTCGACCGCCCGCTCACCGCGTCCTAGGCTCCGCGCTGTGGACGTCGACGCCATCATCGCCCGCTACCGCCAGGGCGCGTCGATGCTCACGCTCGCCGACCAGCACCACACCTCCCGCCACACGATCCGACGGATCCTCCACGCTGCCGGCGAACCGATCCGCCCTACCGGCCGGCCCCGCCTGGCCGTGTCGTCGGAGGCGATCGCCAAGTTGTACGAGGCCGGGGTGAGCTTCGAGGAGATCTCGACCCGCCTCGGGATCCATCCCGACGCTGCCCGCACCCGCTACCACGAGATCCGGTCCCAGCGCGGCCTCACCCGGCGCGGACCCTGGCATCACGTCCTTCTGCAGGCCCTCGAGCAGCAACCGACGATTGCAGTCCTGCCCACCGCCGCCGACCACCTCGGCCGCCGGCCCACCAGCAACGAGGCCCACGCCGCCCGCCGAGCTGCTCGCGATCTCGCCCGTGCCGGCGACGCCACCCTGGACCACCAGCTGCTCACCTGGCACGACCGGGCGAGCCGGTATCTGGTCCTCATGCGCCGCGCCGGCGACTCGTCAGAGGCGGCTGAGTAGTTCCGCCTTCTTAGCGTTGAAGTCGTCGTCGGTGATGTAGCCCTTGTCGCGAAGATCCCCGAGCCGCTCCAGCTGACCGAAAATCTCCTCTGACGACGGTTTCTGGGGTGCTGGCTCGACCGCTGGTGCTGGCGCCGACGGGTACGGCTGGTGGGCGGGCTGCCCTTGGTAGGTGATGTGTTGCGTGTTCCGCCGCTGCTGCTCCGCCTGCCGTGCACGTCGAGACAGTTCGTTGATCTTGTCGACGCCCTCCCGGAAGTCGGGCAAGTCCTCCAAGAGGACGAACTCCATCCGGTTGCCTCGACCGACGTGCACGCGGATGCTGCCGACACCCCGGCTCTTCTGCACCATCGACTGCATCGCGTCGACGTCCCATATCTGCGCCAAGGGCACCTGCTGGGAGTCAGTGCGCAGCGTCCCCTTCTCGAAGAACAGAAACTCCTCGTTCAGACGCACCTTGTGCGCACCCATCCCCGTCAGCGGCTTCCCGACCGCGACCCACACATCACCGGGTCGCCAGATCGCTGAACGAGGATCCTGAGGCGTCTGTGTCATGACCGCACAGTAGGACATCACCCGCCATGATTTCGTGAATCGTAGGAAATCGATGATGGGACCGGTCTGCTCTCGGTTGCCCGCACCAACAGGGCGAGTGGACAACACCTCTAGGCTCATCTGTTGTGCATGTGTCGTGGTACGAGGTGTTCGACGACGCCCTGAGCAGCAGGCCGGTGATCGCGGTCAGTCAGGTCGTCGAAGCTCACGTCGGCCGCCGACCGACCCGGTCTGAACTCAACTCCGCCCACCGCGCTGCTAACACCTACGCCCGCAGCAGCAACGTCCAAGCTCTGCACCTGTGGAGCCCCCGTGCTGACGGTCGGAAGGTCCAGTTCCTGCTCCTCGCCCGCGCCGACGCCGACCTCGACGACACCGACCAGCTGCACGCTGTCGCCTCCGGCCAAGCCGCTGTCCCCCGCACCCCGGGCCGGTCCCACGGCTGGCAGAGCGTGGAGAAGCTGCTGGCCGAGATCGTCAAGAACGCGCACTCCTCCCGCCGGGTCAACATCGACCACCTCGACCCCGCCCACGCCGACCAGCTCGCCGACGAAGTCGCCGAAGCCCTCAACGACCTCCGGCGGCTCCGCGACCGCCTCCGCCACCACACCCGACCCGACGACCACGCCAGCCCACCGGACGATCCCCTTACGCCGGCCGATCCCCCATCGGTAGAACCAGGCCCGCCGGCACTACCGGGCTGACCAGCGGTCACACCACCTGCAGGGACCCGGCTCCGCCGGGACAGCCACTCCCAGGCTTTCGGCCTTTCCCCTTCTGGATGTCTCCATCGTGCCCGGACAGCCGACTGCGGCAACCCCGCTACGCGCCCTCCAGGGACTTTCCGGCCCTCCGGGTCCGGCTCCGCCCCGGAAACTCCCCTCCGGGTGTCCCAGGGTGGCCTCCGCCGGCCTCACCGGGCCCTCACCCGATCACCCAAAAGGGGAAAACGACGGGCGGGGCAACCACAGCCACCGACACCGTCCCCCACGTGCCGGAAGGAACCACCCGTGACCCAGACCTACGAGCAGATCAACCCCACCCACATCACCATCGGCGACAACGTCCGCCTCGACCCCCGCCTCGACACCGACTTCGTCGCCTCCATCCGCGAACGCGGCGTCCTCGAGCCCGTCCTGCTGTACCGCGACGGCGACGGCACCCTCACCGTCCTCGTCGGACAACGCCGCACCCTCGCCGCCCGCGCCGCCGGACGCGACACCATCCCCGCCCTCGTCAGCGACACCCCACCCGCCGACACCGACCGACTCGTCGACCAGTACGTCGAGAACGAGCACCGCGCGCCCCTCACCAACAGCGAACGCATCACCGCCATCGAACAGATGGCCCTCGCCGGACTCTCCGACCACCAGATCGCCAAGCGGACCGCCACCCCGAAAGCCACCGTCCAGGCCGCCAAGGCCGCCGCGCAGGCCCCCGCCCTGAGGGAGTACGCCGACCAACTGACCCTCGACCAGGCCGCCGCCCTCACCGAGTTCGACGACGACCCCGACGCCGTCGAAGCCCTCCTCGCCGCCGCCGCGACCGGACGGTTCGACCACCTCGCCCAACGGCTCCGCGACGACCGCGCCGAGTCGGCCCACCGCGCCGAGTTCGCCGCCGTCCTCACCGACCAAAGCCTCACCGTCATCGACGACCCCGGCTACGGCGACACCACCCCCATCCGCCGCCTCAGCAGGCTCACCGACGACGACGGCACCGACCTCACCCCCGACACCCACGCCCAGTGCCCCGGCCACGCCGCCTACATCACCACCGCCTGGCGCACCCCCACCACCGACGACCAAGAGCCCGCCGACGACGTCGACGACCAGGACGACAACCAGGACGGCGACGAGGACGAGTCCTGGCCACAGCAGGTGCAGGTGCTGGTCGCCGGGTACGTGTGCACCGACTTCGCCGCCCACGGCCACCACGACCGCTACGCCAGCACCAACGCCAGCCCGTCCGGGACGAAGCGCGTTGCGGACATGACCGACACCGAACGGGAAGCCGCGACCGCCGCCCGACGGAACGTGATCGAGTCGAACAAGGCGTGGAAGGCCGCCACCCAGGTCCGCCGCACCTGGATCACGACGTTCGCCCAGCGCAAGACCGCCCCCACCGGCGCCGAGGCCTACCTGGCCCGCGTCCTGATCGGCGGACACGGCCACGAGACCGCCAGCCACGAGGCCCTGACCCTGGCCGGATTCCCGGGCCGCGACGACACCACCAGCTGGACCGCCGCCAGCGAACAACGCGCCGCCGCCGCCGACGCCACCGGCACCGCCAGCCCGAAACGAGCCCTCCAGATCGGCCTCGCCGTCGCCGTCGCGATGTGGGAGGAACGCACCCACCCGAACACCTGGCGCAACCCCAGCAGCCACGACCTCGACACCCTCGCCCGGCTCAAGGACTGGGGCTACCCCACCAGCGACCTCGAAGACCGGATGCTCACCAGCCCCGACGAGGACCCGACCGACTAGCCCCGCCGCGGAGGGAAGTCCCGGACCATCTACCGGGACTCCCTCCCTGGTCACAGCGGGTTTCACGGCGGCCGCCGACCGTCCCCGCACCGTGGCGTGCAGCTGCAGCTGCAGCTGCACGCCCCTGCCAGTGAGTCGGCGGCCCCCGGAACAGACCACCGAACGCTGACGCGTCGGACATCGAGCCGGCCACGGCCGGCGCTGTCACAGAGCTGACCTTTTCCCTTCTGGCGTCTCCATCGTGCCCGGACAGCCGGCTCGGCAACCCCGCTCCGCGAGCTCCGCGCCCTCCACGAACTTTCCGGCCCTCCGGGTCCGGCTCCGCCCCGGAAACTTCGCTCCAGGTCTTCGAGGGTGGCCTCCGCCGGCCTCACCGGGCACTTCACAGCCACCCAGAAGGGGAAAAAAACGGGCGGGGCGAGATAGAGCACCCGACACCGGTTCCCCTGCCGACTCACCCCAGGAGCCCCTCATGGCTGACATCCGCATCGCCACCCCCACCGACGTCCTCGACGCCGTCCCCGCCCTGCTCCGGTTCTACCCCACCGACAGCCTGGTCGGCCTGTTCCTCGAGCACACCCCCGCAGGCACTCTGCTCGCCGTCACCGCCCGGTTCGACCTCCCCGACACCCCCACAGACAGCCACACCATGACCAGCCAGATCGTGGAGATGCTGACCCGCCACCACGCCGCCGTCTTCGTCCTCTACACCGCCGACCAGGACGAGGCCCGCACCACCATGCAAGCCCTGCTGAGCCACCTCGACCCCACCCAGGTCCGGCTCGCCGTCCTCGCCACCCTGCCCGGCTGGACCACCGTCGACCCCGACCAGCCCCACACCATCAACTGGACCAACCCCTACCCCACCCACACCGGCACCGTCGCCGCCCAGTTCGCCCAGCACGGCACCTATGCGCTCGGCACCCGCGCCGACCTCGCCGACAGCATCGCCGCCCCCGACGCCGCCACCACCGAGGACTACGCCCTCGGCCGGTCCCTCGACCCGATCCCCGCTCACCCCACCCCCGAGCAGACGGTCACCCTGACCGAGGACGTCGTCCGCTGGATCGCCGCCTACCTACAGCAGCCGACCACCGTGATCGCCGAGGAAGCCGCCTACATCGCCGCCCGCATCCGCCTCGTCCAGCCCCGCGACGCCGTATTCACCCTGGTCAACCGGGGCAACGGTGCCGCCATGGCCGCCATGTGGCAGGCGGTCGCAGCCCTCACCCCCGACGACGACGCCCTCCCCGTCCTGGCCTGCCTCGGCCTGACCGCCTGGATCGCCGGAGACGGAGCCCTCGCCAACGTCGCCCTCGACCGGGCCCGGTCCCTCGGCGACGGACCCGGCGCCAGCCTGCGCGACCTCGCCGCCGAACTCCTCATCCGGCAGGTCCACCCGTCGCTGTGGGAGGACCTGCGGCGGGACCTGTAGGCCGCCGTCAGACGTCCGGGGATGGGGGATGACCACAGGCCCCCCACCCCGGACCCACCAGCCCCCACACCCCCAGGAAGGACGCACCGATGCCGTACCGCGACAACTGGACCCACTACGCCGACTGCGACGTCTGCGACTGGACCGCCGAAGCCGACAACCGCCGCGACGCCCACGACGCCAGCGCCGCGCACGCCGACACCCACGACGACCCCTCCCCCACCTACGCCGACCGCATGGACGCCTGGTGGGAAGCCGACTGCGCCGGAGGCCCCGACACCTGACCAAACCCTGACCCGACACCGGAGGGTGAGACCGCGTCACTCTCACCCCCCAGTGGCGGTTGGCGGACGGGAGGGGCATCGAGCCCACCCCCGCCCACACGCTGCCCACTCCCCTACCCTGACCACGTGGAGGACACGATGATCCAACGACTCCGACGAGCGGCCGCCCTCTGGTCCCGCGTTACCCACCGGCCCGTCGACCTCCGCTGGCGCGACCCCTCCCGCGGAACCACCCCAGACAAGCTCGACCGCCTCCTTGACTGACAGCGTTATAGCGCTACAACAGCACAACGCTGTAACGACCAAACGTTACGGCGCTGTGGAGGCGCAACTGTGAAGCGTCGCAGGGCTTAAACCGCCAGACGGCAAAACGCTCCGCTCCTCAAATGCCGCAGCGCCACAACGCTGGAGCGTTGAACGTCGACAACTCCTCAACGCTCTGCTGTTTCAACAGCAAAGCGTTGCGCGGTTACACCGCTCAAGCGTTTCAGCGTTCGACACGCCCAACGCTGCGCGCCTGCAGCTGCACAACGCCGTGGCGTCTGAGAATCAGGCGTATGGGAACGAAGTTCGTCGTCTGCCATTCCCGCAAGGGCGGGGTGGGAAAGTCCACCGTCGCCTACGAGCTGGCGTGGCTGCTGAACGCGCCGCTGGTCGACCTGGAATGGGAGTCCGGGGGAGTGACCCGCAAGTGGGGCTACCGGTACGAAGACCGCGCCACCTCACCGATCCTGACCGCATTCGCCAAAGGCACCCCGCCCAGGCTGCTGAAGGGGTTCAACAAGCCCGACCTGCTGCCCGGCCACCCCGACCTGGAGAGCATGCAGCCGACCGCTGAAGACACCGCCGATGCGCTGGCGAAGTGGGCGGGGGAGTGGGGCCGCGAGTGGGTGGTCATCGACACCCATCCCGGGGCCAGCGAGATCACCAACGGGGCCCTGTCGATCGCCAACGTCATCGTCACCCCCGTCCCGCTGCGGAACTCCGACCTCGACGGCACCGAGCACATGGTCAACGAGCTCGCCGACTACCCCGTCGTCCTTGTCCCCAACTTCGTGCCCGCCGTACCCCCTGCTGCCGAGGTGCGCCGGCTCCGCAGCATCATCGCCGGCACCCCCGTCCAGGTCGCCGCCCCCATCCCCGCCGCCCTCGCCGTGGGAACCCGTAAGAAGCGGATGGCCATCACCAGCGAAGACCCACCCAGCAAAGCCCTCCAGCCCGTCGCCACCGCCATGCAGTCCCTCGCCGCCTTCGTGAAGGAGTACGTCAATGCCTGACGGTCTCAGCATGCTCGACGAGAAGCGGAAGAGCCGCAGCCGCAGCATCCCCAGCCCGCGGAACCCACCCCGCTCCACCCCCGTCCAGGTCGCCGAGCTCGCACCGTCGGCGCCGGTCGAGGCCGCGGCGCCGGCCGTCGAGCCGGAGACGACGACTGCAGCGGTGCCAGCGCCGACGCCCGCGCCGGCGGCGAAGGAGAAGCCCGCTGCGGGGGAGTCCACTGTGCAGGAGCCGACGATCAAGATGTCGATCTACCTCGAGGCCAGCGACGACCTGTACCTCGAGGAAATCACCCACGCCGGCAAGACCAGCCGGCCCCGCATCGCCATCTCTCGCAGCGCGATCGTGCGGCTCGCCCTCGAACGGCTCGCCGCCACGATGACCGCCGACGAGATCGTCGACCAGCTCCGCAAGACCGGCAACGAGCACCAAGGCGCCGGCCGCAAACGCCGCTGACCAGCGGCGGTGGGGGATTGGGGAAACGGTGCAGCGATATTCACGGATGGCGGCTGCTGCCCTGCTGGCCGTCCTGCTGACTGTTGTCGGATGCTCCCCGGCCAGCGCCAAGACCACGTACGCCGCCGTCACCATTGGGTCGCTCACATACCGGGTCGAACTCGCCCAGACCGCCGATCAACAACGGGCAGGGCTCGGCAACCGCCAGACCCTGCCCGCCGGCACAGGCATGCTCTTCCAGTTCGGCAGTCTCAGCGAACAGCAGGTCTGGATGGCTGGCATGCGTTTCCCCCTCGACATCGCCTGGATCGCTGACGGCAGAGTTGTAGCAAGAGACACCCTCGCCACCTGCGCCGAAGCCGGCGAGAGCGCATGCCCCCGCTGGACCTCACCCAGCCCCGTCGATGCCCTCCTAGAGGTGCCAGCCCACTCGTTGGGCTCGGTCGCGCCAGGGACAGTCGTCACCGTTGAAGAACTGCCCTGATCCCCTGGCTCCAGAACCGGATCTATAGCGTTTCCGATAGGCAGGGGGAGGAGATCCGCCGTGACCAGTGAGTCAAGCACTACCCCGAGCGACGGACGGGTGTTCTTCCGCGACATCAAGCCGTACGCGATAGTCGACGACCTGAACCAGCTGCGCGGACCGGCAAGCGGTGTGGTGAAGCTGCCCCATTCGGTGCTGTGGGCGCCGAGTGGGGCAGGCATTGATCTTGACGAGCCAGGTGGTCGCGGGCTGGCCTACCGTGCGGTCCTGGCGGAGGGGACCGTCGAGGACCTGGTGCAGATCCTCAATCGGGACCAGCTGATCGTGGTGTGGCCGGAGTTGCTGCTCCCTCGGCGGGTAAGTGAGATGTGGGAGACCCGATTTTCCGAGTTGCGACCCGCCACGCCCGTCCAAGGCGCTCTCAACGGGCCGGGGCAGCACTGAGGTAAAGAGCGATCGTGGCGTGCGGCAGGTTCGGATTCGACTTAGCTAGGGGGTTGCTCCGCCGAGAGGAGGTAGCCCGTGAGCCTTGTCTCTGTTCTTGACTGTCTTCAAGCTCTCGAGGGTCGCGGCCGCCATGATGGCGCCGGAGAAGTAGGCGTCGTTGACGTTAGCGTGGGCAAAGTCTGTGGGATTCAGGATCGCTCGTTCGAAGTGCGTTGACTGCAGCTCGGCCCCGCGGAGGCTGGCACCTGACAAATCGCAGCCCTGGAGATTGGCCGACGCCATCCGGGCCCCACCTAATCGTGCTCGGCGGAAGTCGGCTCCGCCGAGCTTGGCGGGGCCAAAGTTCGTGTTCTCGCACGTGGCTCCCACGAAAACGGTGCGAGGGGCACGGGTCCGTCTGAGATCAGCGCGGCTGAGGTTGGCGTCGCTCAGGTCGGCCCTTGTCAAGTTGATCCGAACGTTCCGAAGATCCACTCCGCTGAGGTCGATCCCGCTCAGGTTCGCACCCTCGAGGTTCAGCGCCTTCAGTCGCTGAGGATCGCCCGGGTCGGTAATTAGTCGACGCAACGCGGCAGCCAGGACTTCTTTGATGATGGGTCCCACCTTCGGCGTTGTGCCGATCCGTAGCTGGGTCGCGCAGTAGAGCACGATCTCCTTCTGCATCTGATCGTCAGCGGAGTCCTGCAGCCGGAGAAGGGATGCCGCACCAGCTACCTGCAAGCCTTCTTCGGTGGCCGCGACCTGGGCTGCTGCGGTGGTGAACTGGGCATCGAACCGGGCCTGCCGGTCCTTCGCCTGCTGGTCTTCCCTGGACTCCCTGTCCTTGTCTTGCTGGTCAACTCGCGCCAGGCGGTCCTTGTCACGGTCCGAGGCCTGCTTGAAGACGGCCAGACCGAAGGTCAGGGCAGCGATGATGACCGTCACGAAGGGGCCGACTGCGATCACAACTCCCAGCGGACTGGATGCTCGGTCGGTTTCGAACTTGAGCTTCCGGATCTCTTCTTTCAGCTTGTGGTCAGCCAGCTCAGCTGATGTTCCGGTGACCTCGTTTGCGGAAGCACAGCTGGTGAGCGTCAGACCGAACATCATGATCACAGCGACAGCCACGGCGGCATGTATTGGACTCCGCCGAGAGAGTGGTCGACCGGATGGATTCATCGGCGAGCGGACTCCACCCATGGCATGTCACTTTCACCCGAAGCCAACCTGCTTGGCGGTAAGGATTGCCCCGCACGCGAAGCACGGGGCAATCCGTTTCCGATGCTAGACCACAAGGCAGCCACCCTTCTAGGGTTTGACGTGCACTAGCTCTTGCTGACACAACCGAGGTTCGCCTATCAGCACCCAGTCAGTCGACGACCCGTCTTTGCGTCCATCAATTGCACGTCGGCGCGGGGTCAGATCCCCTTCAGCACGGCGACAGCATCGCCCATCTTGTAGACGCGCTCCATTTGATCGAAGATCATGTCGACAGTGAGTTTCGACCCGTGCCGACCGCTTCGAGAAGCAACCTCATAGATCGCTCTCCGGGAACCGACCGGATCGACACTGACCGTGTTCAATGCGAACTCATCCGGCGGAATCACTTGGATACTGCGGGGCACCAAGGTGGGAGGCGGTGGTGATGTAGCGTGGGGAAAGTCTTTGAGGTTCGAAGTGACGATTGCGCCCGCGCCGCCGACCACAGCAGCGGCAACAACATGCTCGTCCTTCGCGTCAGGCAGCCCGAAGGTGCCCTCCAGCTTCTCCCATCCTTCCACTTCGGCGTCGTCGAAGTTTCGCCGCAACTCTTTGATCAGGTTCTGTGCGTTCAGGTCCGCATCTTGTGACGGCGTTCCTCGCTTAACCAGCTTCGCGGTTTCACATATCTCGAGCTCATCCAGGATGGCCGAGCTCCACAGCGGGCGGTAGATCCCCTCGATGGCGAAAGAGACCAGGATGTCCCGCTGCAGGCTCGGCCACAGCACGCAGGTGTCCAAGACGGCGGCAAACACCGGGCTAGTGTTGCAGGCTCCGCCATTCTTAGATGCCTAAACCGAACTTTTCTCTGCCGATCGCTTTTGCCGGGCTGCGGCTGCAGCTTCGCGAGCCGCCTTGAGTGTGTCCATGACCGCGACAGGATCATCCTCATCGAGGGGATCTGCCGCCATGGCAGCCAGCGCCTGGTACTGCTCCTCGCGTCGCTGAGCTCGATAGGTCAGCAACTCGTGGAGAAGAATTCGACGATGGGTACCAGCCCTGTCGAACGGGATCTTGCCCTCATCGAGCAGCTTGATGACCGTGGGTCTGCTCACGCCTAGAAGGTCCGCAGCCTGTTGGGTGGTCAGCGTCTGCGTTTGAGGAACTACGGTCACAGCAAGGTTCTCGCGCATTGCCTCGACCACCTGGCGTAGGACCTGATAGACGTGGGCTGGGAGCTCGACATGATCGTCCGGATCAGGACCGGCGAGGAGGCACCGGGGTTCGGGCTGATCCATACCTGCCCGCTCGCGAGCAGCGAGGAAGTCGTAGACGCGACCCACATCACCTTCGTCGTCGGGTAGATAGGTCTCTTGCTTGAGCGCCACCGTAGCCATCGCTTCTCTCCTTAAACGCAACTTTCGTATGATGGTTGCGCTTGCTGCGTTTAGCGCCTAGCCTTTTTGGTGAGATGATCGATACTCGTCAAAAAGTGAAGCACTGGTGCTACCGTAGCGGTTGTGAATGAAGATTCGGAGGGTACTGCTATGGCGGATCGGGGCGCTTCCGTGCTGAACATTGACGTGGAGGAGGAGCGCGAGCTTGCCCGCTCGTTGGTGGAGGCGTTGACCGAGGCGCATGAGGATCTGGCAGCAGCTCAAACCGTTTCTAAGCAGCCAGGTGCCGGCGTCTACGCCCTGATCTGGCGGTCGTTGTGGCTGTCGTTGGGCGCCCGGTTGGGTGCCCGATTCGACGTCCAGCGGATCAAGCTCAGACGAGCCCCCTATGACGTGTTCGTCATCGGTGATGCGCTGCTCTTCCCATGGCGCCCTCCCGGCGGCCACGAACCGTCTGAGGTGTCTTTCGGGACGTCTCCTACGCGGCAGGGTCTCTGGTCGGTCTCACTCTCCCAAGACCTCCTTAACTTCGAGCCGTCGTCCCCGCCGGAGGCTGTTGATGCAGAGGTGGAGGAGGCGTTCGGTCAGGCTTCCGAGCGGCACCTCCGTGTGGTCTTGGTGGCGATGACCTCCAGTGCCGAGCGGCTTCGGCGGATCGAGTGGGGCGAGGTTTCGCTGGTCGACGGCATGGTCAATTGGTTGAGCCACGAGGTCTTGTTCGACGACGTTGCATCAACGAAGTTGATCGCCGTCGGCTCGGCCGACTTCCACCACGGCACCCCGCCAGCTCCACGCATCGCTCTCCGCGCGGCCGTGAATGAACGTGTCGGCCCGTGACGGGGGATTTCCAGCGCAGCCTCTTCAGTGAATCTGAGGAAGCGGCCGCGGATGTCGTCACCTTGTTCGAGCCTGCACGGCTTACCCAGGCGCGGGTTTTGGCCGGCATGACGAAGAAGGAGCTGGCCGCAGCCGTGGGGGTATCGCCAACGGCGGTCAGCCAGTACGAGAGCGGTCTGACGCATCCTCGGCCCCGTCTGCTCCTGGACCTCGCGCGTGTGCTGGGTCACGACGTGAGGTTCTTTGCTGGCGGCAGACCGCTCGCCCGGGTCGACACCGGTGACGCCCATTTTCGGAGCTTGCGATCGTTACGGGCGGCCGACAGAGACCGTGCCTTGGCCACTGCCGAGCAGGTATGGGAACTGGTCTGCGCGCTCGAGCGGCACGTGCATCTGCCCGAGGTGAACCTGCCCTCGGATGTGTCTGACGCTACGCCGCGTGCCGCTGCCCAGGCCGTCAGAAAGCATTGGCGCCTTCCCCGAGGGCCTGTCAAGCATCTCGTTGCGACGATGGAACTCAATGGTGTTGTGGTTGTGCTCTCCCATGAGGACAGCGGCATCGATCGGGTCGATGCCTTCTCCACTGTCATCGCTGATCGTCCCATCGTGATTTCCACCCCCCGCCGGTCCAACGACGTGTACCGCCATCGATTCACTTGCGCACACGAGCTGGGGCACCTGGTCCTGCACCAGGGCCAGCCGGCCGAAAACATTGCCGCTGAAAGGCAGGCAGACGAGTTTGCCGCAGAGTTTCTCACGCCCGAGGGGGCGATGCGATCGCTGCTCCCCTCGCGAATGGATCTTGCGGCCCTCAGCCGTCTCGCGCAAACCTGGGGTGTCTCGCCCGACTCTCTGATCCGTCGGATGAGTGAGTTGCGGATGGTTTCCGATGTCACCATCCGCCGGGCGTACGTGCGGTTGAACGCAGTACGTGAGCTTGCGGGCACTAGTCCCATTCACCGCTATGAGGGTGAGGTGCCGACGATGCTGCGTCGGGCGATCGCATTGACCCAACGGGTCGGAGTGGGCCCCCGCGAACTGGCCGCGGAACTCCGCTGGCAGCCTGACCGCATCCACGACCTGATTGGTGGGGGGGACACCCGCCCGAAGCTCACCTTGGCCTGACCCTGCTCGGCATTGACGCCAGCCAGACGGTTGATTCCAACGTGGACGGCTCTGGTCGGGAGGAACTCGCCCGGGCAGGCGTCCGTGCATTCGCGTGACCCACCTGCCCGGGTCCAGCAGTTACCTGTAGCAGCGGGCGACGCCGTTCCAGTAGCCTCCGCGCCAGCCGAGGCTGCGGCAGACGGTGTCCCACGTATACCAGGTGTCGACCCGTACGGGAACGAACTTGTTGTCGTACATGACCCACCACTGGCAGGTCACGCCTCCACTGGAGCCGACCGCGGTTATGTACCAAGACGACCCGGCCCAGGAAGGTATCGGCTTCCGGTTGTAACACCACTGGTAGTGCTCGACCACGTTGCCGGTGATCTCCGGGACGGCGGCGGCCTTGGAAGCCGGCAGCAGGGCCGCCGCGATCGCCAGGACCAGCGTGGCGATCACCGCCAACAGGCGGCGCCGCGCCCGCGTCGGTTCGGTACCGATGTTCTGCATGTTGTACTCCTTTGCTGACTCGCGCCGCCGTCGGTTCGGCAGCTCCACACGAGCCCATGTCTCGTTGTAGAGGTCGCCGTCGTTGACCTCTGCAAGTTGTGGAGTACTGGAGAATTGCGTAGAGAACTGAGCGTGAAAAGGGGGACCGATGGGGCGTCCGGAACGGCGGATCGACCCTGCGGCTGACCCTGTCCAGGCGCTGGCTCAAGACCTGCGACAGCTTCGTCGATCAGCGGGGGTGTCTACCTACGAGGAGCTCGCGTCCCGGACGCAGGCCACGTCGACCCCGCGACAGGCCAAGGCGCTCAGCGCTGCCGCTGCAGGTCATCGCTGCCCGTCGTGGAACACCCTCGAGGCATACGTTCTGGCTTGCGGTGGACGGCCGAGAGAGTGGCAGGGGCGGTATGACAGGGCCCGCGCTTGGAGGCCTACTGCGACCCCACCTGAGCTTCAGAGCGGACCGAGGATGCCACCGACGCCGCCCATCCCTCACTAGAACATGCATCGGAGCCGGCAGACGACTTGCTCGAGCAGGTAGCAGTCGAAGGTGCGTATCCGGATCAGCGGAGGGGCGGTCCATTCAGGCTCGACGCCCGACTGGTCAGATGGGTAGTAGGTGGGGTACTGGCCGCTCTGCTGATTTCAGCGACGCTGTACGGCGCCGTGGTCGGGTTTCCGCGCACCGTTCGGGGAACGGTGACCTGTGTCGATGGAGAAGATGTCGTAGGCATCTGGGTCAAGGCTGGCACCGATGAGTCGGGGTTCGCCAGATGGGTGAGGGCCGGCTCGCCTTCCACAGCCTCTTTCGAGCGCGATCTGCCTCGACGACTGGACTGGACCGTCAGCGTCGGTTGCGGAGGGACGACGCGCGATTGGACGTACGAGCTCAGAAGCGCTGACTTCACGTCGTCAAGGCAGCAAGACTGGCAGTGCATGTCGGTACGCGGACCCGACTACGGCTGCCGCCCCGTTTGACTCTGGGCTGAGCTGTTTGAGTGACACAGAGTCGACCGGAATCGTTCGTTCTGGGACTCTCCACCCGTCGTCAGCGAAGGCGTTGAGCAGAGGTTTCGGTGACGAGTTCGGTGACCCGGTCTACTCAACGAGATCGTGCAGGAGCTTCAAGCAGCCGGCGAAGGCACCAGCACCAGCAAAGACTGCCACTGAAACAATCCCACCAGTCATGATCATGAGTGTGGTGGCTGCACCGCCGATGAGTAGAGCCACCAGGATCAGCACCAAAGATCGAAGCGAGAGCAGCGGCTTTGGGTGAGCGGGTTGTGGTTGAGTGCTCATGACGCACTGCCCTGATCGGATGGAGTCCTGCTCCGCTTGCTTTTGGCGCTGAGAGCCTTGCGGGCCCCAGCGGAGAAGTCCCCCAGCAGACGGTACTGCCGCTGCTCGATCCAGCCGGTTTCTGATCGCTGGTTCTTGGTCCAACCCTGGCCGTAGTCGAGGATCCCGTGGTTGGCAAGCTCGCGGAGGCCGCGTTCAGTGCTGTCAGGTGAGATGCCATACCAAGCGGGTCCCCGTTCGGCTGGCAGCACAAAACCATCAGGTCGGCTAAGTGCCACAAGCAGCAAGGCCTTCGCTGGCAAGCTGAGCTTCTTGTACCAGCCCTTGGTCCAGTAGGAGTAGGGCAGCTGCAACCACGTCTCACCTTGATCGTGCGGATGATCGTAGGGTTGTCCGCTGCCGTCTTCTCGGAGCAGAGTGATCGAGGAGATGCGACCCGATCGGGACCGCTTGACGAGACCTCGGTCTTCCAGTCGGCCCATCACCTTTGAGACGGCACTGCGTGCGGATGCAGGCTCGGCATCGCTGCCGAGATCGAGAGCACGGACATAGGTGCCCGAGGGGTAGTCGCAGTTCCATGGCTTCGCGCTAGCTAGAGCGTGCACGATGAGGTAGGCATCAAGCCCTCGCTGATCGTGAGCAGACACGAACGTTGCGAGCGGTCCTGGGATCGTGGTCTTCCCTCGCCCACTCTGGAGGAAGGTCTTGCGGATAGGGAGAGATTCTCGCTTGGACTGGGTCAAGAGATCCTCGATGGTCTCCTGCTGTGTCAGAGCGGGAGGCGGTTGAGGGGTGGTGTGAGTCACCGTTCGTACCCCGCTCTCAGTAGTCGTTGTTACACGCACCATTGTGACGCCTTGGGGGGCACTGAGATAACGTATGTGCCAGCTTTGACTTGCCGCGGCAGCCCCCTCTATCTGACTCCCGTGTGAAATCCCCGAACGACCGTGCAAGACCCAAGTGACGACCGGATGGCCCACATGCCCACGCCGCGGCCGATCCACGGTCTTGTGGCGGGAGAGCGGTGGATCTTCGACGCGCGATAACTCGCCGATTCATCGGCCTACAGTCCCAACTTGGCCTACAGCCCGAGTGCCGTTGCGGCGTTGTCGTCCCAGGCGGTGTCGACGCGGATGTAGGTCCCGACCGTGTGCAGCGATCGGTGCCGGGTCTGGTGGGCGATCGCGCGGTCGGAAGCGCCGCGGGCGTGGGCGTAGGTGACGAAGCCGGCTCGGAGGCTGTGGGCGGAGTAGCCGCCAGCCTGGGCCTCGTCGACCAGCCCGGCGCGGACGACCGCGGCCTGGACCACGGTGTTGACGACGCCGGCGGTGAGCCGGCGCTCGAGGGCGCGGTTGCCTTTGCTGACGGCCCGGAACAGAGGCCCATCGGTGATGTGCGCCGCCTCGAGCCAGGTTTGCAGGGCGGCGACGGGGCAGCGTCGGGGGAGTGTGCCGCGGGGGAGGACCACGAGTTCGTCGACGTCGCCGCGCTGGTTGGTCTTGGACCGGCTCAGCTGGATCACCATGCCGTTGGGGTGCTCGGCCAGGTCTGCGACGTCGAGGCCGACGAGTTCGCTACGGCGGAGGGCGGCGACGAACCCGACCAGGATCAGGGCTCGGTCGCGGAGGCCGGCCAGGTGCGGTTCCTTGGGTCGGTTCGGTGTTTTCCAGGTCTTGGTGGTGGGGCAGGCGTCGAGGACGTCCCACAACTGCGGCGGCATGAGGGGGGCGGCCTGCTCGGGTCGGGTGTTGTGGGTGCGGCGGATGCCTTCCCAGACGGCGACGACGCGGGCGTTCTCGGTGGGGTCGGGCAGGTCGCGGAGCCGGTGGGCGAACCGGATTGCCGAGAGGCGGCGGCTCATGGTGCCGACCTTGGCGCCGTGGCCGGCCAGGGTGGTCAGGTAGGCCGAGATTGCCGCGGCGGCCGCGGGGAGAGGCTCGTGGTCGTGCTCTGCGCACCAGCTGGAGAACTCGGTCCAGTCCGAGCGGTAGCCGCGCAGCGTGTTTGCTGCCCGGGCGGCCTGCACGTATCCGGCCTCAGCGGCAGAAAGAGGCGCATCGCCGAGGAGCTCAGCTGCGTCTGTGCTCGCCGTCATGAGGTCGCGTGGCCCATCACTAGTCACCGCCGGCCGCGATTCTCCAGGTAGCGGACCATCGCGTCGGCGACGGAGAACCCCATGTCGTCTCCCCACTGGTCCAACAACGTGTAGACGGGCAGCAGTGGGTCTTCGGTGCAGTGCTCGGTGTAACGGGTCGTAGTGCGCTTTCCGAGGATCGAGTGCCTGGTCCGCTCCTCGCCTCTACGGGTAACGACACGTCGTCCCGTCGGGGAGAGCCAGAAATGGAAGTGGCCCCATCCGAGGTCGTATGCCTTCCCAGCAGGGGTCCTGCCAACTTCGCTTGGAGAAGATGACGCGGGGATGGTTCGCTTGCCCGAGCCGAGAACGTCTCGGACCATGTCGGTGACCACCTCGTAGGTGATGTCGTAGACCGTGGACTCGGGTGCCAGGCCAAGTTTGTGAGTTCGGCGGAGGAAGTCGTCAGCGAGCTGCTTCCCGAGGTCGAGCTCCGCGGCGGCTTGGCGTGCCTCCTCCGCTACCTGCTGCTGTCGAGAGTGCTCGGCCTCGTCGCGGCGGCGGTACGCGTCGTCGAGTGCACCCATGCGTGCAGCGTAACGAATCGCCCTCTATTACTCATGATTCTGTTCATTATCGCGGATAATACAGAACGAATTGCATCCGGTGAGAAGACTCTGACTCTGATGATAAGTGGCGCTGACTAGGCGCTCGTTCCGCCCAACCGAGGTGTAGCGGCAGCTGATGCTGTCAACGGTCTTCCGCAACCTTGCTCTGACCTGGCACGATGCTGCCACTCTCATCAGATGATTGATTCTCTCATCTGATGCGACACCTGGGAGGTGAGAGTGAGTGGGTCATGGCGCGGTCCCGGCTCGGCGCCGTCGCTGTTCGTGGCCGGCGTCGCGCCGCTGCTGCGAGCCGACGAGCAGGTCTTCGAGGCCATGCTGGAGGGCTGGTCAGAACAGCAGCGCTCGCGTGGCCTCCGCACGGAGACCATTGACGGCCGCCTGCTGTCCGTACGCCGATTTCAGCGGTTCACCGCCGAGTGGCCGTGGTCGTGGCGGCCTGTGGACCTGGAGGAGTTCACGTCCGAGCTTCGGGGTGATCGCAAGAGCCTGGCTACGGTGCGCAGCTATCAGGGCGCCTTGCGCCAGTTCCTGGACTTCGTTGCCGATCCCCGATACGAGTGGTCGACGGTGTGTGACCGCCTGTTCGCCACCCACCCAACTCAGATCTGCTTCGAGTGGAACACCGTCGTGCACGTGGCGGACTATGAGGGAAGACCCGCCAGAAGGTCGCTGACACCGGTGGAGCTGCAACGACTGTTCGACCACGCCGACGAGCAGGTCGCGGCCGCGCGGACCGCCGGACGGAAGGGCTGGCTGGCGGCCCTGCGAGACTCGGCCGCGTTGAAGGTCGCCTACGCCTGGGGCCTCCGACGCCGTGAGCTAGTGATGCTCGAGCTGGCCGACATCGGCAGCAACCCGAAGGCACCGGAGTTCGGCACCTACGGAGTCCTCTACATCCGCTGGGGCAAAGCCAGCCGTGGCGGCGCCCCTCGTCGCCGCAGCGTGCTGACGGTCTTCCCCTGGTCGGTGCGGGTGCTGCAGCAGTGGGTCACCGAGTACCGTGATCTGTTCGACCATGCCCAGCAGACCGGATGGTTGTGGCCCACCGAACGGTCCAGCCGCCTCAGCGAGGTCGCACTGAGCGCGCGGTTCAGCCGTTACCGTGATGAGCTCGACCTGCCTGTCGAGCTGAGTCTGCATTCGCTTCGGCACTCCTACGTCACCCACCTGATCGAGGCGGGCTACGACCCGCTGTTCGTGCAGCAGCAGGTCGGCCACTCCTACGCCTCGACCACGGCGCTCTACACATCGGTGTCGGCCAACTACCGGTCCCAGACCCTGCGAACGATGCTGGACAAGACGATCGCCGACGCCCGAGCCCGGACCGGCCCGAAGGAGACCTGATGGCCCGCAAGATCAACTTCCACTGGAACCTCCGGCAGCTGATGGCCGCCCACGACCTGTGGAAGACCACCGACCTGATCCCCCTTCTGGCCGAGCGCGGGGTGAGTCTGTCGCCCGCGCAGATCTACCGACTGGTGGGTGACAAGCCGGACCGGCTGTCGATGAAGACGTTGGCCGCGTTGTGCGACATCTTGTCCTGCACCCCCGCTGACCTGATCGACCCCTACGTCGAGTCCAGCGGTCGAAGGCTCGCCGCCGGTGAGACGAACGTAATCGACGTCCGTCCCGACTACCGACCCGAACGCGCCCGCATCGTCGACGACGAATGAGCCCCCGCAAGCAACGCGCCCGAAAGGTTCCGGCCGACCCCGACCGTTGGCCACCGTGCGTACGCTGCGGCCAGGCCTACCGCGACGCCTCAGCCTGGCCCGAAGGCCGGGTGTGCTGCTACTGCAAACGCGCCGCCCAGCAACGCGAAGGCACCTGTGCTCGCTGCGGCCACCACGGCGTCGTGCCCGGCCTGATCGACGACCAACCAGCCTGCGTCCAGTGCAGCAGCGTCCCGGTCGACGTCCGCTGCCGGCGATGCGGACAAGAGGCGCCGATGGGCTTCGCCGTCACCTGCTGGCGCTGCCAGCTCCAGGCCCAGCTGACCGCTCTCCTGGCCGACCCTGACGGCGTCATCCGGCCGGCCTTGCAGCCGTTCGTGGACGCTCTCCTCGGGCTGCCGCAGCCCCGGATCGCCTACGTCTGGATCCGCCGCAACACCGCCGTTCAGACCACCCTCCGCCGGCTCGGCACCGGCGAGGCGCCGCTCGACCACGCCACCTTCGACCAGCTGCCCGGACGCACCACCGAGTACCTCCGTGGGCTGCTGGTCGAGCACGGCTGCCTACCTGGCCGGGACCGCTACCTCGCCGCATTCGAGAACTGGCTGCCGACCAAGCTCGACCGGATCCCCGATCCTGGTGCCCGTCGCCACATCGACGCGTTCGCCCGCTGGCATCTGCTCCGCCAGCTCCGCGACCGGGCCAAGCGTGAACCCATCCCTGCCGGCGCGTTCCTCAACGCCAAGCAGTCCACCACCGTCGCGATCAACTTCCTCAACTGGCTGACAGGCCGCGGCCGCCAACTGGAGACCGTCACCCAGGCCGATGTCGACGCCTGGTACGCGAACGGGCCCAGCACCCGACACCACGCCTCCCGGTTCCTCGGCTGGGCTCAAGAACAACACCTCATCCGGATCGATCAGCCGCGGCTCACGCACAACGCCGGGCCGATCATGACCGAAAGTGAACGACTCGACCAGCTCAACCGACTGCTCCACGACCGCACCCTGCCGGCCACACCAAGACTGATCGGGCTGCTGGTCTTGATGTTCGGGCAACCGTTGTCGCGAGTTGTCCGTCTCCCCCGCGACGCCGTGGCCGTCGCCGACGGCCAGACCAGCCTGCGGCTTGGTCGTCACGCGCTCGACCTTCCTCCCGAGGTTGAGGCAGTCGTTCACGATCACCTGGCGCACATCACCGACCACCGGAACGAAGCCGGGCACCTTGAGCCGCGGTGGCTGTTCCCTGGCCTGCAGCCCGGCCAGCCCCTTCACGTGTTCAGCGCCGCCGGCATGCTGAAAGAGATCGGAGTATCCGCCCGTGCAGCCCGCAACACCGCCTGGCAGCAGATGGTCCAGCAAGCACCCGCAGCGATCCTCGCCGACGGACTCGGCGCGCAACGCGGCACCGCCGCCCGTCATGCCAAGCTCGCCGGCGCCGACTACGCCAGCTACCCCGGCGCCGCCGGTCGCAACATCGCGAAGACGGTCGAGTCACCGTAAGGGGACCGCTCACAGAAACATCCATCGCGAGACATCTCAGGCTCGGACTATCACAGGGCCTCGAGAGCTAGGTACCGCTCTCGAGTTACTTGCCTGGGCCATCCACGGTGTAGCTCCCAGACTCGCTGGGAGTCCACTGCGCACCACGCGATCGCAGCGAGGCGACGGCAGCGATAGCCATTGACATTGCCTCCGGGTCGTCGGGCAAGACGCGAGCTCCTGCGCCGAATGCGCCGCGACCTGGAAGCCCGTGCGTCACGCGCCTGTACCGAGCTCCGCCGCTCGTCACGTCGCTCGTCTGTGCGCTTATCCACGATCCTCTCGTCAGCGACCCAGGGCTGATCAAGAACAAATAGGAAAAGGTGCCGCCTTCTTCGGGCTGACGGAGGTCGATTGCCCATGCTTCGTCGACGCGCGTAAACCAGTCGGTAGTGTGACTTTCGAACCGGAGGGTCTTCTTTATGCGGCTCTTCACGACGACAAAGATCGGCACTTTGCGAATGCCGTGCTTGACCAGCTCCGACACCAGGATGAGATGCCACTCTGGGAGTGGTGGGATCAGGTCAGGCTCTCCGGCTCTCCGTCGTCTCGCGGCGTCAATCTCCTGCGCATGATGAACCTCCTCCTCGAACCCCACACGGCGACTTTATGGTCCCAAGCTGCCACCCGCAGCCGTTCGCGAGATCAAGTCCACGGGAGGCTCTCTCACGGTGGGCCGTAGGGCGTCCCCTCAGCGCACGCTCTGAGGCGCCGGATCTGGTGATGTGCGACGTGGCGGCATCACAGGCCGTTGGCGCGGGTGCCGGTGCCAGCCTCAGGGCCGTCCGCAAGCGGACCCCTGTACGCGCGGGCCTAGCTGGCAGTGACAGTGAGGTTGGCGAAGAAGGCTTCGGTGCCGATGTCGACGAACAGGCCGATGTCGCCGCTTGGATGGCTACCCAGGGGGCGGTCGACTGTGAGGGCGTAGCTGTCGTTCACGGTCGCGGTCATCGTGTCGGCCGTGACGCTGAGCTTGAGCGTGATCCACTCTTCTGGGCCGATGTCGAGGCCGGCCTCGTAGCGACCGTCTGGATAGGTCTCCCGCAGGCGGTCGAATGGCCAGTCGGGGTAGGAGAAGTACTGGATCGCTCGTTGGTCGCGCGGCGGCGGCGGGTCGGTCTTCAGGCCGTTCAGCGGCCGGAGGTAGACGCTCTCGAACGCGTCCCTCTGCTTGTTGATGCGGTAGGCGAGTCCTGCGAAGGCGCGCGCGTCGGCAGGTCCTTTGCCGTTCAACCGGCTCCACACGTCAACTGAGAGGGTGCCGGTCGTGAAGCCACCCGGCACGACGAGGAAGGTCGGCTGGTCGACGTAGTCGACGCCGGGCTGACCGTGGAAGGTGACGTCGTCCGGCAGCTCAACCCGAACGCATGGGCGTCCCTCAATGGCGGCCGGTCGGGCGGTCACCCGATGGGGCCGAGCTCCGTCGGGCAGGTCGGCGAGGCTGTGGTGAATGGTGATCATGGGAGGTCCTTCCACAAGGTCAGGGGGGTTGTTAGTCGGGAGGTCACAGCAGGACGACGCCCTTGCCTCCGACGGTCCCGGCCTCCATGTCGCGGTGGGCCTGGACGATGTCGTCGAGCCGGTAGACCCGGCCCAGCGGGATCGTGGCCCGGCCGGCGGCGACGGCGTCGAGGAAGGCCTGCAGCACAGGCGGTGTGAGGTCGGCCGCTTCACCGGAATACGCCGTCAGCCGGACGCCGTTCGGCAGCCAGTCCATCGGGTAGAACTCCGGGACCGTCCACTGGTCCGACAGCATCCCGGTGAAGCACACCGTCCCGCCGGACCTCATCGACCGCAAGGTGTCGCGCAGCGTGTTCACCCCGACCAGCTCGACCGCGCCGTCGACGCCATCCGGGACGATCTCACGGACCCGGTCGGCCAGGTCGCCGCGATCGATAAGCACGTGATCGACGCCGAGTCCTTCCAGCTGGGCCCTCGCCTGTTCGCGTCGGGTCGTCGACAGCACCGTCATTCCCTGCTGCTTGGCCAGCACGGCGACCGCCAGGCCGATCGAGGACGTGCCGCCGCGGACGAGGAGGGTGTCGCCGGGCTCCGCGCGGACGCCGACGGCCAGCGAGCCGTACGCCGTCTGCAGCATCTCGGGCACCGCGCCGAGCTGCTCCCACGGAAGGTCGCTGCAAAACGAAATGACCTGGCCGGCAGGGACGACGACCTGCTCGGCGTAGCCGCCGTCGAAGGCCCGTCCCATTCCTCCCATCATCGTCATGACCTGCGTCCCCGGCTCGAACTCTCTACCGGGGGCTGACTCGACGACTCCGGTGGCTTCAATACCCGGCACCCGAGGGAACGACCCGCTCGACGCGGCGCCCGAGCGGAAGTGCAGCTCTGAACGATTCAGGCCGAACGCCTTCACTCGGACCAGCACCTCCCCCACCTCTGGCTGGGGCGCGGGCACGTCGCGGATCTCCAGCACCTCCGGTGGACCGGGCCGGTCGATCACAACAGCACGCATCCCGCCGGTCATGCCGCACTCCTGGCCACTGCACCGGACGCCAGCCGGGCACGGAGCCGCTCCAGTACCGCCACCACCTGCTCGACGTCCTCATCACCGACCGCTTGGTCAAGAGCCTCCTGTGCCACCGCCATCCCGTCGGCCAGCGAACGCTGCCCCCAGGGAGTTAGACGAACCAGGGACGACCGCCGGTTGGCGGGGTTCGGCTGGCGTTCCGCCAGGCCATCACGCTCGAGCCGGTCCACCAGCTTGCTCGCCGCCCCGACCGTGATCCCGACGTCCTCGCTGACTTCCTGCACCCGCGCCTGACCCTCGTGGGCGTCGAGCACTCGCAGTGCATGCAGATGTCCGAGCCGGACCATCCCTCGGGCAGCCAGCACTTCGTCGACAGCGTTCCACAGCGCGATCTCGTACCCCACCACGACGTCAAAGAACTTCACGTGCGGTGAACCTCATGAGAGAGAAGGTTATTCCAAGGCATCAACTCCGGCCCACGTCGGTGTCCCGCAAGCCGTCCGCTCAGCGAGGCTGATCGTCGCCCCAAGAGGACCCTCAGCGGCGATCCAGGCCTGTCGGGCCTGCTTGACTGTCGACATGCTGACGGAGATCAATCTCGTGGTCGAGGACTTGGCGGTGAGTCGCAGCTTCTACACGGCAATGGGCTGGACGCTGCGGTCGATCACCTTTCCTGGTAGCGATGAACCTCAGGCGTGGCTAACGACCAGCGGTCCAGCTCCGGTGACTCTGCACAGCCGATCCTTCGCTAGCTGGTGGGACTCATCTCAGCCGGAGTCTGCACCCGGATCGATAACCTTGGATCTGACCTTTGACGATCCGAGTGAGGCTGCCCAATTCTTGGGGGCCGTCCAGAGATCGGGCGGCGCCGTTGTGGCCGAGTCGCGACCGATGCCCTGGGGGCAGACCTACGCGATCGTCACCGATCCAGACGGCTACCGGTGGGGAGTCAAGGCGCCGACAACGTAAGCCGGTACCACGGGGCGGCCACTCCGCCCGCCGAGATCATAAAGAGACCGCTCAGCGAGGCAGATCGTCGCCGTAGGAGGACCTCGATCGAGAACGCGGGCGATGGATCGCGGTATCATCGCTCAGCGGCGGCCGCCAGGTCGAGATCTTTTCGCGTCAGGACCGATCTGAGCTCGATTCCGAAGTCTGCCAGCGGCGTCACTCCGATTGGGCTGCGGTCGATGGCGCAGATGGCGACCTCGACTGCTGCGCCCAGCCCGCGAAGGGCTAGCGCGGCGTCTCGGACTGCGCCGCCGGTTGTGATGACGTCTTCGATCAGGACGACGGTCTTGCCGTGGACGTCACCGCCTTCGGCGAGTTTGCACGTGCCGTAGGTTTTGGCTTGCTTGCGCACGAACAACGCTGGCCGGTCGGTGATGGCGCTGACGACGGTGACGATCGGTACGCCACCCAGTTCAAGCCCGCCCAGAAGGTCTGCGTCCTCGGGAAGTAGAGGGACCATCGCCTGGGCGACTCGGTGCAGCAGGGCTGGCTGAGTCTCAAACAGATATTTGTCGAAGTACTCCCTCGCGATCTGTCCCGAGCGGAGCTCGAACTCGCCGATTAGCCGACAAGCCTGGTCAATGTCCTTGGCTAGATCCTGACGCTCGCTCACGCACTCATCTTCTACCGCCCACCTGGCATGTGTGCCAAGCGCCTCAATCTCGGGACGTACTTCAATGGTCGTAGGACGTCCGTCGACTGAGTGCGATTGCCAATCGCTCGAAGGGCGTCGTCCGCTACTGTCCGCGCTGGAGCAGGTTCGAGACCTCGGAGGACGTCCGGATGTCACCGAAGGAGCGGTAGACGACGGTGAATGTTGCACTTCGGGTGGCGAAATCGCCGCCGACGTTGAGGTCGGCCACCATGACGACCCGGTAGCCCAGCGTCGAGGCGTCGCGCACCGATGATTCGCAGCACACGTTGGTGACGGTCCCGGTGATCAAAACCGTGTCGATCCCGCGTGCCATGAGTTGGAGGTGCAGGTCGCACCGTCCGGGGAAGAACGCACTGGACGCTGTCTTCTCCACGACGAGGTCGTCGGTATCGATGTCGAAGCCGGACCAGATCCGGCCACGGGCTTCGCCGGATCCGCCCGATCCTGCGTAAAGGGCGGCCACGTCGGGTCCGTAGAAGCCGATGGCGTGCGATGTCGGCTCGCCGAGCGACGGCACGACCCAAGCCACTGTGCCGCCAAGGTGTCTCAGCTGAGCCGCGAGGTGGCCGATACCTTCGGCCGCAGTGAGGCAGGGCGGGTTGGCGTCGACGAAGAACGGCACCATGTCGACCACGACCAGCGCTGTCGTGCGTGGCGTGAGCTGCTGGTAGGCGTGGCGGCGGCCGCGCCGCGATTCCATCCGCGCATACTCGCGCGGCGCGATCACCCAGTCCGCCCCGGAGTTGGCACCGGTTGCCTGAGCCGCGCTCGGGTCGCGTTCCCTCATCATCTCCTGCGTTGTCGCTGAATCCACGGCGCTAGTCCACCAGAGTCATTACCGTCGAGCGACGACGGCCAGCCGCGTTGAGTGAACGACCGACTTGTGGGACATGAGAGATGATCTTGGAGGCGCGGTCTACAGGCTGGTTCTGTCCAGGGATCTTGGATCGTCGACGGGTATGTGGTGGTTGTAGATCGCAGTTTCTCTGGCGCGGGCTCGCCACGGTCGGGCGTACTGCAACGCACCCGTCAAGGCCGGGTCGTCACGGTCAAGTTCGCCGATCAACGGAAGGCGTTCATGCTCGGTTGTGCCCAGCGATGAGCCATCGGGAGCGATGAGTTCTGAGGCGAACAGGTCTCGTCGCTGAGCGACCGAGCAGACCGCGATCCAGTAGGTATTGATGGCAGCGAGGGCGGCGGCCTTGGTCCGAAAGATCGAATCAACGGGGTAGGTCGGTAGCAGCAGGCAGTCGACGCCGAGGTCGGCGTACTCGCTGAACAAGTGCGGGAAGTTGATCTCGACGCAGGTGGCAACACCGAAGCGGTACCCGTCGAGGTCGAACACGGTGGGTTGCGAGCCGGGCGTGTACCAGTGGCTGACCTCGGTGTTGGAGCAGAATCGTTTGTCGTAGCGGTCGACGATCCTGCCCTGGTCGGAGATGACGTACATGCTGTTATGCGGCCAGCGCGGTGGTGTGAGGCGATGCGCGGAACCCAGGACCGTCCACAGACCTAGCTCACGGGACAGCTCACACGTCAGCTTGAGCTCGTCGCGCACGAGCGCCCAGTTGACGTCGTCCCAGCCAGGAACCTGTTCTTTGGCGTAGCCGGACAGGTGGCCCTCGGGGAACACGATCAGACGAGCATTCTGGGTCGCGGCTTTTCGCATCAGCTGGCGTGCGACCCGACCATTCTCCTGAGGGTTCGACGTTGCAGGTGGCTGAGTGATCGCGATCCGGAGCGGCATGGTGGTGATCCTTGCCGACGCTGCCGACACAGGCCTGCTACGGCGGGCGCGGCGCGTTTTGTTCGTCGCCATTGAGCGTCCGTCCACCGACAACGCGCCCACTGAGCAGAAGCGCATCGACCAGACGCTCAGATGGATTCTCGTAAGACCCGCACGGGAAAATGCCCGGTCAAAGGGGTTCATGTGAGAATGGGTTTTCGTGACGCAACTCCTGATCGGCTACGCGCGAGTCTCCACCGTCAATCAGGACCTTGCATCCCAGCGGGCCGGCCTTGCTGCTCTCGGCGTCGAGGAGAAGCGGGTCTACGTCGACCACGGCCTGACCGGCACGAACCGTGAACGACCCGGACTTCGCGAAGCTCTCGCCGCCTGCCGGGAAGGCGACACTCTGGTCGTCACGAAACTCGACCGGCTCGCCCGCTCGGTGCCAGACGCCCGCGACATCGTCGACGAACTCACCAACCGTGGCGTCCGGCTCAACGTCGGCGGCTCGGTTCACGACCCCACCGATCCGATCGGCCGGCTGTTGTTCACTGTGCTGTCGATGATCGCCGAGTTCTCTGTTATCTGGACACGCCGTGATGCTTGCCTCCCCGATGTGAGGGCTGCTGCCTGATGCAGTGAGCACCGGCGAAGGGAGCCGGTGTGCGGGTGGCCAAGGACTTCGAGGATGGGGTCGTTCGGCGGGTGAGGGTGCTCGACGGCGCCGGTGATGTGGTGGTTCCGGTGGACCGGTTCCTGTCGCACTTGATCGATTCCAATTACAGCCCGAACACGGTCTGCGCCTACGCCTACGACCTGCGCCACCTGGCGGTGTTCCTCGATGAGCGTGGGCTTGAATGGAACGACTTCCGCCCGCCGACGTCGTTGGAGTTTCTGGCGTATTTGCGGCGGGTGCCGTCCCGCCGGCCGGCGCAGCGCCTCGGTTTGACGGTCGCCGCCGTGCAGGGAAGGTTGCTGTCGGCGGCAACGGTGCAGCGAGTATTGGCGGCGACTTCGAGCTTCTTCGAGTGGGCGATCGCGGCCGAGCAGTACACGGCGGGAGAGAATCCGATGCAGCGCCGGGTCGATCATGCGCTGGGCAAGGTGCCGGATCGACATCAACCGTTCGTCGGCGCGGCGAGCCGACAGCAGCCGGTACGCCGCACGGTGCGGGTGCGGCTTCCGCTGCGACTGCCACGGCCGATGGCGGACCAGGACGTCGATGCACTGCTGGCCAGCATCACGAGCTTGCGGGACTTGGCGATCTACTTGCTGATGCTCGATGGCGGACTACGTCCGGGGGAGGTGCTCTGCCTCAAACTGCCCGACGTCTCCTACGGTCGCCGGCGTGTCACGATCCGCAAGAGCGACGACCATCCGCGGGGTGCCCGGGCGAAGGGCCGGCATGAGCGGGTTGTGGATCTGCACGAGCCGCGCACTCTGGATGCGGTCAACCGGTACGTGTTGCACGAACGTCCGATCGATACCGAGAGCCCGTTCGTGTTCCTGGTCGGCGGCCGCGGAACGCGCCGGTGTGAGCCGTTGAGCTATCCGGCGCTCGCCCGGGGCTTCGCTCGCCGGCTGGACCGGTTGGGCATCCGCACGCCAGAGACGACGCCGCACGCCTTGCGGCACACGCACGCGACGGCGATGTGGGAAGGCGGGATGCGGGAGTTGGCGCTGCAGAAGCGGCTCGGGCATGCCTCGCCGGAATCGATCAGGATCTACACCCGGGTCTCGGATGAGCAGGTACTCGCCGACTACGACCACGCACTTCGGGACCGGCCATGATCACGTCGCAACCAATCAGGCTTGCGCGGGTGCCGGCACGGGCCGTGGTCCGCCGCGTGCACGCCGACCGAGCGACCTACAAGGCCTGGATCGATCAGCACTGTGGCAGCTACGCGGTGCGCTGGGCCAGGCTGGACGATTACGACCGGTTCGTCGACCGGTGGCCCTTGTTGCAGGACTGGTTCGACGCGCCCCTGCGGCTGCGGCTGCTGGACAAGGAGAATGCTGTCCGCGGGCAACAGCCGCACGGCGGTGCGAGTGTGATCATGCCTTACCTGAGCTACCTGTCGTTGGTCCACGGCGTCGGTCTGGACTATCCGGTGCTGCTGGCTCGGACGTTCACCAGCCCGTTCAAGCACCAGGCCCGGCACGGCGGGCTTGGAGTAGACGCGGACCTGTTCGACCGACACGTTGTTCGGTTGACTGAGCTCGGCTACACCACGGCCCGCACCCAGTTGGTGTGGACGCTCGGGCGGATGCTGTTGCACCGCGGCGATCCGGACCTGACCGCGCTGAGCGTAGAGGACCTCGAAGGTCTGCGCGCTGCGATCAATACCTTCACCGCCCGCTTGCGCCTGGATCCGCTGCGAGAGTTCTACTCCCGCGCACCGGTCGAGCGGCCGCCTGAGGTGACGGCCGACGGCTACCTGCGTTCGGCGATCGCTCGTCTGCACGCGGTGCACGTGCTGCTTTTCGATCTGGGCCAAGTCGACCAAGAACCCAGCGGACGAGTCACCGCCGGCGGCTGGATGGACCAGCTCGCCCCGTCCGATGCGCCTCCGAGGATCCGGGCCGTCCTCGAGCGCTACCTGCGTCTGCACCTGGACGCCAACCTCGACCGGCCGCAGACCGTGCGCCATGCCCGGGATGCGCTGCGCCGGCTGGTGACCTGGATGGCCCAAGCCCATCCGGAGATGACCAGCCTTGCCGACCTGCATCGCGAGCACGCTGAGGCGTTCCTTCGCTGGCTCGGCACGCGGACCAATCAGCAGACAGGCGCACCGTTGAGCGTCAGCTACCGGCGATCCGTGGTCACGCTGATCACCCGGTTCGTGACCGAGACCGCCGCCTGGAACTGGGACGACGTGCCGGCCCGGGTGTTGTTCACCCGAGCAGACATCCCGAAGATCAACAAGCCGCTGCCCCGCTTCATCCCCGACCACGAGCTCGCCGCCTTGATGACCGCCGTGGACCAGCTGACTAACCCCTTCCAGCGGGCGGCGCTGATCGTGGCCCGTTGGAGCGGCGCGCGCCGCGACGAGATCCGCCGACTCGCCGTCGACTGCCTCGACACCTACCCTGACGGGCACCCGCGGCTGCGGATCCCGGTCGGCAAGGGATACACAGAACGCAGCATCCCTCTACATCCCCAGGCCGCTAACGCGCTGCAACCTCTGATCGACCTGGCCCGACAACAACGCAGCCGCCGACGCTACGACTCCAGCGCAGGACGGGAGGTCCAACACATCTTCATGATGCGCGGGAAGCTGCTATCCAAGTCGCTGCTGTTCGACATGGCCCTCGCCGAAGCCTGCACCGCGGCCGGGTTGGTCGACTCGGCCGGCAAAGCGACGATCACCGCGCACCGGTTCCGACACACCATCGGCACCCAGCTCGCCGAAGGCGGAGCCCGGATCCAGACCATCATGGCCGTCCTCGGCCACACGACGCCCAACATGTCGATCATCTACGCGACCCTGTCCGACCCGACCGTCAAGCAGCAGTACCACGACGCCCTCGATCGACATCTCGGGCCCGAAGTCAACCTTGCCGGGCCGGCCGCCGACGCCCTCCGTGAGCACCGCCTCGACCCCGAAGCGGTGTCCTGGCTGCAGACCAACTTCCTCAAGACCGAACTCGAACTCGGCCACTGCCTCCGCACCCCCGCCGAGGGACCCTGTGAGTGCGACCTGATGCTCACCTGCTCGAAGTTCCTCACCACCAGCGACTACGCACCCAGGTTGCGCTCGCGCCTGGAGGTCGAGCAGCAGCTCATCGACGACGCTACCGCCCGCGACTGGCCACGCGAGATCGAGCGACACGAAGCAACCAAACGGCGCCTAACGCAGCTCCTCCTCGACCTCGGCTGACACCTGCCGCCTTGTTGATATGCCGGCGAACGCCGGAGCCAATCCGTGCCAACATGGGCGAGATGAGCGCTGCCCATGTCGTCAGATGGGATCAGTGAAGGTGATCGGCTTACCGACGGCTTGGGCGTAAGCGATCTCCCTGCGCGTCGACTCGCCGACATACCCGCCCGGGTTGACGATCAAGACCCGGTCGGCCAGGTCAATCTTGCGCAGGTGAAGGGCGTCCAAGACAGCCTTCTGCTCGGGGGTGGGCGACTCGTCCGCTTCGCTCGGGGCCACAACGATGACTCCGGCGACGGTCAAGTCGCGGTTCGCCGCCCGCATCTGGGCCATGAATCGCGCCGAGCCACAGATGCAGACGATTTCAGGGCGATCGGTCACGACTCGGCCTCATCTTGACGGGATACGGGCACGCGCGACCATAGCCCGATGTGCGCCCATCGTCCGCATTCATCTGCGGCATTCCGCGCGAAACTACTGGTTCGGGTGCACTCTCCCCGCGACCGGCCACACCACGGCCTGAATACGGTCAGTTCCCCTCATGCGGCTTGACAGGCCAGAGTTGTCCACATAATCGAGGCCGACCTCGCCCGGGCCCGCACCCGCGAGGGGCTCGCCGTCGCCAAGGCCAAGGGCCGCCTGCGGGGGAAGCCGCCCAAGCTCAAGCCCACGCAGGAAGCGCACCTGGTCAAGCTCTGGCGAGGTGGCGAGCACTCCACGCTTGAACTGGCCGAGCTGTTCTCCGTCAGCCGTGCGACGGTGTACCGCGCGATCCAGCGCGGAGGCGCTGGCACCCCTGACAAGACCACCTGAAGCCGAGAGGGCAGGTCGACGCCTACTCGTCGGGCGGACCTTTCGCCTCTCTCGAATAGGTGCTGTTACCACCAATAGGAACGAGTTCGATCAGATGAGAAGCCGGTCAGTGAGAGACTCCGGTGGTGGGTGGCGATGGCGACGTTGATCGGTTGTTGGCGAGCATTGACCGCAGGGTCGGTCAGGACCTTCCGGCGTGGCCAGGTGGCTGGCCAGGGCAGATCGAGGCCGCTCTATTCGACGCGGTGTTCTCGATGCAGGCTCGCTACGGTGGTTCGACGACGGGTGTGCGCGCGGTGGTGGCGCGGTGGCGTGATCACCGCGGCGGACAGGTCGACGATCTCGCCGAGCTTGCTGCAGCCGATCCTGAGGCTGTGGCCGACATTGTGCGCAACCGAGCGAAGGCGAGCCGACGACTGAAGGCGGCCATCGTCGTCGAAGCGGCCGGCGCCTTGGCGAATGCCGGCTTGATCCATGCAGCCGACTTCACGGGTCATCCTGACCAGCGCCGGGCGTACCTCTCTGTCCGCGGGAGTGGGCCTGTGACGTGGACGTACTTCGGGATGTTGCTCGGCGTGAGTGGAGTCAAGGCCGATACCTGGATCGTACGGTTCGTCCGAGACGCCGTCGGACGGTCGGTGACCCCGACCGAAGCGGAGGCGCTGGTGTCGGCAGCCGCCGCCGAGCTGAGCGTGCCCGACAGCCAGCTCGACCACGCGATCTGGCAGGCGGCGAGGTCATCAGCACGGCGGTCTCGTTGAGCTCTCTCGACCATCCGTCGGCGCTCTCTGGTCTGAGTTCCAGTCCGGATCTTCGGTTCGTCGTGCCGGGCTGGGCTGAGAACAGGTGGAGTGATCTGTTGGCCACTCTGATCGCCACCGACCCAACACCCATGGGGCGTGTGCTGGGCCTTCGCGTTGACGACGTCCGCCGCGAGGTGGCCGTTGCGGCGGCAGCCAGGAAGTCCGATCGCTTGGACTTGCTTCTGACCCGCGCGGGGGCTGCTGTGGCAGCTGTCGAGGTCAAGGTCTTGTCCGACCTCGGCGTCGACCAACTCACCCGGTACCAGGCAGCCTTCCCGAACCTCGAGGCGTACTTCGTGCTGCATCTCGCCTCGCTACCCGTGAACGTCCAGGACACGGACCCGTGGCGATCACTGGCCTGGGAGGATGCACTCGCTGCCTACGCGGCCAGCGACCACCTCTGGGTTAACGCCACCGCGCGGGCATGGCTGAACCAGCTCGGTGAGCTGGTCCCGCCCGTCGACGCCGACACCGTGTGGAACGACGTCCCAGACAAACCGGCCGACTTCGAACTCGCCCTCCGTGCGCGAGTGAGCTGGTTGACGGCACAGATGCATGCCTGGAGCACCCTCCCCCACGACAGCGCCCAGTCCTCAGGAGGTGGCAACTGGGCTGTGCGGATGTGGCACGAAACAACTTCGCCCGGTCACTTCGTCACGGCCGAGATGCAGGAGGGCATGACGGCCTACGAGTGGCGGTACGACCCAACCCGGCCCTACCGCGAGCGAGTCCGAGGCCCCGTTGTCTTGGTGGGCCTGCGGGAAGACGGACCCGACACCTCTGAGGGCTTCGACTGGCCTCTGCTGCATCGCATGTTCGTCCAGCACATCCTCGACGACACCGGACAACCCGCCGACGGACGTTCCTGGCGTACGACGTCAGCCAGACCGAGCGACTCCGTCGACAAGCAGAACTGGCTGGAAATGGTGGAGTCGGGTGCCCCGCGGTGGCTCGGGCAGGGGTGGGGCATGAAGGTTGCCCGCAGCACCCGCTCAAGCCTGTTCGGCGCGCGATTCGAGATCCCGGCGACGGCGACCCTCGGCATGATCGACACCGAGCTCCGGAAGACCCAGGTGCTCCTCCGTGCGATGGCGTCCACCCCCTGACGCAAGGACCGCTGCTTGTTCGACTATCGGGCTCGATTCCACAGTTCCACACTCGACATGGCAGCCAGCACCGTGCGTTCCAGTTGCCGAGCTTGCAGTCCCGTCTCAGTCGTGGCCCACCGCACGCGCAACTGGGCACGGTCCAACGCCGCAGTCGCCCAATCCCGGGTTCGCCACACAGTGCCGTCTTCCACCCGCGCCAGTCGCGCGCGCAGCCAGTCTGGGTCTGCCAAGGCGCGGTCCATCGCGGCCTCACCGAGACCGGACACCGCGGCCCGGCCCCGGCTGTAGACGGTGAGCCGCCCACGGATGCCCTGGCCGCGGCGCTCAGCAGCCATGCCGACGTAGACGACCTGAATGTCGTCTCGTGCCATGTACACGCCTGGCAGTCGCGGTGCGTTGGCAACCGCTTCGGCGAAGGGAAGCCAGGCGGTCCACTCTGCCAGCTTGTCGCTCAGATCTGGTTCCACTGCCTAACCATCGCACCGCGCGCCAGCCCTCCCGAAGGACGAGCATTCGCCATCCTCGAATAGGTGCCGTTACCAGCAATACGGCAGTGCAGATTGAGTTGGTGGAGCAGGGTGGCGGTGGCCGCGGTCGTCGGAGTTCCGACTCGCGGCGAGCTGTCGAGTCGCGATCGACACGGGGCCACGCGTTGGGGGCCGGCCGGCTCGTCACAGCAGCGACGCGACCCCATACGACGCCACCGATACCACGATCGCCACCGCTCCATAGATCAGTAGCCAGCGCTTGGGCTTGCGGCGCGCGATGATGGCGACCGCTGAGACCGGGAAACCGATCGTCACCGCGAGACACAGGGGAGTACCGAGCAGGAGTGTGCCGACCGTGGGCTGGACTGGAAGGATCTGCAGCATGCCCTTCACCCAATCAGGCGAGAAGATCCAAGCCACCTTGGTTGCGGGATCTTGATCGAAGTACATCAAATAGAAGGAGCAAGCTAGGAGGGCAAGACCGAGAGGAATCGCAATCTTGATCCCGAGAGCCGTGTCTGGCCAACTGGACCCCAGGACCTTGCGTTTGACGCGGGATCGGTAACCGACGTAGCCATAGCTTCGTGCGACCGGTGCCCATGCCTCGGGCGGGTCACCACCGGCCAAGCCGTAGAAACCGCCGGATCCGTGGAAGTTGGTGCCATCGCCCCACATCTGATCGCTGGTGCGGCCTGCTCGGCTACCGGATGCGTCGTAGAACGTCTGGCTATCTCCGAAGAAGTCCGTCGAGGAACGGCCAGCGTGCTGTCCGGAGGAGTCGAAGTAGGAGGTCCCGTCGCCCCAGAAGTCAGGACGAGAGCGACCGATGTACTGGCCGCCGTCGTCGTAGTAGCTGGTGCCTCCCCAGCTGTCGGGGTGGGACCGTCCGACGTACTTGCCGGACTCGTCGTAGAACCTGACGCCTTCGCCGAACATGTCCGGCTCGGACCGACCACCCATATCGACCACCCGTGAGATATCGCGAGGTGGGCCCTGTCCACCCGGGCCCAGCGTGACGTCAGCGTAGCGTCGGCGGCCCGGCGGCGCAGCGCTTTGGCGTGCGCGCAATGCTGACCGTCGCCGGATCTCCTATAGGCGGTTCGGCCGATGCGTCAGTCACTCCGCCGAGGGAGCATTCGCCCCTCTCGAATACGTGCTGTTACCAGCAATAGAAGTGCCGCGTGACGCTCTCTCGCCGGGCGATGCACGCGGGACGGTATCGGCACCTGGTCCGCTCGTATGCTGGCCGCCGCTCAGTCGTCCCTGTTGTCGGACCGCCAGCGGTCACTCGTACAGTTCGAACCGTGCAGCGTCACGATCGTCACAAAATGAAGGTTTGATGCCGGACCGATGGAACTACCTCGTCGCTGAGACCCAGTTCGCTACCGAGCTGGTAGTGGCGGGACTTCGCAAGCTTTCCACCGTGCCAGTCCAAGGCGACTGGCCCTGGCCAGTGAGCCACGACCAGACCTACCCGCTTCACCTTGGCATGCACTCCTACACGAGCGGGCTGGAACGGTTGTGCAAGCTCACGATCGCCTGCCACGGCTTCGTGGCTACGGGGACCTTCCCAGCGCTCAAGCCGTTTGGCCACAAAATTGGCGGATTGCTGGACGCGGTGCAGCACCTGGACCTCAGCACCCTCAGCAAGGCCTCGGAAATCCACCCGCCGCCGGTCGAACGCCCAAACGATGAACTAGATCCAACTCTTACCGAGGCTCTCGAACGGTTCGCGAGCGGTGCTGGTCGATACGAACATCTCGACGTCCTCTGGAACGATCAGACAGACGTCACCACGCTCGACACGTGGACCACGCTCTGTGGTCAGGTCACAACCTCGGAGCGAGTGCGGGATCTGCTTTCAATCCGTGAGGCCGTCATCTGCGCCATGCGAACTATCTCCACTGACCGCGACCTCGAGGCGTCAGCGTTCGCCATCCTTGAGCCCATCGATGCCCGAATGTACGCACCGTCCATCGGAGTTGCGCTCCACCTCTACCGGAAGGCAAGTTGGGTCGCCTCAACTCTCGACGTCCTGACGTACTACACGAGCCAAGAGCTACCGCTGCTCGGCGAGGCCGTGCGAGATCTTCGGTTGGCGGACGAGGCGTTCTTCCAGTACCTCATTGCACAGATTGAGGATGAACAAGTCACCCTTGAAGAACTTGAGCGGCACTTCAAGAGGTTCCCAGACGATGACGAGGATGAAGAAGACGATTAGGGTGCTCGCATAGGGGAGCCTCCCTACATTGACCAGCTAGGCCTCGATGCGCCCTGACGCCGCCGGGGATGTACCGAGGTCTTCTGACAGGGTCTGACGCAATCCAGACGCAGCTCGAGGTGTGTCCTCCCGCACCGCCTAGCCCGACCCGGTTGGTGCGCCAGATGCAGCCTGGTCGGTACCGTCAGGTGTCGACCCAGCCGGCGCAGTGGTATCAGCCTGTGTCGCGCCGTCAACGTGCCTTGTCCCCCCGAACATGGTTGTCACACGGATGATGTTGAGGACGGTAAGCCCGCCGAGCGCGACAGTGAGCCAGAAGAAGATCTCCCCCAGCGCTGCGAGCAGAGACGGCTGCGCGGTCTGCGCAGCTGCCGACTGCCGGAAGTAAACGAGGCACCCGACGACCCAGGCGGACGATGCCACAATGGCGACGCCGTAAAGCACGACCGCCTGGCCGCGCCGAAGCAGCCTGACGACGAAGCCCCCGTCGACCTTGCCGAAGTCGGTGACCGATTTTTCTGCCGCAGAGCCGATGGCCGGTGCCGCCGCATCGACGTCGACCTGGGCATAGGCGCGAATACGACTCTCCAGGTAGTCGATCGAAGTGCTTCGTACCTTCGCGAGATCCATCAGCTGGACCAGGTAGGCGACGAGGCCCACGGCGGGGAGAGGAACGACAGCGTAGACGAGTGGTGGCAGGGCGCCGGCGTTGACGAACCAGCCCGTCACGACGCCGATGTAGGCGAGCAAGATGCTGAAGATCATGAAGTCGAGACGCTGGGTGTCCTGACCTGCTGTCCGCTCGGCGGCATATAGCTGGGCGACAGCAGTCACCGTCGTGGGGAGGGGGTCTGGGCTCGTCATGGCGAAGATCGTTCCATAGCCGAACTGAGGGCGGAACGTGGTGAAGTCAGGTGAGGCCGGCGATGCGCTTGAGTGCGGTCGTCAGGTCGGGGTAGACCTCTGGTGCCGACGGGCGGCCAGCCCTGGGCCTCAGAATCGTCACGTTATCGCTCTTCTCGTGAGTGACGAGGTCCGGGGCGAGGCGCCCCTTGATGAGGAGCACGATCTTCGGCAGGTCGATGCTGAGGAGTTTGCCTCGGACCTTCTCGTCGAGGATGTGCTTGCCGGTGGGGTCCAGGGCGAAGCAGGTTCCCGCGACCCACCAGAGGAAGTCTGGGTAGAACGTGCTGGAGCCGCCAACCTTCATCGGTAGGGGGATGCCATAGCCCTCGCCGCGGACCGGGTTTCGCATCCAGGTGCCCTCGTTGAGCGCGTCCAACGTCTTCGCGAACTCGAACTCTTCGTCGTTGAAGGCAGCTCGACTGTAGGTCGGGTGGACCGCGTTGCCGAAGGACTCCATGTTGCTCTTGCTAGGGACGTGAGCCCGTGGTTGCCAGGTCTCCTCTCCGAGGATCTCGTTGGGGACGAGGTCGACGGTGGCTTCGAACTGGCGTACGACCCTGTCGGCCAGGGCGGCCAGCTGGCGTTGAGCGTTCGATCCTGCGCAGGCCCATTGCTCGAACGCCGGACCGGTGAAGGTGGTGGGCTCGATGAGGTGGGCGCAGTGCCTGCTGCCGATGACGATCCGTCGGCGGAGGTACTCGCCGTTGGGTCGCCGCATGCTCGCGGCGAGTTCCTTGTACCGGGTGACGTCGTCGTTGCCCCGCAGGGAGATCAGGCGTGTGGTGCGCGCACCGGGGGCCTCGAGGTCGACGTCGGCGTAGGTGCGTCGTGAGGTCATGCCTATCTCGGCGAGCTCGTCGTCGAGGGAGGCGTCGCCCAGCTGGTACTCCGGGAGCGTTAGCTTGCCTACTAGGGCGGGCTTGACCGCGATGGGGTCTAGTGGCTCCTTGCGGGTGCGGAGCCTGATCGCGGGGCTGGACCCGCCGTTCTCGTCGTCGACGGCGTACAAGGAGAGCTCGCGTTTCAGCCCCTCCACGATGGACTCAAACTGAGTGTTGGCGACGCGCACGAAGAGGGTCGCGGTGTTCAGGTCGTCGTCCTCGAAGTGGCCGGCACCGGGTTGCCGAAGTGCTCGCCCGATGACTTGGGAGATCCGGACGAACGAGTTCGACTCGTCGTCGAAGTACTCGATGTAGGCCTCGGGGTCGTCCCACCCTTCCTGCAGAGCGCGGTTGCAGATGATGTGGCGGTGGTGGGGCTGCAGCTGAGCCAGCGAGCTCACTCGCACGGCGTCGTCGGGCAGCACCTTTGTCTGGGTGTAGACCGCGATTTCCTCAGCGGGCACACCATGGGCGCGCAGGAACTGCCAGATCGCCTCGGGCCGCGAGACCACCTCGCCCTTGGCAGCCGAGGGATTGGATCGCTCGACGACGTAGAGCGCCTTGGGGTTCACGTCGAGCTGCTCGGCCTCGGCCTTGCTGACCAGCTGACGGTGCAGCGCCACGGTCTCGGCGAGGAGGGTGTCGGCGTCGGAGTCGAAGTTCTCCACCGAGATCGTGTGCTTGAGGAGCTGGGCCTCGACGACGTCGCGGGTCTGTACCCGGACGTTGGCCTTCTCCGCGACGTCGGCGAGCAGCTCGTCCTTGCGCACCACGTCGGCGAACTGCTCGAAGCGGCCCTCGGGTGGGGTGGCGGAGGCCATGAGGAACCCCACCGGGTTGAGGCCGATGAGCTGGTCGAGCTGGGCTGGGGTCTGGTTGTGGCTCTCGTCGTAGACGACGTAGAGGGGTCGTTGGAGTGTGGTGCGCAGCTGCTCCCAGGGAGACAGGTCGCCTCCCCAGTCCTGTTGTGGCCGGTGCATGTTGAGGCGTGCGTCGGCCCTGCCGCCGGCCTCGGCGGCGTCGGCTTCGTTCCACGACCCCACCGTGGTCACCCAGATGGTGAGGCCGTGTTTGTTCTCGATGAGCTGCTCCCACTCGCTCTTGCTGGGCCGCTCACGCAGGACGACGGTGTCGCGGGGGAGGAGATGGCGGTACTTGCCGAGCAGGTTGCGGGCGGTCTGATCCACGACGGCGCTGGACTTAGATGTCCATAGGACCAGGCCGTGCTTGAGGTCGCCGACCACAGTGGACAGGATCGGAGTCTTGCCGGCGCCCGTGACCGCCTTGAGGTGGCCCACGAACGGAATCGGGGTCCTGCCGAGGGTGGGGGGCCCGTGCTCGGCGCAGATCTGCACCCATTCCTCGATCGCCTCGGAGAGCTGGCTCGCGGCCTGCTCCTGGAAGTCGAAGAGTCGGATCGTGGTGCTCATGCCTCTACCGCCTCGAGGAGTTCCTCTTCCTCGATGTGGAGCTGGGCCAAGATCTCGTCGGGGATCTGGCAGAAGACGAACGACTTGGTCTCGCTGCGCCGACACGTCGTGCCGTAGATCCGCACCGGGGTCTTGAGGCCGAGGCTTTTCGCCTCAGTGATGGCGGCGTTGATGATGTCGATGTTGACCTCGCTGTCCACCGGGCCGAGCCAGTGCAGCGCGATCGCCTCGCCGCGCTGGTTGCTGCCGATGATGAACTTGCTCCCTGTGACCGCACGAATGCCCGATCGTGCGCCTGACCTGTCGGTCTGGCAGATCACGGCGGCGATCTTCTCCCGTTCCAGGCTGAGGATCGCCTTGCGGTCCAGCTGCGCGCCGGTGCGCATGAAGGTGAAGCCCGTGGCGAGAGAGTCCATCTCGATGGCACGTTTCAAGCGCTCAGCCACCAGGGTCCGAGCGTATTGGTCCTCGCCGTTCCCCTCCTCGATAAGAGCGAACCGGCGGTTACCGCCGTCTTTCCTGTTCAACTGGAGGATGGCGTCCCCAGTGGTACCGCTGCCGGCGAAGGCGTCCAGGACCAGGGCGTCCTTGCCGCCCGCAGCTCCGACCAGCAGCTCGATCAGCTCCATCGGCTTGGGAAACCGGAAGCCCTCAAAATCGGACCCGAACAGAGCCTTCAGCCGGTAGGCCCCGGCACGTGCGTCGATGTCGATGACGCTGCGCAGCGAGCCCCGATAGTCGACCAGGTGGTCCTTCATCTGGACGATCTGACTGAGCTTGTCGGGGAAGACAACGCGGCTTTCGTCGATGTGACGCTGCATGGTCTCGGGCGGGAACCGGTAGCCGTTCAGCGGCATCGCGTAGGCGGTCTTGGCTGACGCCTCGACGACGCCCCGCTTGCTCACGCCGTACCGGTAGCCGCCCGGCTTGGGGTTGTGGACGCGTCGGGCGCTTTGGTACGGGCCCTTCTCGTCGAGCAGGTTGTAGGCCTTAAGGCGCCCCAGGGACTCCTCATTGGCCCGCAGCAGCGCGCGCCACCTGGTGGCGCGGGCGGCCAGGTCGGGGGTCTCCTTGCTCAGCTCGTCGTACTGCTCGAGCAGGGCCTCCTTCACCTCGTCCTCTGGAGTGCGCCAGCGCTGCGGGACCTTCTTGATGTTCTTGGCGTAGCAGACGACGTACTCGTGCTCGATGACGATGCGCGAGGGGTTGTTGTCCGAGGAGCCCTTCCACGCGATCACTCCGATGCGGTTGGTCTCGTCGAAGATCTCGTCGGCCAGCATCATCAGCCGGCCCAGCTCGACGTCGTTGATGGAGATGAAGATGACACCGCTGTCGGCCATCAGGTTCCAGATCGCGACCAGCCGTGGCGCCATGTAGTTGAGCCACTTGGTGTGCTTCTCACCGTCCTCGTTGCTGACGTACTCGGCGTCGTCGGGGTCGGCGTCGGGGTCGTGGAACCGGGCGTCGCTGTAGCGGAAATCGTTGCCGCCGCGGTTGTACGGGGGGTCGATGTAGACCACGTCAAAGCTGTCGCTGTACTGCGAGCGCAGCGAGAGCATGACCTGCAGGTTGTCGCCCTCTATCACCATGTTCCCCGATGCGGGACCGTGCGACAGTTCCGGCACGGACTCGAGGACGCGGGGCGCCGGGACCCGGCTGCGGTAGGAGCGCCGGCCGTGCCAGTGCATGTGCAGCCCACTCTCAGGGCGGACCGGCTCGGGCTGGAGAGTCATGCCCAGAACCCTAGTTGTGTCTCAGGTGCGGCAATGACTGCCGCTGGAGTAGCGAGCCACAGACGCAGTTCGATGAAGATCGCTGCCCGATCGCCGCCCGTGGGCGCCCGTAGTCACCCGCAACCGGCACCGGAGAGCCTGGATGACTTTCGCGATGAAGGGTCGCCCCGCGAAACCGCCAGCGCCCGGCTCCGAAAATATCGGCGAGATCAGGCTATCTCGCTGAGATCGTGTAATGTCACTGACATGTCTGCAACTGACCAGAGTGATATAGCCGAGACCAACCCATACGCCACCCCGCGGGTGCTGTCGTTCAATGTCAGTTTCCACGTCCAGCCGGGCCTGGCGTCCAACATCCGCATGAAGCGGGTTGAGGCGGCGATCGCCGGTTTCGAGGGACTGGTGAAGGGTGCGGCAGCAAGCCTCTTTCCGTGGGCGAATCGCGTGCAGATCGATACGACGTATGACTACCGCTGGCTGAGCGAACGCGGCGAGCTCACGCCCCTCCCGCCAACCGCTGAGAACGGCGGCTGAACCCGTCATGCATCCCTCGATGTCTTGAGGTGGGCGACGTCTGAGGTTCCTCTGCCGTGACCGAAGCGTGTTGGCAGTCTGGGGGAAGGGGTGCTTCGTGAAACCGCAGACTCTTTATGGTGAGCACCACAGTTTCTCCTCCAGGAGTGTGGGATGGCTCGACGTCGACGCGGTCACGATCATCAGCCGACCCTGGAGGACTGGTGGTCTGAGCCGGAGGAGGTCCGGGATGAACAGGTACGGCACCCAGGCGATGCAGATGTGGCAGCAACTCGCCCCGGCAGCACTGGCCGCGATCGAGGACCCCAACCGTCACTTTTCGACGTTGGGGGAGGAAGCGGAGGGCCAGGTGGTGGATCTGACGATCCAGCTGACGGGACCGGAGGTCCCAGGGGAGACCTACTTCCAGAAGGTCGGCCGGATCGAGAACGCGAAGCTTCGCGCGGAGGAGATCGTCAGGGAGGAACTGCTGATTCCGCCGTTGGAGATCCGAGAGGACGAAGCGGAGTCGGAGGACCTGGGCCTGGATCCGGGTCGGGACGACCTGACGGAGGTGTGGGAGATCCTGCACGGCGTGACGTACTGGACGACCGACCACGCGAGCCCACCGACGAACGAACCCAGGTAGAACCTCCCACCCGCTTCCAACCGTCATCGCAGGACGACCTGGCACCGTCCGGGCCGCGGGCACGCTTCCAGGCGAATGTGGCCGCGATCCGCGTCTTGCGCACGCTGCAGGACGAGTCCAGGGCCGCGACCGCTGAGGAACAACGCACCCTCGCCCGCTGGGGCTCGTGGGGCGCCACAGGGCTGGCGCAGGTCCTGGACGAGTCCCGGACCGAGTTTGCCGGCGACCGAGCCACCCTTCGAGGGTTGCTCAACGACGACGAGTACGCCGCGGCACGGCGTACGACGATCAACGCGCACTACACCGACCTCGGCGTGGTCACAGAGGTGTGGGGCAGTCTGGAACGGCTGGGATTCACTGGCGGGCAGGTCCTGGAGCCTGGATGCGGCTCTGGGGTGTTCATCGGCCGTGCGCCGGCGGCGGCGCAGATGACCGGCGTCGAGCTGGACCCGGTCACCGCGGGGATCGCGGCAGCGCTCTACCCGCAGGCCCAGGTCCGTGCGGAGTCGTTCGCCCAGACCCGCCTTGCCGACAGCAGCTTCGACACCGTGGTGGGCAACGTCCCGTTCGCCGACGTCGTGCTGCACGACCCGCTCCACAACGCCGGCCGGCTGCCCATGCACAACCACTTCATCGTCAAGAGCCTCGCCCTGACCCGTCCAGGCGGGCTCGTCGCCGTCCTGACCAGCCGCTACACGATGGATGCGCAGAACCCGTCGGGACGCCGCGCGATCCACGAGCTAGGTGACCTGGTCGGCGCCGTCAGGCTCCCCACGGGTGCCCACCGTCGTTCCGCCGGCACCGAGGCGGTCACTGATCTGCTGATCCTGCGTCGACGCGAACCCGACCGGACCCCCGGACCGTTCGACGTGTGGGGTTCAACCTCGCCCGTCGTCCTGCCGACGCCTGAGTCGAGCCTGGAAGCCGGCGCGGCCGCGGACGGCGAGCCGGTGCGGCTCAACACCTGGTGGCAGACCCATCCGGAGATGGTGCTGGGCCAGATGCTCGGCGAGGTCGGCCTGCACGGTGTCTTCGGCGTCAGCGTCATCGTCGACGACGTCTCGGCCACCCCGCGTCTCCTGCGGGACGCACTGATCGACATCGAGGCCTCCGCCAGCGCCGCCGGCCTGCGGTGGACCGAGCGGACCGCCGACCAGCAACAAGCCATCGAGGAACGGGCGGGACTGATGCCCGCCCTGGACCATGAACGCGAAGGCCACATCGCCGCCCACGACGACGGCTCGTTCACCGTGGTGGAAGCCGGCGTGCACGTCCCACTCCAGGTCCCTCAGACCGGGGCCACGGAGATGCGCGCGCTGCTGACGATGCGGGACCAAGCCAGAGTGCTGCTGGACACCGAGGCGCGTTCCCTGACCGACGACCCGACGATGGATCAGACCAGGGCCGAGCTGCGCGGCCTGTGGCAGGACTACGTGGCCCGCTACGGGCCGATCAACCGGTTCACGCTTCGCAACACCGGCCGCGCCGCGGCCGACGGTGACCCGATCCAGGCCCGGATCGTGCCGACTCCGGTGCGCAAGTTGCTGCAGGACCCCTACGGGCCGCTGGTGACGGCGCTGGAGTCGTTCGACGAGGCCACCCAGACCGCTGAACCGGCCGGAATCCTGGTCGCCCGGCAGATCGAGCCGCGCCGGCCGATCCTGGGGGCCGACTCCGCCCTGGATGCGCTCAACATCGTGTTGGACCAGCAGCACGAGGTCGACCTGCAGCAGATCGCGGATCTCACCGGCCAGAGCGTCCAGGAAGCCCGAGCCGAGCTTGGGCCAGCCATCTGGGAAGTTCCTCCCACCATCGACCAGGCCGTCCACGAGGCCGACGGAGACAATGAGGCCGAGCCGGAGTGGGTGACGGCGGCGGCGTACCTGTCGGGCGACGTCCGAGAGAAGCTTCGCCTTGCCCGGGTGGCCGCGCTCGAGGACCCCGACCGGTGGCGAGGCCACGTGGAGGCCCTAGAAGCCGTCCTGCCCACGGAACTCGGCCCCGAACAGATCCAGCCGCGGCTGGGAGCCTCGTGGATCACTGATGCCGACCACCAGCAGTTCCTGCGGGACCTGATCGGCAACCGGTGGGCCACCGTCAGCCGCGTCGGCTCGACCTGGTCGGTCAAGGACGCCGACTACGGGTTGGCCGCCCACAGCGACTGGGGCATCCCCGAGATGCCGGCCGGGCGACTGTTGCAGCGAATCGTGCAGCAGCAGCCGATCATCGTGACTGACACCATCGACGACCGTCAGGTCATCAACCCGGTCAAGACCGAGGCCGCGCAGGACAAAGCCCGCCTGATGCAGGAACGGTTCGCCACGTGGGTGTGGGAGGACCCGCAGCGAGCCAACCGGCTCTGCGAGGAGTACAACCGGCTGTTCAACTCGGTGGTGCTGAGGGACTACACCAGTGAGGGCGAGCGGCTGACCCTGCCCGGGCTGACGAAGAACTTCACCCCCCGACCGCATCAGCGTGCCGCGGTCGCCCGCATGATCAACGAACCCTCGGTCGGACTGTTCCACGCGGTCGGCGCCGGCAAGACCGCGGAGATGGTGATGGGCTGCACCGAGCTTCGCCGGCTCGGACTGGTCCGCAAACCCGTCGTGGTCGTGCCCAACCACATGCTGGAGCAGGTCACCCGCGAGTGGCTGCAGCTGTACCCGCGGGCCATGTTGCTGGCCGCCAGCGGCCAAGACATCGGCAGCACCCCGGAGTCTCGTCGCCGGTTCGTGGCCAGGGCCGCCACCAGCGACTGGGACGCGGTCATCATGACCCACTCCTCCTTCGGCAAGATCGCGATGAGCCCCGCCGAGCAAGCGCGGTACCAGCAGCGCCAACTTGAGCAGACCCGACGCGAGCTGGACGCGGCCCGGGAACGCGCTGACGGCGGCCGCGCCCAGGAACGCAGCATCAAGCAGGCCGAGAAGATCCTGCTGGCCCGGGAGGAGAAGCTGCGGGAGAAGCTGAACATGGCGCACGACCCGGGCATCACCTTCGAGGCCACCGGGATCGACTACGTCGTGGTCGACGAGATGCACCTGTTCAAGAACCTCACGACGGTGTCCAACATCCGCGACGCCGCCATCGTCCCCGGCAGCGACCGCGCCCTGGACCTCCACATGAAGGTGGAGTACCTCCGCGGCCAGCACGGCGACCGGGTGATGACCGGCGCGACAGCCACCCCGATCTCAAACAGCATGTCGGAAATGCACGTCGTGATGCGCTATCTCGCGCCGGAGCAGCTGGAGCGGGCCGGCATCGACACCTTCGACCGCTGGGCATCCACGTTCGGGGAGGTCGTCACCACGTTGGAGGTCCCACCGTCGGGTGGGACCAGGTTCGTCCCGAAGGATCGGTTCGCGAAGTTCGTCAACGTGCCCGAGCTGGTGACGATGATGCACCAGTTCGCCGACATCAAGACCGCCGAGGATCTTGGTCTTCCGACACCGACGTTGGCGGCCCGGCCCGATGGCCGGCGCGCCCCGACCATCATCAGCGTCGAGCCGTCGGCCGAGCTGGATGCGTTCATGGCCGACCTGGCGTACCGCACTGATCGGGTGAAGTCACGCGCGGTCAGCCCGACCGAGGACAACAATCTCAAGATCGCGACCGACGGGCGGAAGGCGTCGATCGACGTCCGGGTCGCGGATCCCACTGTGGTCCCTACGGGGCCGACGAAGGTCAGCGCCGCCGCCGACCTGATAGCCGGCGTGTGGGACCGGACTAAGGACAACCGCTACCTCGACGTGACCACAGGTCAGGAACACCCCAACCCCGGTGCCCTGCAGATCGTGTTCTGCGACTTCTCCACCCCCGGGGAGGGGTGGAACATCTACGAGACGTTGCGGGACGGCCTGTACGCGCGCGGGCTACCGCTGGGCTCAGTCCGGTTCATCCACGACGCCAAGAACGACCGGGAAAAGGCCAGGCTGTTCGCGCAGTGCCGCATCGGCGGCGTCGCCGTCTTGATCGGGTCGACCGCCAAGATGGGCGTCGGCACGAACATCCAAGCCCGGGCGGTCCACCTGGTCGATCTGGACCCGCCCTGGCGGCCGGCCGACATCGAGCAGCGCCATGGCCGCATCCTGCGCCAGGGCAACCAGAACGACGAGGTCCTGATCAGTCAGATCGTCACGGCAGGAAGCTTCGACACGTTCATGTGGCAGACGTTGGAGCGGAAGGCCAAGTTCATCGGACAGGTGATGAGCGGCCGCGCCGACGTCCGAGAAGTCGAGGGCAACCTGGGCGAGGTCCAGATGAGCTACAACGAGCTGAAGGCGGTCAGCTCCCGCAACCCGCTGCTGCTCGATCTGTCCGCCGCCGAGCAGGAACTTCAGCGCTTCCGTCGCCTGGAGACCGCCCATCACAACAACCACCGCCGGCTCAAGGTCGCCGTCCGCGACGCCGAGCACCAACTGACCACCATCCGCGCCGGACTGCCTGCGTTGACCGCGGCCGCGGCCCGCAGCGTTGACACCCGAGGTGATGCGTTCTCGATGACGATCAGCGGCCAGACCTACAGGAAGCGTCCCGACGCGGCCGCCGCCCTGGAGACGTGGCGTCGCTCAGCCCAGGTCCAGTACGGCCAACAGGCCGACTATGGCCCCGTGGTGGTCGTCGGAGGGCAACCCATCCGGGTCACCACCGACGGCGAGTCCTTGTCCTGGACCGTCGCTGACGCCCCCACGATCCGCAGCCACGACAGCATCCGCGATGTCAGCCACGGTCTCGACCTCGGGACCATCACCCGACTCGAGAACCTGGCACGCCGCGTCCCGCTCGCCGTGGCCAGCGAGCACCAACGGATCGACGAACTCGAGCGGCGCATCAGTCACGCCGAGGCCAGCCTGGCGGCGCCCTTCACCCACACCGACGACCTCGGCTCAGCTGAACGCCGCTACGCCGCACTGAGCGAGCAGATGAAGGCAGCGAGCCAACAAGACACCGTCGTGGACAGTCAGGCAGACCAGGCGCCTCAGCGGTTGACCAGTCAGCCACCGGTCGACCAGCAGCTGGCCCAGACCATGGCTCTCGTCCGAGCCGGCTTCGGACGCCCAGCAACCGCAGCCAGCACCACCAGACCCAGTATCCAGACCCTCAGGAAGTCACGGACCAACGGACCCGACAAGAACGATCCTGACCGCGGCCGGTAGAGCACTCGACGTCCACTCAGAACCGCTGGATCGCCGGCTCTGACTCGACCTGGGCAACGCTCAGGGACAGGCCGTCGGCGCGAAGGTCGAGTGTGTACTCACACGGGCTGGTCGGGCTGCTGATGGTGAGCCTGCCGTAGCCGGCGTCCCCTTCCTCGAGCGGGAGGGCCGGCTGACCGACGATGGTCAAGTCGGGATGGTAGCGGTGCAGTCGGTCGACCAGGGCGTCGACGTTGGGCTGGTTCCAGATGGCCATGACAGGCTCCTCGGCTGGCCGATGCGGCGAGGTTTGGAGGTGCCCACAGGCCCTCCTTTCCCTCCTGATAACTGCCGCGTCTCTGGTCTGGGTGGACGGGTCCAGAGGACCGTGGAATACCGGACTGAGCGAAGCGAGGGAGGATATGCCGCGAAAGCCTCTGGAGGCGGCCACCCAGAGTGGAGATGATTCGGGATCAGGGGGGAGAGGAACCCGCACCCGCCCTCGAGTCTCAGCTTCCGGCGGACTCCGCGGCGACAGCCGCAGTGTTGTTCTGCCGCCGCCGCTGCGTGACGCGACGGGACTTGGCCGGCTGGTCGAAGCCGATCTTGCGGAGTTCGTCAGTTGACCAGCCGGCTTTGGTGGCGGCGTTGTAGAGGCGGATGTCGTCGCGCTCTGCTGCACCGATCTGCTCGGCGTTCTGACGCTCCAGGTCGGCCAGCTTGCGGGCAGCTTCCTCCTTCACATCGGCGAGTGTCTGGCGACCCTCAGCGAGTTCTCGGATCGCGGCGATCTTTGCGTCTTGGGCGCGCATCGCGCGCTCGACTGCCTGGTCAACGGTGAGCTGGTCTGCCATAGAGGCAGCCTACGAGAGTAGGAGCCCACCGGCGAGGCAGGCGCGGCACCTTCGGCTCTGTGATCGTGGCTGCGCCACGGGACCCGCTGCTGACGCAAGAGGGTCGGACTTGGAAGCCCGCTAGGAGCAAGCTATACAGTTACGTACCGTAACTGGCTTCCATGCTCGACGGGACGTCGATCCTGGGGCACACTGGTCGTGTGGTCCCGCGCCTTCGGCGGGGTCGCTGCGCTGGGCATGGAGGTGCGGAATGAGCGAGACGACGGCGGTCGCCAGTCAGACGTCTCGGCCTCGTGCCCGTGCGCTCACACGTCGTCGGCGGGAGAACGCGCCGGGCGGCCGTCGGCACCGTCACTCGGTGCTGGTGACGCCGGAGGAAGAAGGCGTGCTGGTCCGCCTGGCCGCGGAGCAGGGTGTGACCGTGCCGCGCCTGCTGGTGGAGGCGGCGACCGCCGAGCCGGCGGGTGAGACCGCATCAGATCGGCGCGAGCTGTTGACGGAGTTGTTCGGTGTGCACCGCGCTCTTGGTGCGGTTGGGAACAACCTGAACCAGCTGACGCGGGCGGCGAACGCGACCGGTGACCTGGCGGTCGAGTTGGAGCACACGTTGGCGGCGGTGCGGCGTCAGCTGGTGCGGCTGGACGACACGTTGGACGGGTTGGCGCCGTGATGGTCTGGGTGAGCTGGGCATGATGCCGAACGTTGTGCGGGGCGATCGGATGGCCGGGTTGATGGTGTACCTGGCCGGCCCGGGTCGTCACAACGAGCACGACGAGCCGCACCTGGTGGCCGGCGATGACGCGCTGATGACGTGGTACCGCGACGTCGAGCTGGACCGCGGTGCGGCGTTGGCGATCGCCCGTCACCTGGACCGGCCGCGGAAGGTGTTCGGGACCGAGGTCACGACTGGTGTCTACGAGAAGAAGCAGACCGGCCGCGACGCCGATGGGAACCCGACGTACGGGCGGGTGCGGACCGGGACGAAGCCGGCGCACGTGTGGCACTGCTCGCTGTCGCTGCGCGCCGACGAGGGCCAGCTGAGCGATGAGCAGTGGGGCCAGATCACGACCGACTTCGTGCGGGCGATGGAGTTCGACGACAACCAGGGGACGAAGGCGCCGTGTCGCTGGGTTGCGGTCCGCCACGGCCTGTCGGGCGACGGCAACGACCACGTGCACCTGGCGGTCAGCCTGGTACGTGATGACGGCACCAAGGCCTCGACGCACAAGGACTTCTACCGCGCGCAGCAGGTCGCCCGGGCGCTCGAGGTCGTGCACGGGCTGGAGCGGTTGGAGTCCAGCGTCGCCGGCGCGCCAGGCGCGACCCGCGGGTTCACCCCGGCCGAGCAGCGCAAGGCCGAAGAGCGCGCCGCCTGGGTCGCCCGGACGACCATCGAGAAGCGCGACGGTGCCGGCGCCTGGGACCAGCTGACCCCGGACCAGCGACGGGCAGAGGTCGCCCGCCGGTGGCGGCTCAACCTCCCCCGTGAGGTCCTGGCCCGCAAGGTCCGCGGCTGCGCGACCGCGGCCGCGGACGAGGCAGAGTTCGTCCGCCGGCTCCGCAAGACCGGGCTGCTGGTCCGGCCCCGGTTCGCCGAAGGAACCGAGGACGTCATCGCCGGCTACTCGGTGGCCGAGCGACCGACGTCGCGGGCTGAGCGTCCCGTCTGGTACGGCGGCAACCGACTCGCTCGCGACCTCGGTCTGACCCGGCTGCGTGAGCACACCGGCTGGCCCGACGACCCGATGACAGCGTCGGCGGCGGCGGCCGAGTGGAATGCTGCCTACCGGAACCGGCGGATCGCGTCGCCGGGCCGAGAGAACGTAGAGCCGGCCCCGGAGGCGACCGCCCGGTTCGCGCAACAGCTGGCGTCGGTGTCGCAGGAACTACGGCGGATACCGCTGCAGGATCACGCTGCCTGGGCACGGACGGCGCGAGAGCTGTCCGGGGTGCTGGCGGCCTGGTCGGTGAGTACCGAAGCCACGCCCGGTCCTCTGGCTCACGCCTCGCACATGCTGGCCCGGTCGGCGCAGACGTACCGCCGGCAGGAGCCCATGCCGGGACGGGCACGGCGAGCGTTGGCCGGCACAGCTCTGCTGGTCTCCGCCGGGGCGAAACTCGGCCGCGGTCCGATCGGGCAGGCCGCGATGATGCGCGAACTGATGATGCTCACCGCAGCGATCGCGGCCGTGGCCATCGAGGCCAGGCGGAGCCAGCAGGCGGCCCAGCTCCGCGTGGTCGCGGAGACGAATCTGGCTCGGGTCCACGCGCGGATCGAGGCCGGCGAAGCGGCCCGCCTGGCTCCACAACCGGCGGCCACAGCGACGATGACGGGTGAAGGCGCGACGACGACGCTGCCCCAGGACGGCCGGACACGGCCTGCTGAACCGCCGCTCGACCCCGAGCTGCAGGCGATGATCGAACGTCTGCGGGCCGGGCAGTCGGCAGCAACCGACGCCACCCGGACACCCGTACCTGCCCCGCTCGAGAAGGCACCCGACCGCACGACCAGCCCCCACAAAGCCGACCGCGGCATGGGCCGCTAACCACCACACGACGAGGAGCCCGGCCATGGCAGAAGAATCAGACGGCATCGAGGAAGCGCTGGAAAGTACCATGCGGCTGTCGGCCACCGCGGCTGCGCGTCTCGGCACAGAGATCGCCCGCGCCCACGAGGACCGCCTCCGGGAACAGCGGCGCCTCGACGTGCGAGAAACTGAACGCCTAGCGCGGCGGTACGAAGTCGAGAGCCAGGCAGAGCTGGGCGATCTCGGCCGGATCCGCCGCACGGACTCGCGCGAGCGTGCCGATGCGGCGAGGACACCCAGCGAGATCACCCAAGCCGAGGAGTGGATCAAGAGCACCGACCGGGAGGCCTGGGATCGGTACCAGAGAGACCTCATGGGCTGCGACAGCGCCGAAGCAAGAGCGGTTGAATACAGACACCTCATTCACTCCTGGCGTCAGACTCAGGGCCCTGACACAGAAGCCTTAGCGGATGAGAACCGACGGCTCTCCCAGGAACAGACTGAGGCGGCCGCGATGCTCGCGGCGGCCGCACGGGAGGATCGACAAGCCGATGCAGCGCGTGAAGACGAGCGCAACGCAGAGGCTGAGCGCCTGTACGACAGCGCCGACCGTCGCGCGGCTGACGCCGCAGCGATGACAGCCACCGGCATCGACCCCCAGGTCGCCGAAAGTCGGATGCACGCCGACACCGCGGCGGGGGTACCCGCCACCGCGGCCACCACCGGTGGGCGGCGCGGGCGAGCCCCGAAGGCTCGGACGACACGCGGCCGCGGTTCACAGGCCCAACGTGCTGGCGTGGAGCGCTGAGTTCTAGCAGGAGCCGTCGTACGCGCTAACGGACCTGCACCGCCCGGCTGCAACGCTCGCCTCGCCATGGCTCAATGATCGACCCGCCCCGCCGGCGACTCACTGGGCGGGTCAGCGGCTTGTTTAGACAGACTGGAGACAGAGGTCGGTTTCGCACAGGATTTGCTTGGCCCGTGTCCGAACCGAGACACGACTACGTGGCGTAGCGAGGCTGATGCAGGGTTGTCTTCTACGGCACAATTAAGTGATGGACGCTGCGGGGGCAGACAAGGCTGTGCAGACCACTCCGCTCAAGCATGTCGGCTCCCGTGGGCCGGCGTGGTGGACCTCATTTTTCCTGACCGTCCAGGAGCAGAAGCAACTTGCGACAGTGGCTTGGGCGGAAGAACCGGTACGACAGATTGCGAACTTGATCCAGAGGTACGACCGAGAGCAGAACCGGCAGACGCTTCTATCGTTCGGGGCCCTTGGAGTGTATTGCCTAGTCTTTCCCGCCTTGTGGTTGAAGGCCCCTGCGTGGGTGTCCTTGATCCTGTTCGGTTCTACGTTCCTCGTGCTCGGGCTCTCGGCCCGGCTGGCGGTGAGGCTGTCCCGTCAGCGGAACGAGCTGGTCATAGGATCGTTGATGAAGGTCATCCGCCAGCTGGAAAGGCCTCACCTGCACTTCGGTGAAGCATGTCGTCTGATCAACCGCGCGGCAGACCTCTTCTACCGATCGTTCAGTCGCCGTCGCGGTGACAAGGGCCTACTGAAGCGAAGGCCGCCGCCGAGGTACCGAGCGCTCGAGGAGGCCGATGCTGAGCGAGGGGCTGCAGCGATTGCCTCACAAGCCTGGCGGCTCGCGGGCAAGAGCCCGGAGCCTGATGCAGTAGCTGACGACTTGCGTAGGGTCGTACTGCGCGTGGCTAGCGGCAACTGGCGCCAAGTCGAGCACATCGACATCTCCGGTGAGAGACCAGCAATCTGGTCGCCGCCAGGGTTTTCACGTCGGGTGGGAGCTGCCCTTCAGCGGGACGTCACCCTGAAAGTTCTTGGTCTGATAACGGCGATCATCGTGCTGGTCGCTGCGGTCTCCAAACTCTTGGAGTAGCCGCACTGCGTACTAGCGGTGAAGATCGCGGACCAAATCGGGCAGACCGTCAAGCGCCACTGTGTCTACTCGGACGTCAGGGAACAATCCTTCGGGTGGCTCCTCGTGGGGAAGCGGCTGTAGGACAGTCGCCGTCTCGTTGATCTCCTTGGAGAAGGGACCGATGCTGCTCATCAGCATGCTCATGTGAGGGTCGGCGTGGTCCCGCCACCACACGGAGGGCCCGGTCGAGGGGTCGAGCCGTAGATGCTCCCAGGCTCGCCACAGCGCCTCCAGGCGGGCGATCGCCTCCGCGGAGGTCCACCACCGCGGCGACCAGAACGTGTGCGTGCCGTCGATCTTGCGCTTGTAGATGTGACGCAGGTGCTCGCGGAAGAACTCGTTGGTGCTGCCGTAGTAGAGCGGCGGCGTCGCATCGCCCGCGCCCGATGATCCGTGAAGAACGGACTCAGCGGCTTCGTCTGCCTCGGCTCGAAGCTGGTCCAGGACGTCTGCTGAAAGGGCCTCGCTGACCGCTTCGGTGGCGAGCTCGTCGAGTTTCTTGGCGACCGCTTTCTGTACCGCCGGCCCGATCAGCTCAGCGGCGAGAGCAGCGACGTCGATGCCACCGAACAACGGGTCCGCCGGCCCGACGACAGGGCTGTCGTCGGGCTCGCGACTGTCGAGGGTGCCGTCGTCGTCTGGCTCGTCGTCGAAGTCGTACGTCACAAGGCATCGACTCCTTGAGTCGGACTGGTGGCCTCGGCCGTGGCTACATGGTCAAGCTCGGACTGGGCTTCGCCGAGGGTCCTCGAGGCCTGAGGGTCGTGCGCGGCAATGGATGCCTGAACGGCGGCGGCGTGCGGACCGGTCATCCACGGCTGCGTGCGGATCAGGGTGGGGCGGGCGCCGGAGGCGAGCACAATCGCCCTGCCTTTGGGTAGGGCGGCGAGCTCGTCGACCTCGAGGATGCGGTGCCGGACCAGCTGACGGGAGACGTTGCGCTGCCCTCGGCCGCTGGAGGTTGAGGTCGAGACGCGGTCGTAGTCTCCGACGATCCGGGACAGCGACTCCAGGAACCGTTCTTCGCGGACGCCGCCGCCGTAGACGAAGACGTTGGCGGCGGAGAAGAGCTTGTTCATCCCGGACTCGCCCCACACGTCGACGCCCTGGGACCACGACTGCAGGATCGTCATCAAGACGATCCCGCGGGAGCCGTAGTGGCTGTAGAGGTTCGGGAGCTCGCGCCACCGGCACACGTTGGCGGCCTCGTCGAGCACGCCGAGCATGGGGACTGCAAGCCGACCGTGCGCGGACTGGGCCGCCAGCTCCTCGGCGGCCTCCACCACGGCGACGGTGAGCGCGGTCAGGAGGGGGCCGGCGGTGCCACGCCCTTCCTTGGACAGTGAGTACAGCGTCCCGCGGTAGCCGTCGTGGCCGCGGACGAAGTCGGCCGGGTTGAACTGGCGCCGGTTGTCCCAGCCGCCGTTGCTCGGGGTCACCCAGTGGGCGACCTGGGAGTTGGTGAGGCAGGCCGCCATTTGCTGGGCGGTCCCGTACACGCCACCGCGTTGCTTCTCCGGGGCGCCGATGACACCGGCGACCTGGCGCTCGATCAGTCGGTAGTCGTGCTGGGCCAGGATCTCGATCGGCTCCTCATCGGTGGGCCGGGTCAGCCACACGTACACGTCGGTGATCGGTCGCTCGTCCAGCGCGGCAGCGAGCAGCAGGCCGGCAAGGAGGTCCTGGCCGGCGTTGTCGAAGTAGGCGTCGGCCCGTGAGCCGGACTCGCGGGAACCAGAGGCGAAGTGCTCGGCCAGCTTCGCGGCCCGGACCTCGTCGGTGACGTAGCTGAGCGGGTTCCACCACCAGTCCGGGTTCTCGCCGGTGATGCCCTGCGGGTCGAACACCCACACCGGGCCGAGCGGGCTGCGAACGTCGCGGGTGGCGTCGACGACGTCGCGCTTGTTCGACGTCACCAGCACCGCGCCGGGCGCCTCCAGGATCGCGGGGACCGCCCGGCTGGTCGTCTTGCCGGTCCGGGGTCCCCAGATGTCGAGGTGCATGTCCTCCCAGGACCCGAACAGCGGCTGGCCGCCCCGGACAGTGCGCCCGATCGGCACACCGACGGGGGCGGTGGACTTGGGGTCGGGCTTGCCGCCGCTCCACCGGGCGGCCGCGGCGGCGGCGTTGCGGCGGCTCAGCGGCTCGATGTCGCGACCCGAGCCCATCACGGCGGCGGCCCGATCGACGCGGGACGACTGCTGCCGGCCCTTCGACCAGGCCAGCAGGAACAGGACGGTGAGCCCGACCAGGAGGGCGCCGGTGGCCGCGATGATCCAGGTTCCTGACGCCGGCCAGGCCACGGTGCCGGCGAACAGGCCGATGACGACGGCGAACGGATCCGACGGCAGCTGGTCGGCGGTGCCGTCGAGCTGGTGACCCAGTCGGATCGCGACGTACAGGCCACCGCCGCCGACCACGGAGACGAGCACGAACACCAGGAGCCCGACCGTCTCCCCCGTCAGGGATCCCGGGTCGGCGCGACGGTTGCTGGTGCCGCTCACCGACGTTCCCCCTGTCCGGTGCCGTCAGCCGTGTCGTCGGCGTGGAGGTCGAGCCCGGTCACCGGCTCCAGGGGCGCGGTGACCGGTTCCGGTTCGATGGTGCGTTGTCCGACGCGGGAGATGGCGTGCCACAGCTTGTTGGTGTCGCTGGTGGCCTTCTCGACCTCGGTCAGCTGGACCCGGACCGGGATGCCGGGCCGGCCGCCGACCTTGATCAGGAACTTCCCGCGGCCGGGTGGCTCGGTTTCCCGGCCGGTCTTGGCGTCGAAGGTGGGCGGGCTGGACCAGCCCTCCAGCATCGACTGCTCGACCTGGGACAGGCGGATCACTCGGGTCAGATCGGGCATCTCCGCGGCCGGCAGTCCGCCGCAGATGACCATGCCGGCGCGTTCGACGAGGCCGGCGGCTTTCATCCGGTCCTCCTCGGTCGGCAGCGACAGGAGGTCCTTCATAGTGTGGGTGATCATGGCGACGCCCACCCCGAACTGGCGGTTGAGTCGGGTGAGAGCGTCGACGCGGTCGACCATGCCGCTGCCCGAGCGCAGCGCCTGCCACAGCTCGTCGAGCACGACGAAGTAGTGCCGCTGCGGTTCCAGGCCAGCATCGGCCAAGGCGTGCGCCACGTTCACGGTGGCGAAGCCACTGGACCAGCAGGCCAGCAGCGCGGCGGCCCGCAGGTCTCCGTCGGTCTCCTTGAAGCCGGAGATGTCGTAGACCACCGGCCGGTCACGACGCATCGGGTTCGTGGTGGGCTGAGAGAACGTCGACCCCAGTCGGCCGCCTCGGGTCAGACTGATCAAGGACTGCTCGAGGCCGCGGGTGATCCGCTGGTACTCCTCGATCGAGCCGCGGTCGACGGCGACCTCCCGCAGCTCGGTCGGCGCTTCCTGGACGACGGCCAGCAGGTCGGCAAGCACCGGTGGCCGGTCGGTCACCCGCCGGTCCAGCAACCGGATGGCCTGGTCCAGCAGCGACTCCTCGACATCGTTCGGTGACTGCTTCCGCAGGATCGTCAGCAGGGCCGACACGATGGTGAGCCGCCGGCCGTGGGCATCAGCCTCGACCTCATCAGCGAGCCCGTGGTGCCCGGCGGCGCGAAGCCGCTGAGCGGCCTCGACGGCCTCGCCGGGGTCGAGCACGTTCAAGAACCCGCGGCCGCGGCCGAGCCGGATCACCTGACCGCCCATCGCCTCGATAAGGTCGACGTAGTCAGGCTTCAGGTCCCCGAGCACCAGGGGCATGGTGCCGAACCCAGCCAGCCCGGCAGCCATACGGCTCACCGTGGTCGACTTCCCGATCCCGGGGATGCTCATCACGAAGACGCTGGGGTTGCTGATCAGCTTTGCCCGCTGGAACCAGCTGATCGGGTCGCAGCACACGGTGGCGCCGGTGTGGATGTGACGGCCGAGCGGGACACCGATCATGGGACTGCCGCTGCCGATTGCGAATGGCCACAGTCCGCAGACCTGCACGGTGGTCCCGCGCCAGAGGTCCGGCGCCTGCAGGTACTGCGAAGCCCCTCCCCCACGGCCGCCCCAGCCTCGCCCCGACGGTCGGCGCGGCCGGACCACGACGGCGGCGTCGTCCGCGGTGCCGGCCTGCTCCTTGCGTCGGCCCCAGCGTCTGCGTCGCTTCGTGCTGGTGTCGGCGGCCGGGACGTCGCGGTCTCGCCTCAGCGGGTGGCTCACAGCTTCTCCCTGAGGAGGTCTGGCACGTTGACGTGCTTGGCCAGATTGAGTCCCAGCGGCAGGGCTGCGGCGAACGCTGAGTCCTGGGACCCGTAGACGGGCCGGAGCCGGATGCGAGCGGTCGCGGCGAGGTTGTCGATCGCCGCCGCTGCGTCCTTCGCCTTGTCGGGGTCGGTCACGGTGGCGGTGACCAGCATCCCGAAGTTGACCAGGCCGGCACCCGACGCCTCCTCGGCCGCGGTGGCCGCGGCCGCGCGAACGGCCAGGCTGTCGCGGGCCGCGGCCCGGCGCCGGTTGGTGGCCTGGAACTCTGCGGCCCGCTGATCGGACTCGACCAGCGCGGCCGCGCGGCCCGGGTCGATCGGCTGGTACAGCAGCGTGACGCGCTTCCGGGCGATGTCACGGTGCGGTGCGAGCAGCCGGGCGAGCACGCCGGCCTGCACCAGGCCCCGCGGGGCCGAGGTCATGGCCCAGGTCCGAGACCAGCCGGAGTCGTGCCGGTAACCGCTCCAGGTCGTCTCCGCAGCCGATGGGCCGACGTCGGCCCACGACAGCTCGACCGGGTCGCCGGCCGCGTGGGCCTCGTCGATCAAGATGGCGGCCGCGGGGTCGTAGGCGATCCGGACCGTCTCGCACAACTCTTCGGCGCTCATCAGCGACGCCGCGCCGGCGCCGGTTGCCTGGAGGTCACCGGTCAGACCCGGCAGTCGGGCGGCGAGCTCACGGGCCATCTCGTCGGGGTCGCGGCGCTTCCCGCCGGCGCCCTTGCCGGAGAACGTCAAGGCCACGAAGGCCTTCACCACCGACGAGCCCGCCGGGTAGCGGTCGATGACCTCGCGCAGCAGCGCCTTGCTGTAGTCGTTGGCGTCGGGGTCGATGCTCAGCTCGACCTCCCGGCGCAGCCGCAGTCCGGTGTCCGGGGCGGTCTCGAGGGTGACCGACGCACCCTCGATGCCCGGCTCGTCGCCGAGGTTGCGCAGCCAGTGGCCCCAGTCAGCGACCCAGGTGTCGATCTGCTGCTCGTCGACCAACGCCGCGCCGTCGGGCTCCGCGCCGATCACCACCGAGTAGCTCGTCGTCTTCGGCGTGTAGAGCATGGCGAACGGCCGGTCGTAGCCGTCGTGATGCTGCGTCAGCCGGGTCGCGGCGACAATCCCCGGAAGCTGGTAGGTGCCCCAAGCGCTGCGTCCCAGCGGACCCGACCGGTACAGGTGCGACCCGGCCGACCGGGTCGACCACCATCCCAGTCGGGCGCCGATCCGCTGGAAGACGTTGCGGTTGTGCACGTCACGGATCGTCAGCGCCAGCACCAGGACACCGAGAACGGCGGCGAACACGAACGCCTCGATGATGCCGACGGCCATGATCAGCACCACCGTGATGAGCATGCCCACCACCAGCGCTCCGGTCCCCGCCGTGCCCAGGCCCAGCAGACCGGGCGACGTGGGCCGGCGCCAGTTGCCGTAGGTACGGACCCGGCCTCGGGTCGTCTCAGCTGTTGCCACTGGGGCCGCCTCCCTCTCCTGTTGCGTCGTTGGCCG
>NZ_BAAAYX010000012.1:0-26102 GCF_039536605.1 Microlunatus aurantiacus
TTCTCGCGTTACGGCGCGCTCAGCTCACGATCGTCAACGGCCCCGATCGGTGGATCCGGGCTTAAGCGGGCCCGGACGCTTCCGGATCTGTCATAGGGCTAATCAGTCTCATGCCAGTGACCTCGATGCGCGCTCCGCCGTTTGAGGAGAAGCTCAGACTTCAGGGCTGAACTAGGAGTTGTCGATCTTGAGCGGGCTCGATGTTCATGCAGGGTGTCAGGTCATCGCACGCGGATCAGGTTCCAGACTCCGATTTCGGTGCCGAACCGGTAGCTGCCTGTACGGACGACGTGGTCGCCGGGTTCCACTGGTTGCACCACGACGTCCTCCGACCAGCCGCCGCAGCGCCAGACCGGTCCCAGTGGGTTCATCGCGACGGTCGTCTCGTCAGCTTGCCGACGAGCTTGCCGACCAGACCACGCGTCGGCTCAGCCCCCGCCGGGCCGACGCGGTCGTCACCGGTGTCCGCCGGGGTGGTGCGATCGGGCGACGGTTCCGCTCCGCTGATCCGCAGTCCCTTGCCTCGTAGGGCGCCGGAGGCGGGGGCGGGCGATGCGGCGACCGGCCGTGACGTCCGCACGGTGGTCCGGGCGATCGGCGTGGAAGGGGCGTCGCCTGCGTTCCGGACACCCATCAAGGTGGTGTGCACCTGGGCGATCGTGGGGCGCTGGCTGGGATCGGCGAGCAGCATCGAGTCCACCAGGTCGGCCAGGGCCGGCGCGAGGCCGGGACGGGGGATCCGGAGGATCTCGCCGCTGCGGACGGCCACGGCGGGCTCGTGGTAGGTGGCCGCGTCGAACGGTGGCACGGCGCCGGTGAGGAACTCGGTGTAGATCAGTCCGAGGGCGAAGATGTCGGAAGCGACCCCGAGCTCGCCGGGCTGCACACCGACGTCTTGGATGTAGCCGAGCAGCTCGGGGGAGTAGTAGTTGATGGTGCCCACGATCTCTTCGAACGGAGGTGGGTTGCCGGCGATGTAGGAGCTGTCGAAGTCGATCAGCTTGCTCGTGTAGCCGAGCTCGGTGCGCTTCACGAGGATGTTGCTGGGCTTGAGATCCCCGTGCACGATCCGCAGGTCGTGCAGGATCTTCAGGCTGTGAGCGACCGACTTCATCAGCACGAGCTGCCAGCGCAGATCCAGGGCCGCGATCCCGCCGGGCCCGAGGTCCTCGGCGTCGACCTTCTCGGTCACCTTGTAGTACTTCGCGCCCCAGCGGAAGAAGTCGAGGGTGACGATCAGGTTGCCCCCGTAGGCCGACAGCGGCGCGAGGGCCTTCTGCATGCCACGGTGCTGAGCCTCGAAGGTCGCACAGCGAGCGCGCTTCCTGGCCTTGGTCTTCTCACTCCCCGGTGCGTCGTCGTCGGGGTAGGTGGGGCTCAGGAACTCCTTGATGAAGAACTGGCGTCCGGCCCGCTCGGCGTAGGTCCACTTGCTCAGGCCGGCGCCGACCACCTTGAAGTCTTCCAAGATCAGATAGCCGTTGACGACGTCGCCGGCCCTCACCGCGTCACCTCGTCGGGGGTCGTCTCGTCGTGCATGGTGACGTCCGTTGCCGAGCCGTCCGGAGAGGTCTCCGCCGGCGGCGTGGAGTCCACCGGGGGCGGCGCTGCGTCGGCGGGGTGGTCGGGCCCGGAGATCCTGGTGTCGGCGACGTCCGGGGCGTCGCCATCCAGGTCAACCGGCTCGGGGATCTCGGTGTCGGCGTGCAGGTACTGCTCGTAGCCGGGCCGATAGACCTCCCACAGCTGCTGGGTCTCGTCGAGCTGGCGCTGGCGGAGCAGCTGCAGCTCGTCCTCGGCGAGTTGGAGCGAGCGGCTGAGGTCGTCGAGGGGTCCGGTGAACTGGTCCTCGAGCTGGGCGACGCGGGGCGCGTACAGGCTGCGGAGAGCGGCGAGATCGGCGCCGACCGCCACCACCGCCATGGCGGCGTCGTCACCGGTGACCGCGGAGATGCCGTGCTGGATGGCGTCGGACCACCCGGTCACCGTGCGGGCGCTGGTGAGGGGGGACAGGACGAGGTGCTCGAAGTGCATGGGGGTGGGCAGGTAGCCGAAGCAGCCGTCGGTGGCACAGACCAGCAGGAACGGTGCCTCGAGCTTCACCTGGCGGTAGCTGACGTGGAACTCGGTGTCCGCCGACATCGCGTTGCTCACCACCGAGTCACGTCGCAGGTTGGTCAAGGCGTCGCTGGGGTCGCGCAGGTCGTCAGTCATCAGCTGACGGGCCCCGTCGGGCTCGAACACGTACGCGCGGGAGTCGCCCGACCAGAACACGTGGCACAGCCACTCCGAGCTGCGGCGATGGGAGCGCTGCAGCGCAATGGCCGCCATGGTGGTGGGGAGGGCGCGGAGCAGCCGGGACCGCAGACCACTCTTCGGCGGCTTGAGCGCGGTCAGACGTTCCTGCAGAGCCTCCTGGACGGAGCGCCGAAGATCAGTCGCGGCCGCTTCGCCCTTGAGGTTCCAGTCGGGCACCAGGATCTGCAGCATCCGCTGCTCCACCACGTCACGGGCGATGCGCGAGGCCAGATAGGCCCCGCTGCGAGGCCCGTCCTCGGTGTCGTAGACCGTGCCACCGGCGCCGCCCATGCCGTCGAAGACCGCGAGCAGACCGAGATCGGGACCGTCGCGCAGGATCGGATCGGAGTCCTCACCGTGGTCGTCGATCTTGGCGAGGTTGAACCCGAACGAGACTGTCGGTCCCGGCGCCGACGTCTCGGCGCCGGACCGGGAACCGAACGAGGTCTCGCTCACACCGAGTTGCCGATGGAGTCGATGATCGTGCCGTAGTCGACCTCGGAGAGGCCTCCGCCGGCCTGCGACGGGTTGTGCACGACGTTCTCCCAGACCGAGGAGATGTCACTCCAGCCGGGACCGTCGGGCGCGAACAGGATCAGCCGCTTCGAGCTCGAGCCCATCAGCCCCTGCTCGTCCTCCCAGAGGTCGGTGAGGGCACTGAAGTCGGTGGGGACGCGGGACGCGAGGTCGGCGGGCACGATGGACGGATCCAGGGGGTGCGCCGGCTGGTCCGTCCAGACGACGATGACCTGCCGTCGGCGGTCACCGGTGGTCGTCCAGGGGGAGTTCACAGCGAGGGCCACAGCCTCCAACCCGGACTCAGGTGCGTCGCCGCCGCCCTGGGCGATCAGCCCGTTGACGAACTCAGAGAAGCCGCCACGGTCGCCTGGCAGGGCATAGAACGGCGACTCCTCGAGCGCAGCGTCGCCGTCGGCGACGAAGTCGCGGAAGGCGATCACGCGAACCCGCAGCTGAGCGACGTTCTTGCCCTTCTCGGTCAGGTTGGCCTGCACGTCGTCGTAGAAGCCGAGCGCGTTGGCCTTCACCGCGTCGAGGATCGGCGTCATGCTGCCGGTCACGTCGATGCAGAACACGATGTCGACGGCGTAGCTCAGCCCACGGGGGGCGGCCAGGCTCGACTGGCCGGCCTCCGGTGCGGTGGGAGCAGGAGCAGGAGCAGGAGCAGGCGGCGCTGCCGGCTCGCTGCCGGTCGCCTCACCGGTGGGTGGCTCATAGGTGGGGAACGGCTGGTCCGTCGTCGTGGTGGGCGTGGCAGTGGTGTCGCTCATGGTTCTCCCTGGTGCGTTCGGCGGGGTGAAGCGGAGGCGACGGCGTAGATGAGCGCCGCGGCGGCCCGCACCAGGGAAGTACCCCGCTGCGGCGGAGCTACGCACCTCCGGCCACATCGGTCCGACGAGCCGAGTGCGGAGCTGCCGGTCGAGCAGGATCAGTGAAGAGCGGCGACCGCGGAGAAGACGTGGTCCGGGTCGTAGCGGCGCTTGACGGCGAGGAGCCGCTCGAGGTTGCCACCGAAGCCGAGCCGAGTGCGCTCGATGTTGGCCGGGTCGAGGATGTTCGGGTACCCGCCGGGCAAGGCGCCGGGTGCGAGCGACGCCGAGACGTCGGCGATCCAGGACCGGTGCTGGTCGGCCTCCTCGCCGGGCGCCCAGACCGCGATGATCTCGGTGAGGAGATGAGGCCGGCGTACGGCGAAGGCGGTGGCGTCGGAGCTCACCCGTGTCGCGGCACCGTGGAAGTGGTGGACCATCAGCAGCGAGCGGGGTGAGGTCCTCGTCAGCGCGGCCTCGGTCAGCGCGGTGATCGCGTCCTCGGTCAGGGCGGGGAGCCAGCGGGTGTTCAGCGCGTTGCCGTTGCCGGGCGCGGACCCGGCGTCGAACATGTGCAGCAGCTCCGGGTAGGGCATCGGCTGCAGAGCGCTCATCACCGGCGTGCCGAGCTTGGTCAACGGGTCCACCGCGACCTGGCCGGTGTCGAGATCACCGCTCCAGGTCGGTGCCACGAAGACGATCGGGAGCCCGCCCGGGCCGGTCAGGAAGCCCGCCATGACGGTGAGCTCGTCGGGTGCTGCCGCGATGATCTCCTGGTAGCCGCGGAGCACCTGCGGGGCCTGCTCGGCCGGGTACATCACGATGCCGCCGATGACCAGACCGAGCGGATGCAGCCGGAAACGGGCCGAGGTGACGACTCCGAAGTTGCCGCCACCCCCGCGCAACGCCCACCACAGATCGGTCTCGTCGTCGGGCCCGGCGACCACCCGGGACCCGTCCGCGAGCACGAGATCGGCGGACAGGAGGTTGTCCAGCGTGAGACCGAAGCGGCCGATCAGGCCGCCGTAGCCGCCGGCCAGCGCCATCCCGGTCATGCCGACGCTGCGGACCGCTCCGGCCGCCGTGGCCAGACCGTGGGCTGCGGCCGCGTCGAGGAGCTCGCCGGCGAGGACACCGCCGTCGATCTCGGCGACGGACGTGCCCGGGTCGATCCGGACGCCCCGCATCGCCGACAGGTCGAGGACCACGCCCCCTTCCCGGATCGCGCGGCCGGCCCAGTCGCAGCCACCGCCGCGGACCGACACCGGCACGCCGCACCGCCGTGCCGTCGCCAGCGCCGCGCGGACGTCCTCGGCATCCGCGCAGTGGACCACCGCCGCCGGGTGATGATCGACGGAGCCGTTCCAGACCGTTCGCGCCTGCTCGTAGCCGTCGTCGCCGGAAGCGTGGACGCGGCCGCGGACGAGACCCTTCAGCTCGGCCTCGACGGTCGCACCGCGACCGGGTGAGCGGTCATCGTCGAGCATCATGGGGAGCTCCTTCACCCGAGTGCCGCGACCCTCCGGGCCGAGAACGTGCCTGGTCTCCATGCTCGGTCCTGGTCCGGAAGAAAGCGAGGGCCGTTCGGGCAGCGACGAGGGTATCTGGCCCCCTACGCACAACTGCGTACTCGTGGCTCGGGCGGTGGACCCCACGGAGGCCGAAAAGTACGGTGGTCGGATCCTTGGAATCCCTGCCACAGATGACGTGACGTCGATCGAGACCGAGTCACCCACCCGTGGCTCGCCGCCGGAGGGGGAACGATGCAGCAGCTGCCGATGGACGGGCTGACCCACGGAAACCGGAGTCCTGTCACCTGCGAGCTCAAGTGCGGGAGCGCGTGTGCGTACCCGCCGTCCAACCCCAGCACCCAACAGTCGTTCCGCGACGTCGTCGGTCTCCGGCTCTCCCGACGCACGCTGCTGCTCGGCAGCGGTGCGCTGGCGGCGGGAGCCGTGCTGCCGGCTCTGGTGCCCACCGCCGGTGAAGCCAACGCCGCGCGGCCCGCCCCCTCGAGGGGGCTCCCGTTCACCGCGATCAAACCGGTCCCGGACACGACCGATGATCTTGTCGTGCCCGAGGGTTACCAGTGGTTCCCGATCATCCGCTGGGGCGACCCGCTGTTCCACACGTCACCGCCCTTCGACCCGTCGGTGCCCGACGCCGAGGCGCAGGAGGAGCAGTTCGGCTACAACAACGACTACCTCGACATCCTGGTGACCGACCGACGGGGCCGACACGCGTTGCTGTGCTGCAACCACGAGTTCGTGAACCGGTCGATCATGTTCCCGCCCCGGGCCGCCGGGGCGGCCGAGCTGGAGCTGTTGCGGGCCTTGATGGCCGCCGTCGGCTTCAGTGTCGTCGAGCTGGAGCGATCCGGGCGGCGTCGGCCCTGGCGTTATGTCCGAGGCGCCCGGCTGAACCGTCGGATCACCGCGACGACGCCCTTCCGGCTGACCGGTGCCGCGGCGGGGAACCCTCTGCTGCAGACGGCGGCCGACCCCACCGGAACCCGGGTCCTCGGCACCTTCAACAACTGCTCCGGCGGCACGACGCCGTGGGGCACGATCCTGTCCGGCGAGGAGAACTTCCACAACTACTTCCAGTCCAACTTCCCCGCCGGCACGCCGCCGACGACACCGCTGTACGTCCAACGCCGCCGGTACGGGTTCAACCTGACGCGCGCGGGCAGCAGCTACCTGTGGGAACGGGTGGACCCCCGCTTCAACGCCACCAACGCGTCCTACGTCAACGAGCCCAACCGGTTCGGCTACATCATCGAGATCGACCCCCACGACCCGACCTCGACACCGCGGAAGCACACGGCCCTGGGCCGGTTCAAGCACGAGGGGGCCAACGTCCGCGTCGATGCCGACGGCCGGGTCGCGGCCTACATGGGCGACGACGAGAGATTCGAGTACCTGTACAAGTTCGTCTCCAGTCGTCGCTTCCGGCCCGGCGGTTCCCGTTCGGCCCGGGCGAACAACCTGGAGCTGCTGACCGAAGGCGATCTGTACGTCGCCCGGTTCAGCGGTGAGGACCGAGCCGACAACGCCAACCTCGGCGTCGGGACCTGGATCCCCCTGGTGGCGAACGGTGCCTCGGTCGTGCCGGGGATGTCCGTGGCCGAGGTGCTCGTGTTCACCCGCCTGGCCGCCGACACCGTCCAGGCCACCCGGATGGACCGGCCCGAAGACGTCCAGCCGCACCCGCGGACCGGCAAGGTCTACGTGGCCTGCACCAACAACACCCAGCGCGGCACCGCCGCCGGCATGCCCGGCGCTGACGCGGCGAATCCGCGTCCCGATCTCGACGCCGCCGGCGTACCGCTGCCCGGTGGCAACAAGCACGGGCACGTCATCGAGATCACCGAGGACGACGACCGGGTGGATGCGACGACCTTCAGCTGGAACCTCCTGCTCGTCTGCGGCCCGCCCGGGGAGGTCGGCAACTACTTCGCCGGCTATGAGGGGCCGGTCTCCCCGATCTCCTGCCCGGACAACCTGGCGTTCGACTCCGAAGGCAACCTGTGGATCAGCACCGACGGCATGCAGGGGATCGCCTACTGCGATGCCCTGTTCAAGGTGCCGCTCGTCGGTGAGGACCGCGGCCGGGTGCAGCAGTTCCTCGCCACCCCGATCAACTCCGAGACCACGGGTCCGGTGATCCACGACCGCGACGGCTCGGTGTTCGTGGCGGTCCAGCACCCCGGCGACGGGGGGAGCTGGGTGGCACAGCAGTCCTTCTTCCCCGACTACCTCGACGAGCGCGAGGCCCGACCCGGGGACTGGCGCGGCCCACGGCCCTCGGTCGTCCAGGTCATCCGGCAGGGTCCGAGCTGACCGCGCGTCCGTCGCCGAGCAGTCGGGCACTGCACGGGCCGATCCGGGGATCGTGAACTCACCGTCGTCGAGACAGAGCCCGCCTCGACCACGAGGGCCGTCGAGACCTCGACCGCGTGGCCCGGCCCCCAGGGCAGGAGCAGCGCCACAGGGTCGGCGCCCTGGTCAGTCGGAGACACCTGCGCGATGATGCCGACATGAACCGCGCTCGTCGCCCCTCCCGTTCTCCAGCGGTCGGGAGCGTCGACTCCGCCGACACCATCGCCGGCGTCGACACCTCCGAGAGCAGTGCCGTGGCCGGCAGCAGTGGCACCACGGCGAGTACGGCGGTCGCGGGCAGCGTCCGGACCTCGCACAGCGTCGCGGTCTCGGGCAGTGCCGGCACGCGAGGCAGCGTGGCGGTCAGCGGCAGCGTCGGCACGGTCGCGAGCGCCGCGGTCGCCGGAAGTGCTGCCACCGCGGGCAGCGTGGCCGTTGCCGGGTCGGCGGCCACGGTCGCCAGCGTCGCCGTGGCCGCCAGCGTGCTCACGTTCCTGAGCGTCGCCCTGGTCGCCTGCATCGGGTGTCTGGCCTGTGTCCGGTGCCGTCGGTGCGTCGCGTGCGTGGGGTGCATCGACTGCGTGGACTGCATCGGGTGCGTGGGCTGCGTCGGTCTGCGGGGTGCCGTCGGCCGCCGGGGCGAGACGGCTCCCTCGCCCAACTGACCGGCCGCGGTCCTGTGGCCGGTCGGGTGTCCGTCCCCGGCTCTCGGCTGCCCGGGCCGGGCGACACAATGGCGCCGTGAGAGCCTCACGCCCGGTTGCCGGTCTCGTCGTGACGGCGCTCGTCGCCGCGCTGGTCAGTTCCTGTACGACCGCCCCGGCCGGCGATCCCACCGCCACCGAGCCCACGACCGTTCCGCCACCGGCCGTCACCAGACCGCCAGCACCGGAGGGTGCGCTGCCGGCGGCCCTGCAGACGAAGCTGCAGGCCGCGCTGGACTGGACGATGAAGGAGTACGGGGTGCCCGGCGCGGCCGTGGGTGTCTGGGTGCCGGCCGAGGGGGCCTGGGTGACAACGACCGGGCTGGCCGACATCGCGAACGACGTGCCGGTCAGCACGGACCTGACCTGGCCGTTGCGCAGCGTCACGAAGTCGTACACGGTGACCCTCATCCTGCAGCTGGTGGACGAGGGAACGATCGGCCTGGACGACACGATCGGCACCTACGTGGACGGCGTGACCGACGGCGACAAGATCACGCTGCGTCAGCTCGCCGACATGTCCAGCGGGAACGCCGACTACACCAACGCCGACTTCCAGCAGGAGTTCCAGCAGGACCCCGACAAGATCTTCACCCTGGACGAGCTGAACTCCCTGGCGCTCGGTCGGCCGGCGCAGTTCGCCCCCGGCACCGAGAGGATCTACACCAACGCCAACACCAACCTGCTCGGGGCCGTGGTCGAGAAGGTCACCGGCGAGCCGTTCGCCGAGGTCCTGCAGAGGCGGATCCTCACCCCGCTCGGCCAGCAGGGAACGCGTTACGTCCTCGACGCGAGCACCTGGACCACACCGCATCCCGTCGGGTACGCGCCCGGCGACGCAGGTCCCCAGCCACAGCCCACCAACCTGTCGATCTACGGCCCGGCCGGCTCCATGATCAGCAGCCTCGACGACGCCCGGGTCTGGGGCGAGACGCTCGCCACCGGAACCCTCCTCGCCCCGGCGACGCAGCGGGAGCGGCTGCAGGGTGCCCCGCTGCAGAAGGGCCCGCCGTACGACCTCTACGCGCTCGGCATCGGGGAGACCGACGGGTGGTGGGGCCACAACGGTGAGGGTTTCGGCTTCACCGCCGCGGTCTTCCACCAGCCCACCTCCGGGGCGACCGTGGTGGTGTTCATGAACGAGTCGAACGTGGTGCCCAAGGCGCACCCGGCCGACCAGCTGTTCCGTCGGATCGCCGCGGTCCTGCCGCGCTCGTGACCGCCCCCCTCGGCGGGTCGCGGTTGCCCGAGGCCGCTGCTCGGTCCGTCGACCGAGCGTTTACTGTGTAAACATGACGGACAAGGTGAACTTCGGCTACACCCTGATGACCGAGCAGAGCGGACCGCGGGAGCTCGTCGGCTACGCCGTCGACGCGGAGCGCGCGGGCTTCGACTTCGAGGTCTCCAGCGACCACTACTCGCCGTGGCTCACCAGCCAGGGTCACGCGCCGTACGCCTGGACGGTGCTCGGAGCCGTGGCCCAGGCCACCCAGCACATCGAGCTGGCGACGTACGTGACCTGCCCGATCCAGCGCTACCACCCCGCGGTGGTCGCGCAGAAGGCGGCGACGCTCCAGCTGCTCTCGGGCGGCCGCTTCATCCTCGGTCTGGGCTCGGGGGAGAACCTCAACGAGCACATCACCGGGGAGGGCTGGCCGCCGGTCGCCCAGCGCCAGGACATGCTCGAGGAGGCGATCACGGTGATCCGGGAGCTCCTCACCGGGGAGCTGATCACCTGGGAGGGCGACTACTTCCGGATCGACTCGGCCCGGATCTGGGACGCCCCCGAGGGCTCGGTCCCGATCGGCGTGGCCGTCTCGGGGGAGAAGTCGATCAAGCGGTTCGCACCGCTCGCCGAGCACCTGATCGCCGTCGAGCCCGACCCTGAGCTGATCACCGGCTGGTCCGCCGTCAACGCCCATCCCGGGTCCCGCTCCATCGGGCAGGTCCCGATCTGCTGGGATCCCGATCGGGACGCGGCGATCGAGCGGGCCCATGATCAGTTCCGCTGGTTCGCGGGCGGCTGGGCCGTGAACGCCGATCTGCCCACGCCGGCCGGGTTCGCCGGCGCGAGCCAGTTCGTGCGCCCGGAGGACGTGGCCGAGAAGATCATCTGCGGTCCGGACCTGGACGCGATCGTCGACGGCGTCAAGCCCTACTGGGAGGCCGGCTTCACCGACATCGCTCTGGTTCAGGTGGGTGACGAGGGCCAGCAGCGGTTCCTCGATGAGGCCGCCGGCCCGCTGCTGGAGGCGCTCCGGTCGGCTTCGTCACCCGCGTCCTGACCGCGTCACCCGCGTCACCCGTGTCCTGACCGCGGAGACGTCGCGCACGGTACCGGGTCAGCGCTCAGATCGCTGCTCGCGGACCCGCTCCTTCTCGGCGATCACCTCGGTCTGCACCCGGCGCTCCCGCAGCAGCCACGGGGGAGGGTCGGCCAGCAGGGCACCGATCTGGTCCGCGTCCAGGGCGTCGCCCATCTCAGCGCGAGCGAGCCCTGAGCGAGAGATCCCCAGCTTCTGCGCGACCACGTCGCGGGGAAACGGTCCGGTCCGGCGGAGCTCGACCAACCAGGCCGGGGGATCGTCGCGCAGGGCGTCGAGCTCGGCGCGCGTGAGGGAGGACCGCTGGAACTCCTCCGGCGCGGCCGGGAGATAGATCCCGAGCTTGTTGGCCGCCGTCAGGGGCTTCATCGTCTGGCTCACGTCCAGCAGCCTAGTGCTCGACGCGGCGCCGGCTCAGGCACTCGCGTCGTCCGCGTACGCCAGCCGGCTCCCGGCGCGCACTCCCCAGGCGGCCAGCGCCCCTGCCGGAGCCTCGATGGTGGCCTTCGCCCTGAACCGTGGCCGGGTGCTGCCGAGCCACGGTCTCAGCGTGGCGACCTTGATCACCACGCCGTCGGCGTCGACCACCGCGACGTCGATGGGGTAGCGCATGCCCATCATGTGCACGGACGGGCACCTGGTGATCCACAGGGCACCCTCGACGGCATCGGTGCCCAGCAGACCCTTCCTCCGTGACTCGGCGGTGTCCGCCAGGGCGGCCGGAGCGACGGTGCGCCCGTCGCAGAGCAGCCGGCCCGGTCCGGGTCCGAACACCGTACGCGCCATCGTCGTCCTCCAGGATCGCTGCACCGAAAGGCACCGCGGGATCGTCCGCACGCCCGGTGAGTTGACTCGGTGCTCGATACAATCGTGCCCCATCCACAGGGCCGGGAACGTCCCGCAACAGCAGGGAGACCCAGGTTGGCTCGCCGTCGCGTCGTGGAGCGGAACTCCCGACGCCGGAACGTCACCGACCGGATCCTCGTCCTCGTGCTCGTCGTGGTGGCCGCCTCGGGTGTGATGAGCGTCCTGCCCGCGACCGCCCAGGTCGCCGTCGGTCGGCTGGCCTGCCGGGTCGGGTCCCTCGGCCTCGGCGCCTGCGGGGCCGATCCGATCGCCCTGACCGAACCGGACCTGGCGCCGCCCCGCTGTGCCGCGCTGGCGATCCTCGACGAGGCGCTGCCGGAGGTCCGGGTCTCCGAGACGACGACCGCCACCGGCCTGCGGCTCCAGACGCGGACGGCCCGGTCGGGCGACAGCGTGCTGCATCTGGGTCCCGACCAGACCGAGGAACCACCGCTGCTGCTGGCGGGGCAGCGCCGTGGACGGCAGGAGGTGCTGCCCGGTGTCGTCGTGACCACCTCGGCCGACTGGTTCCTGCCCGGTGGTCAGGGCGGTGACGTCGTGGTGGCGGCCGCCCTCGAGCAGCACCGCCAGTGGTTGCAGCGCCGATCGAGCCTCGCCCCGCTGGGGGCCGTCTTCGGCTCGTCGGGCCGCGAGCTGCCCGCCCCCACCCTGCTCCGGAGCCGCGTCTGGCCCGCGGTGGCCCCGCTGCCCACCACGCCGGGGGTGCGGACCCCGGTCCCCGACACCACGGCCCGGGTCGTCCTGCGGCCCGACCAGCCGGCTCACCTGGTCACCAACACCGTCGACCGGGACACCGTGCTCACCGTCGGCGTGACCGGCAGCTGGGCCGGTCAGCCGGTGACCGGAGCCGCCTCGTGGCGACGCGCGGCCTCCGGTGAGGTGGAGCGGGTCACCGTCGCCGTGGTGGCGGCTCGCGCCCTGGTGAAAGGGGAGCCGGCCGTGTCGGCGGGGTCGGCGGAGGTCGCGTACGTCACGATCCCGGTCTCCTCCCCGGTCGAGCGACGGCTGGTGGAGAGCTGGCTGAGCCGTCCGACGGGGTTCGCGCTGCCGCTCCCCGAGCTGCTCGGACTGCGCCAGGCCGACGTCCGCGACCAGCTCGCCGGCTTCCTCACCCGGGCCGCGACCGTGACCGTGCTGCGCTACGCCGACACCGATCGAGCAGAGCTGACGCGTCGGGTGACCGAGGAGCTGATCAGCACCGAGCGGGTCGAACGCCCCGGCACCCGGGTGACGGCGGCCTTCACCGTGGCTCCGCAACCGAACGGTGCAGCGCGCAGCCTCACCGCCGACCCGGCGTGTGCGACCTCGTGACCGCCAGCAGCAGGGTGATCACCCGTCGGGCCGCCCTCGCCGCCGGGCTGGCGGTCGCCGCCGGACTGACCCTCAGCCCCCGGCCGGCCCGGGCGAGCGAGGTCACGGTGGGAGACCTCGTCCTCGAGGTGCCGACGGGTGTCGTTGCTGCCGACCCCGGCGAGCCGCTGGGTCGGAACTGGCAGTGGCGTGGTCGCACCGACGACAGCCAGATCACCCCGCGCGGGGTGGTGCTGGCGCGCGCCGATCTGGACACGGCCGAACCGGTGGAGGTGCTCGGTCTGCTGCTCGCCTCCACGGCCGCCGGGCTGCTGCCCGGCATCCAGCTGACCGGCCGCCGCAGCCGCGTGGTGCAGGGCAGTCAGCAGACCCGGTTCGCGGTCTCGTACGCCCTCGACCGCAGCCGGCGCTACACCGGCGAGCTGGTGATCGCCGAGCGCGCCGAGGCGCCGAGCGGTCTGGTGGTGGTGCTGGGGGACGCCACCGTCCCGACGAGCTTCGTGGTCGGTGTGCTCGATTCGGTCCGGTGGCGCCGATGAGATCGACGGCCCTGGCTAGATCGACGGCCCTGCGGGCCTGGCTGGTGGGTCTGGTCGCGCTCGGGCTGGCGGGCGCCGGGGTGACCTCCCTGGCCGCCGGCAGCGCGGTGACGTCGCTGACCCGGATGGCTGTGGCGGCGGGGGTGCTGGGGGCCTACACCGCGGTGGCGGCGTTGCTGGTCACTCCCCGCGACGAGCGCACCTGGATCCGCTGCCTGTGGTGGGGCGGTCTGGTGCCGGTGCTGATCACGGTGGTCACCGTGGTGCTGGTGGCGGGTCGTGCGGGACCGGCGTCGGCGGTCGTGGCCGCTCTGCCCTGGCTGGTTGGCGCGCTCCCGGTCTGCCTCGCGGGCCCGTGGCTCCCGGGCGTGCCCACCCTCCGGCTGCGCCGGCGGGACCACGACTGAGTCAGCGGGACCACGGCTGCGCCGGCGGGACCGCGACTGAGTCGGCGGGACCGGACTCAGCCGGCACGACCGGAGCTGGGACGGGTATCCCCGTCCCGTCACTTGGTCAGACGCGGGTCGACGTCCTCGACGTCGTCGGCCAGCTCACGGAAGAAGAAGCGACCGACCAGCGGGCGGAACTCGATCACCTGGCGACCGATCCCGCAGTTGATCCACGTGCTCATCGGACCGGGCGGCAGCGGCGGGGGACCCTCGTCCTCGTCCTCGTCGTCGCCGGGGGGATCGGGCTCCTCGGTCGGCAGCTCGAACCCGGGGTCGATCCGGCACTCGTCGGCGGTGAAGGTCGTCTCGGCTTCGGCCTTGGCCGACACCTTGTCGCCGGAGACGGCCGTGGACCGCAGCTTCACCGACACCGACACCTCGTCGGCCCAGACGTTGAAGCAGTAGGACGTCAGGTTCGCCCCGTTGGCGGAGGCGAGCCGGGCCGCCTCGTTCCGGCCGTTCTGGAGGCAGGTGCCACCGCCGACCATGAGCGGGATGTCGGCCGGGGTGGTGAAACCCAGCAGCAGATCCGTCGGCAGGTCATCCAGCACCCCGCGGGCTCCGCCGAGGGCCGCGGCGTCGGCGGCGTGCTGGGCGCCGGAGCTCTCGTTCGAGGCCACTGCGCCCATCGTGGTGATCACGCCGGCGAAGAGGGCGACCAGGATGCCGATGCCGATGACCACCGTGACCGGTGTCGCGCCCGCATCGCTCCGGCGACGCCCCGTCGTGGTCTGCTCGTCCATGATCATCACCCCCTCCCCGTGGTCTTTTCCCTGCTGCTGCTCGGCTCCTGCCGGGGACGGTGAGGTCCCCGGAAAAGCCCGACGGCCGGGCGAGGAGATCCTCGCCCGGCCGCCGTGCTCTGACGACTCAGGCGCTGTTGGTGGAGTCCTTGATCTTCTGGATCAGCTCGCCGGCCCAGGTGCCGAGCTGGGCGCTGTTCACCGCGCCCACCACCGCGACGATGATGATCGCGGCGACCGCGATCGCGGCGATGTACTCCAGCGATCCCTGCCCCGCCTCGCGGCGCTGCTTGAGCTTGTCGCTCGCGGTGAGCTGCCACACGTAGAGGGTGACCAGCAACTGGTTCATGGGGATTCCCCTTTGCTCGCGACCCTGTTCGGGTCTGCTTCGGCTTCCGCCTTGTTGCGGTCGCGCTGACAAGAACGAATCTACGGAGATCGAGGGCGGAGGACATGGGCCCCAGGACCCAGCGGTGGACCCAATCTCGACCGGGTGCGGGACTCATCGGGTTGGGTCCTGCAACCACAGGGCGACCGCGTGCCCCCGGCTGGTCACGCCGAGCTTGGCGAAGATGTGGTTGATGTGGTTCTTGACCGTCTTCTCGGAGATGAAGAGCGTCCGGGCCACGTCGGAGTTGGCCGCCCCCTGCGCCACCAGCTCCATCACGTCGGCCTCACGCTCCGACAGCCCGTACGTCGCCGCCCGCGACGCCGCGGTGGCCACCGGACGGGACAGCGCGGCCACCGCCTGGGCCGAGAAGGTGCCGAAGCCCCGGGCCGCCATCCGGACCGCCGACAGCAGCTCGTCCTCGGTGAAGTTGCCGTGCACCAGGTAGCCGAGCGCGCCGGCCTGGACGGCGGCGGAGATCACCTCCGCCGAGTCCGAGTAGGTCAGCATCAGCACCGACGCGTGCTCGGTCACCTCCCGGGCGGACACGACGCCGTCCTGACGCGGCATCCGCACGTCCAGCAGCATCACGTCGGGCTTCTTGGCCTTGGCCAGGGCCACGGCGGCCAGGCCGTCGCCGGCCTCACCGACCACCACGACGTCGTCGGCCGTGCTGAGCAGGCTGCGGATCCCCATCCGCACCACCGCGTTGTCGTCGGCGATCGCCACCCGGATGGCCGGTCGCGCACCGACCTCGGCGATCAGACCGGAATCGTCTGTCGTCTGGCTGTCCATCGGATCGTCGTCCCCTCCCCCTTGTCGGAGTCGATCGTCATCGCGCCGCCCACCTGGGCCGCGCGCTCGTGCAGGCCCCGCAGCCCGAAGTGCCCGTGTGCCTCGTCGCGGCGGGCGCGGGACGGGTCGAAGCCGACGCCGTCGTCGCGGACGAGGAGCTCGAGGCCCCCGGCGTCCGCCGTGAGCTCCACCTCGACCAGCGTGGCCTCGGCGTGCTTGTCGATGTTGTGCAGCATCTCCCGCAGCGCGGCCGCCAGCTGCACGGTGACGACGGGATCGGCGTCGACGCCGCGGACCACCGTCAGCCGGGTGGCCACCCCCGTGTCCTCGGTCCAGGTGTCGAGGATCTCGCGCACCACGTCGACCGTGGGCCGGTCGAGCTGCCCTTGCCGCAGCCCCACCAGCAGCTGCCGGGCCTCCTGCGCGGCGGTCTGCGAGGCGGTGGCCAGCTCGCCGGCCAGCGCGCGCGCCGCGACCGGGTCGTCGTCCACCGTGCGGCGCAGAGCCGAAGCAGCCAGGGAGATCCCGTGCAACGACTTGCCGACCGAGTCGTGCATGTCCCGGGCCAGGCGGGCCCGTTCGTCGGCGGCCCCGACGGCGGCCACCGCCGCGGCGACCTCGGAACGCGCCTCGACCGCACTCACCACCGCGGAGCGCACCAGCACGCCGATGATCACGAAGCTGACGACCAGCGCGGGCGTACCGGCGATCAGGGCCAGCCAGCCCGTCCAGGTCTCCGGGAGGGTGCCGAGCAGAGTCCGGGGCGCCCCGAGGGAGCCCACCGCCAGGGTGGCGGTCAGCACGACCAGGAAGCGGCGCGGGAAGAGCAGACCGGTGAGCAGGGCCGAGCAGACCACGGTCAGGGCCGCAGGCTGCGCCGAGTCGACGCTGACCAGCAGCCCCAGGGTCAAGGCGATGTCCACCATGCCGATCAGCGGGTGCCGGATCAGCACCCTGATCTGCCGGTTGCCCAGACCGAAGAGCAGGCTGGCCAGGGCCAGCATCAGCAGGGTCAGCGCCGCGGTGGGCGCGGGATCCGGGCCGGCCAGGGTCGCCGGGGTGGCCAGCAGCAGGCACAGCAGCCGGGCATGGAAGACCCAGCGCACCAGACGCAGGTAGCCGGGGTCGTCGAGCACGGCGTCGGCCCACTCCGACGCCGGGGCCGGGGCGCTCACTGCAGGGACTCCATCAGCCCGCTGAAGTCGATCCCGGACCCGATGGCCAGGCCGACGATGATCAGGATCAGGGCGGCCGGCACCATCACCAGCGAGGTCACCAGCGTCACCTTGGGCACCGTCTGGGACGCCTTGCGTCGCAGCGCCTGAGCATTCTCCCGCCGCATGTCCAGGGCGATCTGGTTGAGCGTCTCGGCCAGCGGTGCCCCCAGCTCGTCGGCCTGCAGGAAGGCCGTGGTGAAGCTGCGGACCGCTGTCGAGCCGGACCGTCGCTGCATCGCCAGGAACGCGACCTTGGTGCTGGCGCCGTGCCCCATCTGGTCCAGGGTGAGCCGCACCTCGTCGGAGATCGGTCCGTCGAACCGGTCGATGACCCGGGCCAGGGCGGAGCGGAAGGCGATGCCGGCGTTCACCGTCACCGCGAGGATGTCGAGGAAGTCGGGCAGGTCCCGGTCGATGCTCTCCCGCCGCCGGCGACCCTGGCCCGAGATCCGCGCCAGCGGCAGCAGACCCGCGACCAGCGGGCAGATCAGCGCGGCCAGGAGCTGACCCTGGTAGATGAAGAGCACGACCACCGGGACCAGCAGCAACGCCCACCAGCAGACGGACCGCAGCAGGCTGTCCACGCTGACGCCCGCGGGCCGGCCCGCCGTGTCGATGAGCTGCTGCAGGTAACGCACGCCGGTGGGGCCGACGAGGCGCCGCAGGCGGGGCACGAACCGGGCGGCCAACCGGTTGATGGGTGACAGGCGGGCCTCGCGGCGCCGTTCCTCCCGCAGCAGGATGAGGTCGGCGGCGTCCAGGTAGTCGCGGGGGCTGGTCCGGGCCATCCGGTAGCCCAACAGGAAGACCAGCAGGGCACCGGTGGCTCCGAGCGCCGGCCACAGGGTGGAGAACTGGCTCATCAGTGCTCGACCCTGGTCATCCGCTGGATCACCAGGAAGCCGCTGGCGAACAGCCCGAACCCGACGATCAGCGCGATCTGCCCGATGATGTTGCGTGTCATCAGGTCGACGGTGCCGGGTCGGATCGTGTTCAGCATCAGCAGGATCCCCACCCCGAGCAGGGCCACCAGCACGCTGGTCGAGCGCGCCTGGGCCAGGGTGGTCCGGATCTCCCGGCGGACCTCCTTGCGGTCGTCGAGGGTGAACGAGATGTCCCGCAGCGCCTTGACCAGCGAGCCGCCGGAGCGGGCCGAGACGACCATGGTCGACATCAGCACCCGCACCTCACGCGACGGGAGCCGGTCGTTCAGCTGGAGCATCGCCTCCTCCAGCGGAGCACCGAAGCGGACCGCGGAGTTGAGCCGCTGGATCTCCGAGCGGGCCGGCTCGGCCATCTCGGCCTCGGCGACGGCCCAGGCGGTGGCGATGCTGAGTCCGGCGTTGGTGGCGTTCGACAGGATCCGAGCCAGCTCGGGGATCTGCTGGACGAACTTCTCGCGCCGACGCTCGCGGGCCCGCCGCAGCCAGGCCCGGAGCAGCGCGTAGCCACCGACCAGGCCGATGACGCCGAACAGCGGGGCGAGCAGGCGGGCCAGCACGTACGGGACGGTGGCCGTGACCACGAGGAAGATCAGGAAGACGATGATCGGCGGGTAGCGGAAGCCGGCCAGGGTGAGCTCGCGCTCGAGCCAGCGACCGATGCGGGTCCGGTTGAACCGACGCGAGATCCGGGCGGCGGCCGATCCCGTGGTCACCCCGGTCTCGCTGCCCTGCCGCGCGGCCACCCCCACCTCGCGACGCTCGGCCGAGTGCGTCGCGAACTCCGACAGACCGGCGACCGCCAGCACGACGGCGAGCACGGCGCCCGCCAGGATCGCCAGCGTCATCCCACCTCCCAGGCCTCGGGCAGCGTCTCGCCGGCCAGGGCGAGCTGCCGGGCCAGGATCTCCGGCACGGTGTGCCGGACGAACTGACGCTCGAGGGGATCGAACTCCGCGATCGTGTGCAGCCGGTAGTCCTCCCGCCGCTCGGAGGTCACGGCGGCGATCTCGACGATGCGCCTGGTGCCGTCCGACGCCCGGGTCAGCTGGACCACCAGGTCGATGGCGTCGTTGACCTGGTCCCTGATCGCGGCGAAGGGGATCTCCACGTCACTCATCGACGCCAGGGTCTCCAGCCGGGACAAGGCGTCGTACGCGCTGTTGGCGTGCACGGTGGACAGCGAGCCGTCGTGGCCGGTGTTCATGGCCTGGAGCATGTCCAGCGCCTCGCCGCCCCGGACCTCACCGACGATGATGCGGTCGGGTCTCATCCGCAGCGAGTTGCGAACCAGGTCGCGGATGGTGATCGAGCCCTTGCCGTCCGCATTCGGCGGGCGGGTCTCCAGCCGGATCACGTGATCTTGGTTGAGGGAGAGCTCGGCCGCGTCCTCCACGGTCACGATCCGCTCCCGCGAGGGCACGAACTGCGACAGCGCGTTCAGGAACGTGGTCTTGCCCGACGAGGTGCCGCCGGAGACCACGATGTTGGCCCGGGCCCGTACGCAGATCGACAGCAGCTCGGCCGAGTCCTTGTCCAGGGTGCCTCGCTGCAGCAGCTCGGCGAGCCCGTACGCCTTGGGGAACAGCCGGATCGTCACCGACGGACCGGTCAGGGACAGCGGTGGCAGCACCACGTTGACGCGGGCGCCCCGGGGCAACCGCGCGTCGGCGGGGAGTCGCGCGTCGACCATCGGACTCGACTCGTCGACGCGGCGGTTCACGGCTGACACGATCCGGTCGATCGTCTGCAGCAGCTGGGCTTCGGAGGTGAAGCCGCTGGGGATCCGCTCCACCCGACCGAAGCGCTCGATGAAGACCGTCTGGTGGCCGTTGATCATGATCTCCGAGATCGACTCGTCGGCCAGCAGCGGTTCCAGCACGCCGAGTCCGACGGCTTCGTCGACGACTCGGCGGATCAGGGTGGACCGCTCGCGGGTGGAGAGGATCACGCCCTCGCGGGAGATCAGGTGCGCGAGCACCCGTTCCAGCCGGGCACGTCGCTCCTCGGCCGCGAGCCGGGTGAGCTCCTGCAGGTCCACCTCGTCGAGGAGCAGCTGCTTGAAGCGGCTGACCTGCGCGTCGTCGGCGACGATCTCGGACTTGTCGGTGGTCTGGACCCGGGCGAAGCCCCGGCTGAACTCGCGTCTCATGGCATGGTCACCGATCGGCTGATCGTGCGATCGGTGATCACCACGATCGAGGGAGCCCGAGCCGTCACGGTGACCCCGTGGTCGGGGCCGAAGGTGGAGACCGACACCAGGGACACGCCGCTCGGCAGGCTGGCGGCGGCCGCGGCCTGGGGCGACTGACCCAGGGAGTAGGCGCGGGCGCCGTCCCGGGCGGCCTGGGAGACGCCGTGACTGGCGTACGCCATGGCGAAGATCTGGACGATGATCACCAGCACGCCCATGGCCAGCGGGATCAGCACGGCTGCCTCGATGGCGGCGGAGCCGCGGTCGCGGACCCGTGCCGCCCGCGGGGGCCGGGCCAGGGGGAGAACGGTCATCTCGGCTCCTGGACGACGTCGTGGTCGACCTCGATGGTGGCCTCGGACGAGGCGCCGTCGCCGATCAGCAACGGCGGGGAGACCCGGACCCGCACGCTCGAGCCGTCGGAGGTGACGGTCGTGAAGCTGCGCAGCGCGGCCGGCAGCGCGTCGTCGGCCGCAGCGCTCGGGCTGTCGCCCAGCGACGCCGCTCGAGCGGCCGCCGTGGCCGCCACCCCGGACCAGACGAAGGACACCCCCCAGATGAGGAACTGCAGGCAGAGGAGCACGACCAGCACCGCCGCGGGCATCATCAGCACGGTCTCGAGGCTGGCCTGGCCGGCCTCGCCGACGCGCTGCTTGGACCGGCGGGTCCTCTTCGCCGTCGGCGTGCGTCGCCCGTTCGCCGTGGTGGGGTTCTGGCCGACCGCATCGGCTTCGGAGCTCGGTGTCGTCGCCTCCGCCGCGGGTGCGCTCGGCGCGGTGCCGTTGCCGGCGGAAGCACGGGAGCCGCGCGAGCCGTGGGCCCGCCGAGCAGCGTGGGCACCGTTCGCCCCCGGGGCGCCACCCGGCCCGGTTGACGTCGACGTCGACGAGACCGACGCCTCGGCGGCCCGCCGGAAGGCGCGGTAGACGTCGAGCTCCTCACCCAGGCTGCGCAGGCTCTTCCACCAGATCTGGTTGCGGACCTCGGCCGGGGTCCGGCTGTTGCCGGCGCGTTCCAGGCCGCGGTCCAGATCGGGGATCAGCACCTCGGACCGGTTACCCAGGACGAGCTCGTCGATCGTGTCCTGCTGGATCTCGGAGCGGCGGACGAACCGGTTGACCACCACCTTCAGCGCCTCGTCGGACACGACCCCGAGGGACTCCCAGGCCAGGGTCTGACGACGGGCGGCACGCAGGGCGGGCACGTCGGCGGTCACCACCTGCAGGGTGACGTCGGCGGTCTCGACCATCGCCGCCTGGGTGGTGGTGACGGCGGAGCCGGTGTCGACCACCACCAGGTGGTAGAGACCGCGCAGCTGCGCCAGGATGCGGCGCACCGCCTCCGGCGTGACGAACTCGGTGTCGCGGATCTCGGGTGGGGCCAGCAGCAGGTGGAGTCGGCTGCTGTGCACCACGACGGTGTCGGAGACGGCGCGGGGGGACAGGTCCTCGCTGATCTTGGCCAGGTCGGCGATCGAGACCCGGTGGGCGACGTCGAGGTAGCTCGGCACGTCGCCGTTCTCCACCGCCAGGTCCACCAGGCAGACCCGGATGTTGGGGTCGCTGCGGACCACGTCCCAGGCCAGGTGGGCGGCGATCACTGTCGTGCCCACGCCGCCCTTGGCGCCGGCGATCGCGATCACCCGGGCGCCCCGGTCGGCTCGGCGGGCCGACGCCTCCGGGTTGTCGACCATCGCGGCCCGGAGGGTCTGGGCCCACTCGAGCACCGACCCGAGCCGGTGGTTGACGTCCTCCAGCCCGAAGGGGAACTCGAGCACGCCGCGGGCGCCGGCGTCCAGCGCCGCCCGGTAGGTCGCGGCGGTCTGGCTGGTGGTCACCACCATCACGGCGAGACCGGGGTTCCGCAGCGTCAGGTCCCGCACCGTGTCGGTGACCGAGGCCGGGCCGAGGGCGTCGTGGACGAACAGCAGGGTGGGGCGGTGGCTGCGGACGGCGGAGGTCATCTCCTGGGTGGACTCCGCGACGAACGCGACCTCGATCTCGGCGTCGGCCTCGTCGAGCCGGGAGCGCAGCTCCTGCACGATGACCTGGTCGGCGATGGCGATGACGGCCCGGGTCATGAGCGGAGCCTCTCGGGAGTGCAGGAGTGATGCTGGGCGACACGTTCTTCGTCGCCCGGGATCGCGACGAACGAGCGAGACCTCGCGGAGCTCAGGACCGCGGAGCGCGGAGCGCGACCATCGGACACGGTCATGAGCGGAGCCTCTCGGAAGTGCGGGACAGGTCGGTCACTCGGCACCGTCCTCGGCGACGGCCTTGCCACCCAGGTTGCGGGCGTCGAAGGTCTTGCGTTCCTTGCTCCGGTCCTGGGCCACACCCGGCGGCAGCCCGATCAGGCGGACCTCGTCGGCGAAGGACGCCGCGTACGTCACCGACAGGGCCGCGTCGGCCTTGAGGGCCAGGGTCACCGGGATCACGTTCTGGATCGACTTCGCGTCCGGCGTCTGCACCTGCTGCTGACCGAGCACCGAGACCACGCGGGCGTTCTCCACCAGGATCCTGGCCTGCTTGGGCAGTCCCTTCACCTGGTCGAACGCGACGTAGACGTCAACCCGGTCGCCGGGACGGACCCGGCCGGCCAGACCGGTCACCGCGTCCACGTTGACGGCCACCTCGCGCTCCGTGGGATCGAGGTCGCTGGCCGGGACGAGCGCGTCCAGGCTGATCGGCGAGCCCGCCGTGATCGGGGTGGCGGTGACCCGGCCGTCGATGTCGGAGGACTTCAGGATCGTGTTGTCCGCCGCCCAGCGCTGCGGCACCTGCACGGGCTCGGTGTTCTCGCTGGACAACGTCGTGAAGGGCGGGAGGTCCTTGGTCACCTGGTAGATCGTGACCATCGGCCCGACCTTGGTGTTGACGCTGGACACGTAGCTGGCGACACCGACGAAGACCAGGACGGCGGCGACGACGGCCAGCACCATGAAGGCGACCCCCCGTCGCTGGCGTGGGTTCATGCTCATGCGGCTTCACTCTCTCGGTCGACCGCGGCGGGTCGAGGTCGGGCGGCGGGGGGTTCGGGTGTCGCGGCCCCGGGATCGGTGGAGCCCGTGCCGGTCACGGGCCCGAACGGCACCGACGTCAGCAGCCAGGCCGACCCGGAGGCGAAGCGGCTGTCCTCGACGAGGGTGGTCACCCGCTGCGGGTGGTGGCCGTCCAGCCGGTGCGTGAGCGGGGCCGGCAGGGGACCGGTGGTGTAGACCCGGTCACCGGCTGCCGGGAGCCAGCCGTCGGGGCCGATGTCTGTGGCGGGGGCGATGTCGAGCACGGGATTGCGACCCCCGACCAGGGAGCGCAGGCGGGCGCCGACGCCCAGGTCGACACCCCGCAGCCGCCAGGCGGCAGGGGACCAGACGAGACTCCGGGCCCTGGAGAGCTCCGTAAGCAGGAGACCGCGAAGATCGTCGGCGGAGCTGAGCCACGGCGCCGCCGCCAGGACCCGGTCGGCCACGACGGTGAGCGTGAGCGCGTGGTGCGGACTCGTGATCACCGACACCCGCGCGGAGGGGCGCGCTGCCGCCACCAGGTCGGCCTGCCGCTGCGCCGAGGCCCGCGCGTGCCCCGAGGTCAGCACGACCACGTCGGTGTCGGGCCGGTCGGCCACGACCCGGAGCAGCGCTGCGGGCGACCCGCTGAGCACTCCGGCCACGCGGCCGAGACCACTGGTTCCGACAACGGCGATCAACATGTCACACCTCGACTCCGGCGACCTGACATCGCACTGGGGGCGTCTGCTTGCGGAGAACCCGCGAGCCGAGGTCCATGCTGGCAACGCAAAGGGTCACCCGTTCCGGTTCGCGGCCGACCGGGAGCGGTTCCGCCGGATCGCGAGCCCGACGACCAGTCCGAGCAGGGCGACGACGGCCGCGCCCACTCCGGCCGCGGCCGCCAGGGCGCCCGCTCCGGGTCGGTCACCGTCGGCCGGCGGTGACACGGTGCCCGCGGAGGGGGAGGGTGAGGCGGTTGCGGTCGATCCGGTCGAGGCACTCGGCGACGGGGTGGGGGACGGTGCCGTCGCGTAGACGGGCTGGCCTTCGACAGCCCCCTCGACGTCGACGTCCAGGCGGATCGGGAGCACCCGACCGGACGTGTCCGGAGTCGTCTGCCGCACCTGGACCGACACGTAGTAGTCGCCGGCCACGGAGGCGTACGACGCCCGGGCCAGGGCGTCGCCCTCGGTGGTGACCAGACCGCCGTGCGTGATCTCCCGGTTCCGGACCCGCACCTCCGGGGAGTAGACGGTGAGCTTCTCCCGGCCGTTGCCCTGCAGGACACCACTCTGCCGTGTCTGCGGCACCCGGGAGGGGGCGTAGATCAGCGCGGCCACGGTGACGGTCTCGGTGTTGCTGAGATCCCAGCTGTCCCGGTTCGACGGCGCGGTCACCGAGGTCCGCAGCCGTTGGCCGGTCCCGAGCCTGACCCTGTAGAACACGCTCTCCCCGACCGCCGGGGCGTCGCTGAACGACCCGGCGGTGATCAGCGGTGCGTTGGTGAACGAGGACCCGCCGATGATGCGCCGCACCGGCTTCTTCGACGGCACGGCCGCCCCGGTCTCCTTGTAGGAGGTCACCGGTCCGGGCAGGGAGGCGAGGTTGGTGATCTCGGGTTCGCCCGTGATCACGATCTCCACCGGCGCGGACTTCGCTCCCTTGTAGTTGCGTCGTTCGACCGCCAGCACGAGGGGTTCGGTGGCGCACTCCGCCGCCGCCGACCCGCTCACCACCGCCCCGGAGACGACCACCGTCGCGTCGGCGGTCTCGCTCAGGGTGTGCACGTCGTCGCACGCCGCACCGCTCTCGGTGGTCAACGTGAGCAGCCAGTCGTCGGCGTTGTAGGTACCGGAGGGCGGGACGAGGCTGTTGACCGTGGCGGTCACGTTCTCGCCCGGCTGCCGGGAGATGCGGTAGTAGCGGGTGCCGCCGTCGGCCTCGAAACGATCTTGGAACTGACCGACGGTGAGCTCCGGAGCACCGTCCGGGCTCTCGGTCCCCGTCACCTTGGTGCCGGTGATGGCGAAGGGACGCAGCGCCCGCTGGGTGATCTTGCGGAGCGCCTCGGACAGGCCGTCGGACTCGTCGGCGTCGTAGTAGGAACCGTTACCGGCTTCGGCGATGCACTTCAGCTGCTTGCGTGCCTTGCCGCTCACATCGAGCCCGACCGCGTTGAACTGCAGGTCGACACCCTTGTCCGCCAGCTTGCGGGCGACTGGGCACGGGTCGCCGGCGCAGGACTCCTCGCCGTCGGAGATCAGCACCAGCACGCGACGCCCGGAGTCGCCGAGATCGTCGACCGCCTTGCCCAGCGAGTACGCGATCGGGGTCTCGCCGACCGCTCGGAAGGAGTCGACGGCGCGGTACATCTTGTCCCGGTTCAGCGGCCCGATCGGCAGCACCAGCTTCGTGTCCCGGCACGCCGCCGGGTTCTCGGCCTTCGGCTCGGAGATCTCGGAACCATAGACCCGCAGACCGACCTCGGTGCCGGCGGGGAGAGCGTCAGCGACCTGCTTGAGCGCCCGTTTCGCCGCCGCGAACTTGGTGCCCCCGGAGGAGATCTTCTCGTTCATGGAACCCGAGACGTCGAGCACCAGCAGGACCTTGGCGGGGTCCTCGGCACGGGCCGGCAGCGGTGCCGAGAACGCCGTGCTGACGACGGTGCCGGCCAGCACCAGCATCAGCGCGCGCCTGACTCTTGACGTGGTCACGGCCTGGAACCCCCTGATCTGCACCGACCCAAGAACTCCCGAACGGTAAGCAGAGACCAGCTCGCAAATCCAACCGGAGACGAAAAAAGACCGTCGACAGGCGCCGAGCGGGCCGTGATCTTCGTCACGTCGCCTTTCACGACGATCCTGCTGCGAAGACGACGCAGGTCAGGTAGGCGCCCGCCACCATGGCCGGACCGAACGCGATGTGGGAGTGCCGATCCGCTCGTCGGGTGATCAGCAGGATCGCTGCGGCGATGCCCCCCAGCACGAAGCCGGCCGCCAACCCGATGGCGGCCGCGCGCCAGTCCCACCAGCCGAGCAGGGCGGCGAGGACACCGGCGAGCTTCACGTCGCCCAGTCCCAGACCCCCGGCGCCGGGGGAGAACAGCGCCAAGAGGGTGA
>NZ_BAAAYX010000012.1:26121-28340 GCF_039536605.1 Microlunatus aurantiacus
CGGCGGCCGCCGCCTCACCCAGGGCGAACCACCGACCGGTCAGCGCGGAGCAGGCCAGCAGGGCCAGAGCGGTGACCGGGTAGGCGGGCAGCACCAGACGGTCGGGGAGTCGGCGTACGCGGAGGTCGATGTGCACCAGCACGAGACCCCAGAGCAACGCCACCAGGTAGACCGCCTGCACCGGCGTCGGCTGCGCGCCGAAGAACGGGGCGGCGAGGGCGGCGCCGACGCCGGCGGCCACAGCGAGCCACCACCGCGGCAGCACCCGGTGCAGCGTGTCGTCGGCGTCGTCGCGCCAGCGACCGAGGGCAGCGCCCAGCGCCGCTCCCGCCCCCGCCGCGACAACGGCTGCCGCCAGCCACGCCCACCACGTCATGCTCCACCCCCAACTGGAGGATGTCAGACGAGGTGGGTCCGGCGGTGGGTCCGTGGGCCCAGGTCTGTGGCAGCGGGAATGCCTACCGTGTAACGACTATGAGCATCTGGACGAGCCTGCGCGGCCGGGCGGCACGGTGGCGTGGCCGGACTGCCGCCGGGGCCGGGACGGTCGAGTACGTCGCCGCCATCGCCATCGCGGCGATCATCATCGGTGCCGTCGTGCTCGGGGTGAACAACGCCAAGGTCGAGGTCTACTCGGCGCGCGTGCTGTGTCTCATCCAGAGCGTGGTCGGTTCGGGCCAGTGCGACGAGGCCATCGGGGACGGCCCGGGCAGCGGCTACGGCCCGGACGACGTGAACGAGCCCTGGTACTGCGAGGTCTTCGGCATCGGCTGCTCCGACCAGCCGACGACCGATCCCGACGACGTCGACATCCCCGACGGTCTGGACCGCAACGACCCGATCGTGCAGATGATGCTCAGCACCGAGCGCGGCAGACAGGTGCTGCAGTGGTTGTCCGACAACGACATCCCGATCGTGATCGATCCCGGCGCGACCGGGGCGTACTGGAACCAGTCCGAGATCGTGCTGGGGCCCGGCTACGACAACGCGGCCGTCCTGGTGCACGAGGCCAACCACGCCCGCTACACCGTGGAGGGCCGGCATGCCGACGTCTCGAACCCCGACCGCGACGCGTACGTCCACGGAGCGGTCGACGAGGAGGTCGACGGCACGGTCCAGCAGATCCTGTCGGCCCAGGAGTTCCGCAACGGTGGCGCGCAGCTGGGCAGCCAGCCCGGGGAACCTGAATACAATGCCGCCTACCAGCAGGCGATCCGCAACGGTGAGAGCCAGGCACAGGCTCAGCAGGCTGGCTACCAGGCGGTGAGTGACCTCTTCTACCACGGTGGCATGGTGACGTCCACGAACGGCCAGGCCTATCCGGACTACTACGGCAGCTACTGGGACAGCGAGCACTGATGAGGGAACTGTGGAACTTTCAGCCCGACCGCTCGCGTTGCACAGACGTGCTGTCATCGCGGGGTCGCGTTCGGGGGCTGACGGCGCTCGCCGCGGTCACCGCGGTCACCGCGCTCCTCGCGCTGCCTGCCTGCACACCGGACCAGACGCCACCCACCTCCCCGCCGTCGGCCACCCCGGGCACCTCCGTGACCACCTCACCTGACGCTTCCGACCCCCGCGGGCGGCTCGCCGCCGGCCTGCAGGAGCTCAGCCCGGTAACCGCGCGCCTGATCAGCGATCCCAAGACGACGCTGACCCCGGTGGACGCCTCCTGGCTGACCGGGTGGCAGATCTTCGACGCGGTGAACCAGACGCCGCCACACCCGCGCCGCGTCTTCGTGGCCCTGTCGCAGGCGGGGGAGGCCCTGGTGCTGACCGGCCAGCCGGAAGCGTTCTCGACCATGCTGAAGCAGGCCGGCGTCACGGTGGCCTCGGCCGAGGTGGCTGCGCAGGTGGCCACGGTGTATCTCGACAGCAGCCAGACGTTCACCACGCTCGCCTACCGCATCGACGCCGTCGACGACATCCGCTGGCGTCCGAGCCTCACCGCTGACCAGCAGAAGGCCCGCGACGCGGTCGTGTCCGCGTACGGTGACCGGATCGCCCCGGCGAAGGCCGAGCAGTCCTCGGCCGGTTGGACGGTGGAGGTCTGGACCATCAGCGGAGCCGACCTGGTGCGTCACGAGACGACCATCGAGGCGACCGGGGCGGTCACCGACAAGACCGAGACCGTCGCCTCGGACCTTCCCGTCCCCGCCTCCCGCTGAGACCCCGCTTCCCGCTGAGACCTCGCTTCCCGCTGAGACCCGCTTCCCGCT
>NZ_BAAAYX010000012.1:28377-45674 GCF_039536605.1 Microlunatus aurantiacus
GGTGGTTCACGCCGAGTCTCGCCGCACGAGCTGCAGCCGTCAGCGGGCAGTGAGGCGTCGGCAGTGCAGTGAGGGGTCAGCGGCGCTGAGAGGCGTCACCGGTGCAGGGACGTCGGCAGTGGGCGCCGGCGTCAGCCGTGCGGAGACTCCGCGGTGCGCGGGTGACGACCGAGGACCGCGGAGATCACCGGGCAGAGGATCAGGCGACGCACTCGGGGAAGTCCACCGGGGAACGGACCCCGTCGGACCCCGGGACGCCCAGGTAGCTGGCGGACTCGGCCTTGGTCTCGGAGGTCTCCAGACTGAAGTCGACGCCGAACGCCACCCCGACCTTCACCTCGGCGGCGAAGCCGGTCTTGTCGGAGACGTTGCTGTACTCGACGTTGCTCACCGTGGCGTTGGTGTACATCAGGTTCTGGAAGGGGTCACCGTCGACGAGCCGGTCCGGGTAGAGCGTGGCCGGTGAGACCGCGCCGCCCGACTCCTGCGCCGCCAGCCAGCCCTGGACCAGGTTCCGCTGGTCGGCCGTGGTCACGTCCAGCGATGCGGTGGTGACGGTCAGGGTGCCGTCCGAGCCGGAGCTGGAGGCATTGCCGCCGAGGTCCTTCTGACCCGAGTTGACCGTCCCGGTGGCCTTGCCCTCCCGGGTGGTGACCAGTCCCACCCGGGTGATCTCTCCGTCGGCGTTGCGGGTGATCGCGATGCTCGTGCCGAGCACGCCCTTGAGCTCGCCGGCGAGGGGACCGAGCGTGCCGTTGGCCTCGCCGAAGGTCTCACCGGTGGTGGTCCAGGTCGTGTTGCCGCTGTCGTCGTCAGTGATCTTGGTCCACTTGTTGCTGCCGCCGAACTTCACGCCCGCGTTGGCGAGGTTCAGGTTGGGCACCCCCGAGCTCTGGCCCCCCGAGCCCGAGCCGGAGCCGGAGCTGGAGTTCTCGAAGGGCAGACTCAGGCCGACCTTGCCCCCGACGTCGCCCTTCACCTCGAAGGAGCTGACGTGCAGGCTGGGTGGCTTCGGCGGGTCGGTGAAGCCGCCGCTGATCAAGATCCCGATGGAGTAGCCGCCGGTGTCGTCGTGACGGACCATCTCCTGCTCCATCAGGTACGTGTCCAGCTGCTTGCGCATCGACTCCGCCTCGCCGGCGTCCTTGAACACCCAGGTGCTGCCGTAGTCGACCTGGAAGCCTGCGCCGAAGTCGACCTTGGCCCCGGCCTCGAGCTCACCGAGCTCGAGCTTGCCGCCCACTCCTGCGGTCACGCCCACGGAGGCGCCGTCCGTCGCGGTGTAGGTGACGGTCCCGTCGCTGTAGGTGGTCTCCACGAAGCCGGCGTTCTCGCCGAACTCCAGGAACGCGATCTTCACCACCGAGTTGACCTTCTCGGACTTGTCACCCAGCTTGCACTTCGTCGGCTTGGGGTCGAAGGGGGGTTGCTCGGTGGGCGGCGGTTGGGTCTCGGAGTCACCGCACGACCCGTCGCCGCCGACCGAGGTCATGATCGTGCAGAGGACCCGTCCGGTGTAGGCCGCGATGTTCGCTCCCTGGACACCCAGCACGATGGCCGCGACCACCAGGGCGGCGATCCCCCAGGCCGCGGCGATCTCGACCATGGCCGCGCCTGCCGCGGGCCGGGAGCGAAGAGCCCTCCAGCGGGTCAGCATGTCTGGTCCGTCCTGTCGTCGGTGTCCCGGCGACACTAGCCGCGAGGCGTGTCCCGGACATGGGCCCGAGGGCCCAGAGCCGGACCCGATCCCCCGGGTCGGTGCCCACCCGGGCGCCGGCGACCTGTTCCTCGGGCAGGACGGACGGCGTACGGCCGTCGTGGCAGGACGAACGGCGTTTGGGGGTGTCACTGCAGGACGGGCTCGAGCTCCATCGAGTCCAGGATGCGGCGCTCGAGATCCGCGTCGAACTGCGGCTGCAGCACCGAGACGGCGACCGACTGCGGATATGGCCAGTGGGCGGCCACGAACCACTCCCCCGAGAGCTGCGACCCGGAGTTGTCGGTGATGGTGAAGCGGGTCACCCGTCCGGTGGTCGCACCCTTGATCTCCACGTCGCGGCTCTCCACGATCTGGAAGTCCTTGAGCCCGACCTGGGCCTGGCCGACGAGGGTGCCCATCGCCGCGGCTGCCGTGGGGTAGTCGCCGAAGTCGCCGGACACCTGCAGCTGCTCCACCGAGTTCGGAGTCAGCCGGAATCCCTGGTTCCACGGAGCTTCGACCGACATCTCCGTCGCCCAGGCGGCCGGGCGGTCGACGGTCAGCTTGCCGACCGTGACCTCGGTGTACGTCGCCGCGTCCGGGTCCGAGCAGCTCGGCAACAGACCGAGCGCCAGAGTGAGGAGCACCACGCACCCGAGCAGCCACGTCGGCCGGCGGCCCGGCACCCGCTCCGTCTGGCGTCTGCGTCGCATGCCGGCCGAGGCTACCCGTCCGGGAGCCCCTCGCGGATCCCACGTGGCGGACCTCGCCCCGTGTTAATGTCCGGGCCTGGCGCCTCGGGGCGGTGGGACCCCCCCGGTCGCCCGTGCTGCTGCTCTTCGTCAGGGGATACCTGTGGACATCGCGGTTGCCGGTTCGTCCGGCCTCGGAACGGTGCTCGGCGTCGGTGTCGGGCCGACCGCCCTGCTCACCGCCCTCCCAGCGAGCCCCGCCGCCCACGTGATGCTGCTGACACCGCGTCATCTCGAGCGCCGTGCGCGCGAGCAGGCCCACGTCGTCGTGGCCACCCACCCCACGGTGCGGGTGGGGGTGCTCGTGCTCGACCACCACGCGCTGACCCTGACCCTGATCGGAGCCGCTGTCCAGGCGCTGCGCGACACCCAGGACGGGTGGTCCGAGCCGGGGGCGGCCGTGCAGCTGGTCGGTCAGGCCGCCGCGCGGTCGCGCAGCATCGTGTGGCACCCGCGGGTGCTCAGGCTGCGCCGTCCGGTGCCGTCACTCGCCCAGTCGGCCGCGAGCCTGGTGCGGTCGGGGGGTTACTTCGTGGAGCTCGGCTCCGACAGCGGTCCCAGTCGTGGGCCGGGAGGCTTCGCACCCGACGGTGACGAGCAGCTGTACGCCGCCGAGGACGTGCCCGCCCTGTTGCGCAAGCAGCTGGGGGACAACGAGCCGCGGCTGGTGTCGGTCGGAGCCGAGACCGATGCGCCCTACCGGACCCGCCGCTCGGTGGAGCTCTGCGGACTCGCCGGTCCGTCCTGGCCCCCGCTGTCCCAGGACGACTGCGAGATCTGCGGCGCTGCCCGCCCGCTCACGGGATGCCTGTTCTGCGGCACCGGCTCGTCGCCGCGTCCGCCCGCCGGGCTGTCCGCTCCCGCAGCCGTCCCGGCCGACCTCACCGCCTGACGCGGACACCGGCTGGTCGGCCGGTTCCCTCGCTCGGCGCCGGCTCCCTCAGCCGCCCTGGATTCAGTCGTCTCTGCGGAGCGCTCGTCGCCGCCACAGGACGGCGACCACCAGCGACTGGACCAGCACGACCACCACGGCGCCGACCACCCAGGCCAGCACCGGCGGGGCGCTTCCTTCCGGCAGCCGGATCTGGACGAGCAGGCGCAGGACGAGGAACCCGACGAGACCGAAGCCGGCGGCGACGACCACCGCGGACCGCGGGTGCTGGCTCGGCGGACGTGCCAGGCGGCCGATGGCGGCGCCGCCGACCAGCCCGATCCCCACGAGCACCAGACCCGAGAGCCAGGGAAGACCGACGGCCGACGAGCCGAGCAGCAGGATCGGGAGGAAGCCGACGAAGGCGCCGACCAGCTGCGCCGGCAGGATCACGACCGTGAGCCGGAGCGCCAGAGCCCGCCACTGATCAGGGAGCGTCAGCTCGGACCGAGCGGTGCGGTCCGCTGGTGGAGTCACGTCGCCCAGTCTGCCGCGCGGGTGCGTCCCGCTCCCGCCCGGTCGTCGGCCGGCTGTCGCCGTCCGGCGTCGAGGGGTCGACCGGCGGGAGAGGGGAGTGGTCCTGAGTCAGGCCAGCTCGGCGAGATCCGACAGCGCACGCGCCGCCCGGACGTGCTTGTTGCGACCCAGATCTCCGACGGTCTTGATGTTGAAGGCCTGCTGCAGCGCGGCCGCGTCGGCGTCGGAGACCCCGGCGAGCGCTCCGACGGGCGCGGCCAGCACCTCGTCGAGGCTCTTGTCCTCCCAGGCCTTGTCCAGCAGCTTGGCGAGATCGGCGGTGACGGCCATGGGGACTCCTTCGGTGGATTCTGCTCGGGTCGGACCACGACACCATAGGACGCCGATGCAGTTCGCCGGCGGGCGGGCGGGTGCTCCTCGGGGGTGTGACCTCGGTGGTGTGCGCAGCCCGGACCCGAGGAACGCGGGGCCGCGTGTGGCAGAGCGAGGACCCAGGCGCCCTCAACGGAACTGCTGTGCCGGAGGTCCGCCTTTAGGAGAAAGCGGTCCGTCGGGAGGGGATCGGGGGAATCCCCTCCCGATACGGACTACTGTCGTGGCGCTGGCAGCGTCAGGTCCGCCGCGCCCACGGCCACATCACGGGCACAAGGGGAGTTGCCCGGGTGGCACTGTGTCGGATCCCGGAGCTCGGGGGTTCCCCGGTTGCCGACATCCAGAACTCTAGACCCCTGTCCACGGGGCCGACAGCCAAAAACCTGTCCGCTTTGTGCAATGTCCTCAAGAGGACAATTTCGCTCGGCGGCGAGGGCACGACGGCGTACGGCGCGCTCGCTCCAGCCCTAGGATCAGGCCATGGCGGTAGCGGTGGGTGCGGTGGTCGCCCACGAGGCCCGTGCCGTCCCACCCGCCGATCCCCGGCCCGTCGAGAGGCTTCGCCGATGGCCGTGACCGACGAGGCGATCGCGCGGATCCGGGACCTGATCCGGTCCGGGGGTCTGCGTCCGGGGGACCGGTTGCCCCCCGAGAAGGAGCTGAGCGAGTCGCTCGGGCTCTCCCGGAACTCGCTGCGCGAGGCGGTCAAGGCGTTGGAGATGATCAACGTCCTCGACGTACGCCGGGGCGACGGCACCTACGTCACCAACCTCCGACCGAGCTCGGCCATGGACGCCATGGCGTTCGTGCTGGAGCTCCAGCAGGACGACACCATCCTGGACCTGCTCGAGGTGCGGCGGCTGCTGGAGGCCGCGGCCGGGGCCAAGGCAGCGGCCCGGATCACGGCCGAGGAGCTCGCCGAGCTGCGAGCGAGCCTGGACGACGTCGGCCGGGACTCGGGCGTGGAGGAGCTGGTGACCCACGACCTGGCCTTCCACCGCCGGATCGCCCGGATCGCCGGCAACGAGTTCCTCGGGGACCTGTTGGACGTGGTCGCGGGCCGGACCGGCCGGGTGCGGGTGTGGCGGGGGATCACCCAGCAGGGCGCGATCGAACGGACGCTGGGTGAGCACGCGCAGATCGTGACGGCTCTGGAGCTGCGCGACCCGGCTTTGGTCGCGGCGCACCTCACCGCCCACGTGTCCGGGGTGGAGGACTGGGTCCGGCGAGCACTCCGGGAGGAACCTGCCACGCCGCCTCCGGCCTGACGGCCCTTCATCTGCTCGCGCGCGCGAGCAGATGAAGGTCAGGACTCGACGACCGCCGCCAGCGCCGGCCAGAGGGCGGGGTCGATGGGTGTGTCCATCCCGGCCACCGCGGCGCGGACGTGCTCGGCCTCGGCCGCGCCCACTGTCACGTTGACCACTCCTGGCAGCTGCCAGGAGTACTGCAGCGCGGCATCAGCGACCGCCACCCCGAAGTCCGCGCACACCGCGTGCACGCGTTCCAACGCGGCCAGTCGATCAGGGGTGATCGGCGCGTACTCGAAGTGCAGCTCGGGACCGGGCGTCGGCGCCGCCAGCGCTCCGGAGTTGAACACGCCGACGTTGACGATGCCGACCCCGTGCTCCTGGCACAGCTCGATCAGCTCGGCCCCGCTGCGGTCGAGGACTGTCAGCCGACCGGCGACCATGATCAGGTCGCACAACCCGGTGCGGACCGCGGTGGCGAGCGCGCGGACGGACTTGGAGCCGATGCCGATGGCGCGCACCGAGCCGGCGTCCCGGGCCTCGGCCAGGGCCGGCAGCCCCGTGGCGATGCCGCCGTCGAGGTCGTACTCGTCCGGGTCGTGCAGGTAGGCGATGTCGATCCACCCCGTGCCGAGTCGTTCCAGGCTCTCCGCCAGCGACCGCCGGACGGCGGCCGGGCTGGGGTCCCAGACCCGTCGCAGGGTGGCGGGCACGTCGAAGCCTCCGTCGTCGGTGCGGCCGGCGTTCTCCGGCGACGGCTCCAGCAGACGCCCGACCTTGGTGGAGAGCAGGAAGTCCTCCCGCGGGTAGCGGGCCAGCGCCTCGCCCAGGCGGCGCTCGGCGAGACCCAGGCCGTAGTGCGGCGCGGTGTCGAAGGTGCGGACGCCACTCGCCCAGGCGGTGTGGACGATCTCCTGCGCGGTCTCGTCCGAGATGGCGGTGAACAGGTTGCCGATGCCCGCCGTGCCCAGGCCGAGGCGGCCGAGGTCCTCGGGGATCGCGCGCTGCGCGCCGTCCACGGTGCTCATGACAGGAACAGTTCCACGACGGGGACGGCCACGGCGGGCCGACGGGTCGGCAGGGTGAGGGTCAAGGTGCCGGCGGGCTGCCCGCCCATCTCCGTGTTGTGCGCCGGCGCCTCGGGATCGCTGCTGGCGAGGAAGATCTCGGAGGCGTCGTCCAGCAGCTGCGCGTACGCCACCCGCCCGGCCAGCCCCGGCAGGTGGACGTGCTCGAAGGGCCAGGCGAACAGGTGCAGGTACAGGCGGTCGCCGCGCTCCGTGTAGCGGCAGTCGGGTGGCGGGGTCAGCTCGCTGGGTCCGGCACCGTAGATCGACCGCCCGTGCAACCGCATCCACGCGCCCAGGCCTGTCAGCGTCTCCTGGGACGCCGGGTCCAGGGTGCCGCGCCCGGTCGGGCCGACGTTGAGCAGCAGGTTGCCGCCCTTGCTCACCCCGTCCACCAGCATCCGGACCAGCATGTCCGGCGTCTTGTTCAGCGTGTTGTCCCGGTGGTAGCCCCAGCTGCCGTTGATCGTCTGGCACGCCTCCCAGGCGACCAGCTCCGAGCGGCCCGGGTCCTGGGGCGTGCCGGGGGGTCGCAGCATCGGCCCCGCGGGCTGGTACTGCTCGGGTGTGACCAGGTCCCCGGGCAGATCCAACCGGTCGTTGACCACGATGCCGGGCTGCAGCCGCCGGGTCAGCTCCAGCAGCTCGCGCGAGCCCCAGTCCTCAGCCCCCTTGTGATGATGGATCTCCGGGTGCAGGCGGGCCGGGTAGGAGAAGTCGTAGAACAGGTAGCTGATCTCGCCGTACGACGTCAGCAGCTCGCGTACCTGATCATGGAGGTACTGGCGGTAGCGGGCCATGTCGCGGCCGGCGTTGAGCTGGTCGAGATCCGGCTCGTCCCGCAGCGGGTGGAAGCCGTCGATGACGAAGTCCGGGTGGTGCCAGTCGAGCAGCGAGTGGTAGAACCCGATCTTGATCCCCTCGGCCCGGAACGCCGTGACGAACTCCGCCACCAGGTCGCGTCCGAACGGCGTGTTGGTGATCTTGAAGTCGGTGTGTTCGCTGTCCCACAAGCAGAAGCCCTCGTGGTGCTTGGTGGTCAGCACCGCGTAGCGCATGCCCGCCCGCCGGCACTGCCGGGCCCAGTCGGTGGCGTCGAACAGGTCCGGGTCGAAGCGCTCGAAGTACCTGGCGTACGCGTCGGGGTGGAGCCGCTCCCGGTTCTGCACCCACTCGTGCCGGGCGGCCAGCGCGTAGAGACCGAAGTGGAGGAAGAGCCCGAGCCGGTCGTGGGTGAACGAGGCCAGGTCCGGCGGCGCGGCCGCGACCATGATCAGACCGCCGAGTGGCGGTACTCGGACACCGACGCAGCCAGCATCTCCGTGCCGGCTCCGGCTTCCCGCGGGGCGAGGTAGCGCCCGTCGACCACCCGGACCGGGTCGACGAAGTGCTCGTGCAGGTGGTCGACGAACTCCAGGTAGCGGTTGTCCCACGAGCCGCTGACCGCCACGAAGTCGATCATGGACAGGTGCTGCACCGCCTCACAGAGCCCCACGCCGCCGGCGTGCGGGCAGACCCGGACCCCGAACTTGGCGGCCAGCAACAGGTTCGCGATGTTCTCGTTGACCCCGGCGACCCGGGCCGCGTCGATCTGCATCACGTCGATGGCCTCCAGCTGGAGCAGCTGCTTGAACATGACCCGGTTCGCGGTGTGCTCACCGGTCGCCACCGGCACCCCGGCCAGCGCCTTGCGGATCGTCGCGTGGCCGAGCAGGTCGTCGGGGCTGGTCGGCTCCTCGATCCAGGCCAGGTCGTACGGCTGCAGCTCCCGCACCCAGGCGATGGCGGCGTCGACGTCCCAGCACTGGTTGGCGTCGATGGCGATCTTGATGTCGGGACCGACCTCGCGACGGGCCAGGGCAAGACGTCGGATGTCGTCGTCGAGGTCGTGGCCGACCTTCAGCTTGATCTGGTCGAACCCGTCGGCGACGGCCTCGTGGGCGAGTCGGACCATCTTCTCGTCGCTGTAGCCCAACCATCCCGGGGTCGTGGTGTAGGCGGGGTAGCCGCGCTCCAGCAGCTGGGCGGTCCGCTCCGCGCGACCCGGCTCGGCCCGCCGGAGGATCTCCAGGGCCTCTTCGGGGGTGAGGGCGTCGGTCAGGTAGCGGAAGTCGACCAGACCGACCAGCTCCTCGGGGGACAGCGACGACACGAGCTGCCACAGCGGCTGCCCCGCGCGCTTGGCCTTGAGATCCCACAAGGCGTTGACCACGGCGCCGATGGCCATGTGCACGACGCCCTTCTCCGGTCCGAGCCAGCGCAACGGCGAGTCGTAGACGAACCGGCGGTAGGTGGCCCCCATGTCGGCCAGCAGGTCCTCGACGGACTCGCCGACGAGTGCGTCCGCCACGGTCTGGATGGCCTCGGCGGCGATGTTGTTGCCGGTGCCGATGGTGAACACGAACCCGGCCCCGACCAGGCCGTCGCCGGCGTCGCTGACGAGGGTGAGATAGGCCGCCGAGTAGTCCGGGTCGGGGTTCATGGCATCCGAGCCGTCGAGCTGCTGGGACGTGGGGAACCGGACGTCGACCGTCTCGGCTGCAGAGATCCTGGACACGGGAGTCCTTCCGTCGCGCGGGCTTCCGAGCCTAGACATCCGACCTCTGAGGGTCAACAGGCCTTCTGAACGCGATGAGTAGCTCTGCCGGGTCGGCATAGTCCGATGTATGGTGTCGACCGGCCGGGACAGTTCCGTGTCCGGTCGCACCGGTGTGGCAGCGAAGGAGAGTCATGAAGTTCGCCCGCGTGAGGACCGTGCACGGCACGAGGCCCGTGGTGGTCTCCGGCGACGAGGCGTACGACCTCTCCGAGCTGCTGGGTGACCTGACACCCACGACGCTGCCGCTGCTGGCGGAGGCGGCCACCGCGGCGGCCGGCGGCCGGCTCGACCGGTTCGACCTGACCGACGCCGTCTTCGAGGCCCCGGTGGCCACGCCCGGCGCCGTCATCGCGATCGGGATGAACTACGCGGCCCACGCCGCCGAGTCGGGTGCCGCGCCGCCCGCGGTGCCAGTCATGTTCCTCAAGACCCCCAACACGATCGCCGCGCCGGGCGACGACTTCCGGATCCCCGCGCGGGCGGCCAAGATCGACTGGGAGGTCGAGCTGGCCATGATCATCGGCAAGCGGGCGTACGAGCTGACCGACGACGAGGACCCCCTCGACTACGTCGCCGGCTTCACCGTGGTCAACGACCTGTCCGAGCGGACCTTCCAGATCGAGGAGTCCGGCGGCCAGTGGAGCAAGGGGAAGTGCGTGCCCGGCTCGACCCCGATCGGACCCTGGCTGGTCAGCACCGACGACGTCGACCACGCGGCGCTCCGGCTGCGCAGCTGGGTGAACGACGAGCCGCGTCAGGACTCCACGACCGCGGACCTGATCTTCGACTGCCCGACGATCATCCGGCACCTGAGCCAGTACCTGGCGCTGGAGGTCGGTGACGTGGTGCTGACCGGGACGCCCGAGGGGGTGGCCCTGTCGGGACGGTTCCCGTACCTGCGGCCGGGTGACGTGGTCCGGATCGAGATCGACGGTCTCGGTGCGCAGCGGCAGCTGATGACCGGTGTCGGTCCGGACGCGGCTGGTCAGGGTGGGGCTGGTCCCGCATGAGCGGCGACTTCGAGGGGCTGGTGGCCGCGGTCACCGGTGGCGCGTCCGGGATCGGCGCCGCCATCGCTGCCGAGCTGGCGCGCGGCGGAGCGCAGGTGGCGGTGCTCGACCTGCACACCGAGGACGTGGCCCCGCCCCTGGTCGGCTTCCGCTGTGACGTGGCCGACGACGCCTCCGTCCGAGCCGCCATCCAGGGGACGGTGGACCGCTTCGGCGGTCTGGACATCGTGGTCAACAACGCGGGTGTGGGGGCCCAGGGGACCGTGGCCGACAACCCCGACGAGGAGTGGCAGCGGGTCCTCGACATCAACGTGATCGGCATGGTCCGGGTGACCCGCGCCGCCCTCCCGCACCTGCGCGCGTCCCGGGCGGCGGCGGTGGTCAACACCTGCTCGGTCGCGGCCACGGCCGGCCTGCCGCAGCGGGCGCTCTACAGCACCACGAAGGGCGCGGTGCTGTCCCTGACCCAGGCGATGGCCGCCGACCACCTGCGGGAGGGGATCCGGGTCAACTGCGTCAACCCCGGCACGGCCGACACCCCGTGGGTCGGGCGGCTGCTGGACAGCGCCGCCGACCCGGCGGCCGAGCGAGCGGCTCTGGAGGCGCGGCAGCCCCACGGTCGGCTGGTCACCGCCGACGAGGTCGCCGGGGCCGTGGCCTACCTGGCCAGCCCCCGGGCCGGCTCCACCACCGGGGTCGCCCTCGCCGTCGACGGCGGCATGCAGGCCCTGCGCCTCCGCCCGGCCGGTCAGTGACAACGGATCTTTCTCGCTGACGCCCCCTTTCACTCACTGACGCCCCGATTGCACGGGGGGCGTCGGCGAGTGAAGGGGGGCGTCAGCGAGGTTCTAGACTCCGCTGTCGTGGTCGACGACGTCACGGTGCGGGAGCTCGCCGGCAGCCGGGAGATGACCGCCGCGTCGACGCTGTGGGACGCGATCTGGTTCCGTGCCGACGCCGGTCACGAGGTGGACCCGGCCCTGATGGTCGCCCTCTCCCACGCCGGTGGCTATCTCGCCGCCGCCTACGCGGGCGAGGACATGATCGGCGCGGCCCTGGGTTTCTGGGGTGTGCCGGCCGGCGGCACCCTGCACTCCCACATCACCGGGGTGCTGCCCGGTCACGTCGGACGCGGGGTCGGGTCGGCGCTCAAGCAGCACCAGCGCGCGTGGGTGCTCGCCCGCGGCGGCTCCGCCATCACCTGGACCTACGACCCGCTGGTCTCGCGGAACGCGTACGTCAACGTACGACTCGGTGCTCGCCCGGAGAGCTACCTGCCCGACCTGTACGGCGACCTCGACGACGTGCTCAACCGGGGTGACGCCAGTGATCGGCTGCTGGTTCGGTGGCGGCTCACCGAGCCCGCACCGCCGAGATCAACCGTCGAGGCCGTGGAGCTGCTGATCGACGTCGACGGCGCGCCCGCGACCGGCACCGCCCGCGCCGACCTCGACCCGGCGACCCCGGTCACCGTCGCGGTGCCCGACGACATCACGACCCTGCGTCGCGTCGCCCCGACCACCGCGTCGCGCTGGCGTACGGAGGTCCGCGACGTCCTGCAGCCGTTGCTCGCCGACGGCTGGTCGATCACCGGCTTCGACCGGGGGACCGGCTACCGGGTGGAACCACCCCGACCAGAGGGCGGGAGCCCCGTGAACAGGACCCTCTCATGATCATCACCCGGGTGCGGCTGCACCGGATCTCGATGCCGCTCGTCTCGCCGTTCACCACCTCGTTCGGCACCGAGCACAGCAAGGAGGCGCTGATCGTGGAGATCGGCGCCGACACGGCCGCCGGCCCGGTCACCGGCTGGGGGGAGTGCGTCGCCATGGAGGACCCCCTCTACTCCAGCGAGTACGTCGACGGGTGCGCCCAGGTGATCGGCCGCTGGCTGGTTCCGGCGCTCACGGCCGGCCAGCAGGGCGGACCGCACGGAGCCGGCGACACCGAAGGTGGCGATGCCGACGACCTGGTGGCGGAGACCGTGGGCCACCGGCTGCGGCACGTGATCGGTCACCCGATGGCCAAGGCGGCCGTGGAGATGGCGGTGCTCGATGCGCAGCTGCGGGCCTCCGGGCAGTCCTTCGCCGCCTACCTGGGCGGGGTGCGGTCCACCGTTCCCTCGGGGGTGTCGGTCGGCATCCAGGAGTCCATCGAACAGACGCTCCGGGTCGTCGAGGGGTATCTCGACGACGGCTACGTGCGGATCAAGCTCAAGATCAAGCCCGGGTGGGACGTCGAGCTCGTGCGCGCCGTACGAGGGGTGTTCGGTGACGACGTGCCCCTCCAGGTGGACGCCAACGCCGCGTACACCCTGCTCGACGCGACCACGCTGCGTCGGTTGGACGAGTTCGGGCTGCTGCTGCTCGAGCAGCCGCTGGCCGAGGACGACCTCCGCCAGCACGCCGTCCTGGCCACCCGGCTGCAGACCCCCCTCTGCCTGGACGAGTCGGTCGTCTCCGCCCGGTCCGCGGCCGACGCCATCGCTCTCGGCGCGGCCCAGGTGATCAACATCAAGCCGGGTCGCGTCGGTGGTTACCTCGAGGCCGTACGGATCCACGACCTGGCCCGGGCCCACGGGATCGCCGTCTGGTGCGGCGGGATGCTGGAGACCGGACTGGGGCGCTCGGCCAACGCCGCCCTGGCGTCGCTGCCGGGCTTCGTGCTGCCGGGCGACATCTCGGCCTCCTCCCGGTTCTACGACGTCGACCTCACCGAACCGGTGGAGATGGTCGACGGCCAGGTCGCCGTGGACACCACCCCCGGCATCGGGCGGGCGCCGATCCCGGAGCTCCTGGAACGGTTCCGTACGGACCTGAGCGTGGTCTTCCGCCGCTGACGGCGAGCGCTCCGTCGCCGGCGCCGCACCCGCGGGCGCGAGGTGTCATCATGCGGACATGACCGACGACGTGCGGGCGACCACTGACGGTCGCCGGGTGCTCAGCCTGGTGGTCGGCGGCCTGGCCATGGCCGCGCTGCTGGTGATCGGCTTCTACTACCTGGCGTCCGGTCTGGTGGCGCCGCTCTGGGCCGTGGTGGGGTTGATGATCATCTGGGTCGCCCTGGTGGTGCTCGGGATCCGGTGGTTCCGATCCCACCCCTGGCGGCTCGTTGCGCTGCCGGTGATCGCGGTGCTGGTGTGGCTGGGGGCGCTCACCCTGGGTGAGCGGCTGCTCGGCTGGACCGCCTGAGCGGGGCCGGGGTCCGACCGAGGCCGAAGCGTGACCTGTCGGTGGTGGCCAACCCCTCCCGCAGACGCTACGTTTACGCGATAAACCCCGTTCCCGCCTCAGGAGGTCGCAGTGAACAGAGGAGTGATCGGCACCATCATCGGTGTCCTGGTGATCATCGTGCTCGTCTTGGTGATCATGAACCTGACGTGACCCGGTCGGCGGCGGATGGCGCCTGAGCGCCACCCGCCGCCGCAGGCTCACCGCAGGTCGGAGCCGTTGCCTCCGAGATCGGGCGGGGTGCCACCCGACCCCAGCACGATCTGGACCACGCGCTGCAAGTCGGGGGTGAGGTCGCGCTCGCCCACGGTGATGGTCTGCTCACCGACCGCGACCGTGTAGACGAACCGGTCCGGGGCCTCGCCGCTGGTCGTCACGCTCTGCAGATCCACTCGTCGGAGCAGCCGGCGCACCTCGACGGCCTGCGGGTCCTCGCCCAGCTCCAGCTCAGCACTGCGGACCTGTCCGGTGAACCCACCGCTGCGGCGTACCGCCACCGTCTGCGGAGCGGTCGGCGCCGGGGCGCCCGGGTCAGCGGCGCCGCCCGGGTCCGACGAGTCCGGCTCCGGGGTGCGATCGGCCGGGTCCGACGGCGAGGCCGGATCGGCCGGGCCGGGTGAGGTCGACGGGGCGGGTGGGGTCGACGGGGCGGGTGGGGTCGACGGGGCGGGCTCAACCACGTCGACGGGCACCGAGCTCTCCAGCACCCCCACCTCCACCCAGGCGGCCCGCACCTGGTCGGGCACCGGGGTGCCGGCGAACAGCGTGGTGGCGGCCGCCACTGTCGCGTCGGCGAACCCCGTGAAGTCCGTCGACGCCGTGACGTCGGGAGAGGTCAGCGCGGCGTACCAGACCTTGCCGATCTGCTCCCAGCTGCGGCCGCCGACGCTGCGGGCGGCCAGCGCGAACGCCCGGTTCGGGATGCCCGAGTTGAGGTGCACCCCGCCGTTGTCCTCGGTGGTGTCGACGTAGTCGGCCATCGAGCCCACCTGGGGGTCCTTGCCGAGCTGGGGGTCGTCGTACGCCGTGCCCGGTTCGAGCATGGAGCGCAGGGCCGTCGCGTTGATGCCGGGCTTGAACAGGCCCTCACCGATCAGCCAGCTCGCCTGGTCGGCGGTCTGGCCGGCGGCGTGCTGCACCGACATGGCAGCGAAGACGTCGGCGATGCTCTCGTTCAGAGCGCCCGACTGGCCGTTGTAGGTGAAGCCCGAGGTGTACTGCACGACGCCGTGACTGAACTCGTGGGCGAGCACGTCCGCGGGCTTGGTGAACCGCTCGAAGATCTGACCGTCGCCGTCGCCGAAGACCAGCTGCTCGCCGTCCCAGAAGGCGTTGTCGTACGCCTGGCCGTAGTGGACCGTGACCGAGACGGTGCTCCCCGCGGCGTCGTAGGAGAGCCGGTCGAACTGCTGCTGGTAGAGGTCCCAGACCTGCTGGGTCCACGTGTAGGCCTCGTCGACGGCCGGGTCGTCGGTGGCGGGGTCGCCCTCGGTCCGGGCCACCGCGCCGGGCAGGGTCTCCTCGTTGGCGGCGGTGTGGATGACCCAGCGGTCGCCGGCCGGAGCGTCAGCGGTGGGTCCCGACGCTCGCAGACTCGGCTCGGCGGACGCCTGCTCGCGCCGCTCGCGGAATCCGGCGTCGATCCGCAGGGTCCGGCCGCACGGGTGCTCGGCGGCCGCGAGCGTGGGACGGTCCTCGGCGGCGAGGTGATGCAGCAGGTAGGGCGGCACGAACGTGCAGCGGGCCCGCCGCGGCAGTGGGGTGGGGGAGGGGGACACGGTCATGTCCCCAGGGTGCACCACGCCTGTGACAGCGGGCTCGTGCGGGATACCGAGGTCGCCCGCGTGCGACGCGCCCACCGACGGCCCCGGACGGTACCCGAACCTGAGAAATTCTGTCGGATGGGTTGACCGCGTGGGGCCGACAGGTCGAGTCTGTTCGGGGCAGTACGACGGTCCCCGGGCCCACCACCGCGGCCGCACCGCCATTACCACAGGACAGGGGTCGCAGGTCGTCATCAACTTGTACGCGGGTCGTAGTTAGTAGTGGCCCTAACGCGAGTCAGGCGTGTCCACTTGATGACATGTCCTCTTTTCCCTTTCTGCTCTTGATGACGTTCACACCGGGGCGCCATAAGTTTGTCCCACACGTCAGGGGATCATTCGCGTCGCGGGAACGGCGCGGACGACCAAGGAAGGGATCACATGCATCGAGTCATTGGTGCGCGTCGTTGGGCTCGGCTGTTGGGAGCAGCTGTGGTCGGTGGCGCGCTGGCGGCAGGGGCACTCGCTGCACTGCCCGCCGAAGCCTCGCCGACATCGGCGACCAGGGTCGTGTTCGACATCGACCTCCGCAACCTCAGCGAGTCGGGGACGGCCGGGACCTCAGGGACCGATGCCAACTCCGTCAGCCAGGGCGACGCGAACAGCGTCTCCAACGAGGACCGCGCGAACAGCGTCTCCAGTGGCGACCGCGCCAACAGCGTCTCCAAAGGTGACCTGGCCAACTCGGTGGCCAACAGCGTCTGACCGTCTGCTGTCCGGACGACGACCTACCCCTGAGCCCGCCGTGGCTCGGGGGTAGTTCTCTGTCCGCCCCGGGGACGCATGTAGGACACCTGTCCGAGGTTGTCGGCCCGGACGAGGGCCGCGCCGAGCTGGAGCCGGGTGGTGACGCCGAGATCGTCCATCAGCTCGGAGATCCACCGCCGGACCGACCGCACGTTGATCCCCAGCTGGGTCGCGATCGCGCTGTCGGTGGAACCGGTCATCATCAACGAGATCAGCATCTGGCGCCGCGGATCGGACTCCGTGACGCTGGCGGTCGTCACGATGGGCACCGAGGCGTCCCAGACGGCCTCGAAGAGCCACTGCAGTGCCTCCACCAGCAACGGGTGTCGGACCACCGAGGCCCGCAGCTCCTGGCCGGGCTCGTAGGACCGCATCGACGGGATGAGCGCCGCCTGCTGGTCGGCCAGCAGGAGCTTCATCGGCACCGGTGCGGTCCGGGACTGCTCACCCTTGGTCGCGAACAGCGCCAGCTCGGTCAGCCGGTCCTCGTCGAAGCCGGGGTGGTACACGCAACGGAGGTTGACGCCGCGGTCGAGGGCCTGCCACTCCGGTTCGACACTCAACGCAGCGGTGGTGACGTTCTGGCGGGACGCCACGTAGGGAGGCTTGTCGAACGCGCAGAGATCGCGCACCGCGGTCTCGCACAGCTCGAGCCGGGTCTCCAGGATGGCCTCGCGGCCGACGAGGATGTTCACGTAGCCCTCGCCGTGGTCCTGGGTCCGGGCGAGCAGGCGGTTCTGCAGCGTCTCGGCGGCCGTGGTCGCCGCCTCGATCTCGGCCACCCGTCGGATCTTCAGACCAGCGACGGCGGCGAGCAGGGGCAGCGGCTCCCACGCCCCCGAGCCGGTGGGCCGGGCCAAGCCCAGGTCCTGCAGCTCAACCAGCAGAGCAGCCGTCTCCTGGGGATCGCCTGTGGCGAGCTCGGCGAGCTCGGTCTCCGACGCCGCATCCAGCGGCGCCAGGAGCATGTAGAGGGCCTCGGCGGACCCGGAGACCCCGAGCGACTGCAGCATGACGCGACACCTCCCGAGCCGTGATTGCCCCGGTGGCACGGGTGAGACGGGCGGATCGGCCCCCGATACGCTGAGCGTCGCACCACTGCCACTCGACCGTGATCGTCTCACACACCCCGCAGGAGCAACGCGATGACCGGAGCTGTCTGTCGCGGCACGCGCTCCGAGGTCAGGAAGTTCCGCAGGTCCTGCTCGTCCGTCGCGATGGGTGCCGACGAGTTGCGTGTCGTCCCCCATCTCTCCCGCACTCCCGAGAGGCTCCACCCATGACTGAGCTCGCGCAGATCGGTGTCACCGGCCTGGCCGTGATGGGCCGTAACCTGGCCC